>JBAKGE010000085.1:0-8621 GCA_037191085.1 Porphyromonadaceae bacterium | reverse complement strand
ATAACAAGTGTTGGCAAGGATGTGGAGAAACTGAATGATAGTTCTCTTGGAGCAGTCTGTTGATGTCGGATAGTCGATAGAGTATTTTCCCTGCAATTTGGGTGTAGGGAATGATGCCCTTGTCCCGATAGTCTTGCAAGGTGCGAGGACTGACGAAAAGCCGTTCGCAGACCTCTCTCCCCGTGAGGTAGATTTCTCCCCCGAAGAGCGGACGATGCGTTTGGGCAATCTCCCGAAGGCGTTTGCTTACTTCTTTGATGCCTGAGATGAGTTGTTTCATTTCGGGTGTTTCTCTGTTTACGATTTCATGTTCCATAGTCATTGTATCTTTCGGTTCGATTTTTCGAGGAGTGCTTCCACATCCTCACGTTTGTAATAGCACTTATGCCCGATTTGGATAAAGGGCAGCACGGACGTGTCCCGATAGTGCTGGAGCGTTCGCTTGCTGATGTTCAGTATTCGGCACACGTCCCCGTTGTGCAATAAGTCGGGGACTTCGGGCTTCGTGCCGAAATGTTCTCTCATACAAAGAGCCAGCTCTTCAATGCTCTTTTTCAGTTCCTCCCACGCGGAGGTGTCGATGGCGGTAAATCTCATATCAATATCGTTTTTAATTGTCGTTTTTCTCTTTTCGGTGCAAATGTATGCGAGCGAAATCCTTGTCCCAAGAACCGATGAAATCAAGGGAAACAGCAGGAAATCGCAGGCAAATGTACAAGCACAAACCGCCTGTTTCACCCACCTTTCTCTAAGTGCGTACTTGTGGCTCTGATATGGAGTGAAATGTCCACACGACACAACGGGAAAAAGATACCGAGCGACTGCGAGATTACTCGGTATCTTTTCTTTGACTACTCGGCATCTTTGGGGGGGTCTCTCACCAATGATAATTCTCGCTTGCATATCTCTCGAAGAAAAAGGGTGCAGGTATTAGCAATCCGATGAAGTCGTTTACAGAGCCTTTCTCCTCTCTGTTCTCTCCTTTTGAGCGTTTTTGTCCCGATTTTCCCTGTTTATCCTATCCATTTTCGAAGCATTTCTCTGTACCTCGAAGCAACAGACACACCAGCCTTGGGACTCTGTGTTCGCCTCTGTAACTTGGTTTCATCATCTGTTTTCGGATGAAAGTTCAAAACCAAGCAAACAGAAGAAGTACGAACAATGAAAAGAAACAAACGAACAAGAAATGCCATAGATACTTTCTTCTTTCACTGTGAAAGAAGATATACAGTGAAAGGAAAAAAGCTGGGAAAGGCTTTTTGTCTGCCGGGAAGTGCGACAAAGTGCGTCCTCCGTAAGCCGACAATCTTTTCCCTTTCACCGTTTGAATCACCTTTTTATCCACATAATAATCATCGAATCAACTTATGAAATCAAGATTTTACGACCTACAACACATCAAGGCGATACCGATAGGTGACTATCTGCACGCCTGCGGCATCGAGCCTGCCAAGCGTTACAACGGCTACGCCCTCTATCACGCACCCTACCGAGAAGACCCCAACGCCAGCCTGAAAGTGGACTTTCGGCAAAATCTGTGGCACGACTACGGCACAAGCCAAGGTGGAAGCATCATCGACCTTGTGATGCGGATGCGTGGATGCAGTGCCTACGAAGCAATGGCGCATCTTGCCGAAGGAAAAGTACAAATCCTTGCACCCACTTCCTTTCATCGTGAAGCACACACGGAGCGGAAGAGAAATGAACAGCGACAAAATGATGCAAGGCGTATTCTCTCCATTAGTGAAGAATTGCCTCTGCATCTGCAAAACTATCTCCGAGAAGTACGCAAGATAGACCTTGCCGTGGCAAATCCTTATCTCCGTCATATTCGCTACGAAGTGGGAGGAAGAGAATACTCTGCCATCGGCTTTGCCAATTGTGCAGGAGGGTATGAGCTTCGAGACGACAAGGCTTTCAAGGGAACAATCGCACCAAAGGATATATCCGTGATTGCAGGAGAAGCGAACAACGCTCCTCTCTGCATCTTCGAGGGCTTTATGGATTTTCTTTCCCTTCTTACGATGAAAGGGGAAGAAACTACTCCCTGCCTTGTACTGAACTCGGTCAGTAATCTTTCACGAGCCATTGCCTATCTCCACGAGAACGGCATTGACTCCGTTCGGGCTTTCCTTGACAACGATGAAGCAGGACGAAAAGCTTGCCTTGCCTTGCAATCAGCAGGCATCAAGGTAGAGGATATGAGCCAATACTATGCCCGATACAAAGACCTCAACGACTACCATATTGCCCAATGTAAGCAAGAACAAAAAGAACACCTGCGGAAACCTGTTATTGTCAAACACAAAATAAGATAAGCTATGAAAAAAGAATTCGATTTATCGCATTACTTGAACCATCCCAAAGAGTCTGATGGCTCACAGATACTTTCTGAACTTATCAGTAAAGCCGTTTCCACCAAACAAGAAACAGGACAAGCAGAGCCAATGAAGCAATCTGAAAGTTCTCAGCAGTCCTCCGCATCCGAGCAAAAGTTGCCTTCCGAGTCTTTGAATGAAGCAAAGGATGCCGTGAAAGCAGAGCACTCCGAACAGGAGAAGCGACAAGCGGTATCAAGCATTCCGAGACGTATCAGCCACAAGCAACGACAAGAGAGCTTGGAGAGCTATCGGGAAGCCTTTCTCATACCCCACAAAATCATCGACCGAAAGGCAACCTATCTCAGTCGCTCCACATGGGAACGCTTGGAGTTCGTTGTTCGTCGCTTGGGCGATTACGGAGCGAATGTTTCAAGTTTCTTGGAGAGCATAGCCCTCCGACATTTAGAGGAATACAGCGAGGATATAGAACGCTGGCGCAAACTCTAATCCCGGCATTCCGAGCCATCAGTGATGAAATGAATAATCGGCATTCTCAGAGAAGGCAAGAAGAACAAGGGATGAAAGCGAATCATAGTATATGCGCAGGTATTCCATCGGTAGCATTGCAAGACGTCAGTTTGTAGCCACAAACTGCGCTTGCCCCCTTTACCGCTACGCTCAGGGGGAGAGCCGTAATCACTTCGTTCTCATCGGTCGGAATGCCTTAATGAACAAACTAATATGAAACCAAAAACAGATAAAGAGAAAAGGAATAAGAAGTCGAATAAGACCTGCCTCCTTCGGGTACGTTGCTCCGAAGAGGAGAAAGCAAGGATACAAAAGCGAGCGGAACGGACGGGCAAGAAGCTCTCCGAGTTCTGTCGGGAGGCATTGCTTACCGGAGAGATTGTTGCCGTTCCCCAATTGGGAGAACACGAACGGGAAGCCATTCGGGTGTTGCAACGGGTCAGCTACTTCTTCAGTCACATTTCCAATTTGATTAAGACGAAAGACCCCTCTTGGGTTCCCATTGCCAAGAACCTTTCTTGCATTTCACTACACGCTTTCGAGCGATTTTACAGTCCTCGGTATCGGATTACGGACGAGGTATACGATGTTCTAAATATCAAGCGCAATGATAGCGAAGTGCAAAGCCATAGCACACGGTAAGACGGCATTGGAGTATATCTTCCGAGAAACGAAGCTCAAGAATAAGCTCTTAGTTCAGAACCTTTGTGGAGATACGGCAGAGAGAATATACGAAGAGATGAACCTTGTCAATCGGTTCAACAGCCGTTGTCGCAACAAATTCCTGCGGATGGAAATCGGTATCGCTCCGAAGGATGAAGCAGGAATGAATTGGAAGAAGCTCCGAGAAATAGCCTGTGAGTTTATCCAAGCAATGAAATTGCAGGAGTATCAGGTGGTAGCCGTTACGCATAAGGACACCGACAATCTGCACATTCATATCATTGCCAATCGGATGAGTATGAACGGGGTGGTTTATGATACGACCTTTGTGAGCAACAAGGCAGCACGAGTGGCAGAGGAATTAAGTCGCAAGCATGGTCTGACGATTGCCAATAAGATACGGTCAAAGAAACAGTATCAAAAGCCGAGAGCCAATCAGATACGGGAGGCGAGCAAGGAGAAACTGCGTACAATGGCTTACGGATTGTTAGGAAAATATACGAATGGCGGAGTGAACGGCTATGCTTCCTTTCGATACGATTTGAGACGACAAGGAGTAACCGTTGAACAGATGATGAACAAGAAAGGCTGCGTCTATGGACTGAAGTCTCATTTTGAGGGGCAGACATTCAAGGCTTCGGAGATAGGACGAGAGTTTGGATATAACTCTCTGTTGAAGCAATTCGGACTTTCCTGTATCGCTCCCTATCACTCTTCTGTTCCGATTTATCAACCGAAAGAGCCTTTACAGGAAGAAAAGCTACAGCCACCACAAAGCCCTGAACCAAGTCTTGTTGAGAGTGTAGTAGAGGTTGCCGAAGGGATTGCATCGGGTATTGGCAGTGTGTTGGATTTCCAAGTCCACGGAGAAGATTATGCCGAGACCGCCTTTCAGCGGAGACTGTGCCACGAAACCAACAAGAAAAAGAAACGGGGACGAAGGATGTAGAAAACAGAATATTTGCCTTTCATCAGTCTCACAAGACGCAAAACTCACTGCCGAAGAATAAAAAGGAGATGATACGACCGGTCGCACTTCAAAAAAGAAAATCACGAAAGAACGCTACTTTCCCTCGCAAATGTGTACCTTTGCAAGTGATAATAGTGAGCGTTCTTTGGCTATCCAAAACAGTGTGCCTCAAAGCACTCCGCTCATTTCCAAATCGTTACCTATCTATCCATCAATAAACGGTAACACTCTATTTCTCAATAAGATAGTTCGTGGGTGAAAAATCCTTGGAGGAAGGTTTGAGAAGAGCGATGTACTATCCCCTTTGGTTCCTCTGCCAGGGTGGTAGTGCATCGTTTTTTTTGTTACTTTTGCGCCGGGGCTTTTTGTCACAACGTTAAAAGCCGTCGCTAATATTTTACTAACCCGATCATAGGACTGAATATGATTACAGCAGACCAACTTAATGCACTGTTGGAGCGCTTGAATGCGCTGAGGAGGTATCTTTGACGTCGATGTCAAGAAGATCCAATTAGAAGAAGAAGAACTGCGTGTGCAGGATCCCCACTTCTGGGATGATCCGAAGGCTGCCGAGGCGCAGGTGAAGGTCGTACGCGATCTCAAGAGCTGGATCGAAGGCTATGAGGAAATCGCCAACTTAACGGAGGAAACAAAGCTGGCCTTTGAATTCGTGAAGGAAGAGCTGGTGACCGAGGAGGAGCTTGACCAACTTTATGCGCGTACGATATCCAAATTTGAAGATATTGAACTGCGTAATATGCTCCGCGCTGAAGAGGATAAGCTCGGTGCCGTGCTTAAGGTTAATGCCGGAGCCGGAGGAACTGAGGCTCAGGATTGGGCGTCCATGCTTGTGCGTATGTATCAACGCTGGTGCGAAAAGCAGGGCTACAAGGTTACTGTGACCAACTGGCAGGATGGCGACGATGCCGGCGTCAAAACCGTGACACTGCAGGTCGAGGGAGACCTTGTGTACGGTTTCCTCAAGAGCGAAAATGGCGTACACCGTCTCGTACGTGTGTCTCCTTACAATGCACAGGGCAAGCGGATGACCTCCTTTGCATCTGTATTCGTCGTTCCACTTGTGGATGATACGATAGAGGTAGAGATTAACCCTGCCAATATCACGTGGGATACGTTCCGATCAGGCGGAGCTGGTGGACAGAATGTCAATAAGGTAGAGACAGGTGTCCGACTCAGATACATGTATACCGATCCCGATACGGGAGAAACAGAGGAAATCCTCATCGAAAACACAGAGTCTCGCAGTCAGCTTGACAATCGTGAGAACGCTAAGCGTCTCCTTCGCAGTCAGCTTTACGACAAGGAGCTGGCACGTCGACGTAAGGCTCAAGACGCTATCGAGAACTCCAAGATGAAGATAGAATGGGGCTCTCAGATACGCAGCTACGTATTCGATGATCGACGTGTTAAGGATCACCGAACCAACTACCAAACCTCCGATGTAGACGGTGTCATGAATGGCGATATAAACGGCTTCATCAAGGCTTTCCTCATGGAGTTTGGTGACAAGCTCTGACAGAAATTACAGACAATATATAGTAAATCCAACCAGAATAAAAACAAAGAATTAAAATGGCAAGTACTGCAGATTTTAAGAATGGAATGTGCCTCGATATCGAAGGGTCGTACTACGAGATTGTTGAATTTTTGCACGTAAAGCCTGGTAAGGGTCCTGCATTCGTGCGCACGAAACTGAAGAATGTCGAGACCGGTCGTGTCCTCGACAAGACTTGGAACTCCGGCGTCAAGGTGGACGAAGTACGCATTGAGCGCCGCCCGTACCAGTTCCTGTACAAGGAGGAAATGGGGCTCGTATTCATGCACCCAGAGACATTTGACCAGATCACGATCCCCGAGAAGAGCATCACTGGAGTGCAGTTCCTCAAGGAGGGAGATATGGTAGAGGCGATGGTACACGCGGGTAATGAGCAGGTGCTTACTTGCGAACTTCCGGCGCACGTTACGCTTGAAGTAACTTACACCGAACCGGGGGTTAAGGGTAATACGGCTACCAATGCCTCCAAGAATGCAACTCTCGAGACAGGTGCTGAGATCCTGGTCCCTCTTTTCATCAACAATAATGAAAAGGTCATCGTAGATACTCGCGAAGGTAGTTACGTGGGCCGTGCTAAGGAGTAAGTCCTGACTTAGGTTTACAGATACATAATCTACAGATCCTCATGGCCACATTTGCTGGTCATGAGGATTTTCGTATGTCCTGTTGTCTCGCATTTTTCCTTCCGATTGTCGCAATCAAAGGGGAATAGGGTGAATCTTTTTAATAAATGAGTAATTATGTGGGGATTTTTGGAAAGTGGAGTTTCAAAATGAGCACTTTAGACAAAATAGTTACTTGGGACTTAAGTCGATGTGTTTACTTTTGTATACCTTTGGAGCAAGAAGGGAAGTGGTTTCTACATACGGGGACACTCGAGAAAAGTATACTAAAACTTATAAAACGATATTAATAAGGAAAAAGAAGTTATGACAACTGAAATCAAAGGAACTATTGTGGTCAATCAGCAGCGTTGCAAGGGGTGTAACCTCTGCGTTGTTTCTTGTCCGACACAGAGTATCTCTCTTCACCCTACCGATGTGAATGACAAGGGTTACAATTATTGTTATATGAGTAGTCCCGAAACCTGCATCGCCTGTGCCAACTGCGGTGTGGTGTGCCCAGACGGATGTATCACCGTATATCGTGCTCCACGTAAGCGCTGAACGAACAAATCTGATCGTATGAGAGTTTGATGATCCGTGTTTAGGGTCATAGTTAGTTCTGAATATCAATAAATAACCTACGGATAAGAAATGGAAAAAGAAGTAAAACTAATGAAGGGAAATGAAGCTCTGGCCCACGCTGCAATACGCATCGGTGTGGATGGATACTTCGGTTACCCTATTACTCCTCAGAGTGAGATCCTCGAAACCCTGCAGGAAGAGATGCCATGGGATACCACAGGTATGGTCGTGCTACAGGCAGAGAGTGAAGTTGCTTCTATCAATATGGTATACGGTGGAGCTGGTTGTGGCAAGAAGGTGATGACCACCACCTCTAGTCCTGGTTTTTCTCTGATGATGGAGGGGGTTAGCTACTTGGCAGGAGCAGAACTTCCATGTGTCCTCGTCAACGTAATGCGCGGTGGTCCGGGGCTCGGTACTATCCAACCCAGCCAGGCGGATTACTTTCAGGCAGTCAAGGGTGGTGGCCATGGTGACTATCGTCTGATTACCTTAGCTCCCAACTCTGTACAGGAGATGGCTGACTTTGTGGGTGAGGCTTTTGAGCTTGCATTCAAGTATCGTACCCCTGCTCTCATTCTCTCCGACGGTGTAATCGGTCAGATGATGGAGAGTGTCGTTCTTCCAGATATCAAACCTCGCTGGACAGATGAGGAGATAAAGGCTCGTTTTCCATGGGCTACTGTCGGACACAAGGCCGGCGAACGTGCTATCATTACCTCCCTTGAACTCAACTCCGAAGTCATGGAGGTCAACAACCATCGCTTCCAGGCTAAATACAAGGAGATAGAGGAGAATGAAGTAAGGTACGAGGAGTTTGATGTCGAAGATGCTGACTATATCATCGTGGCTTTTGGTTCAGGTAGTCGCATCTGTCAGAAGGTCATTAGTCTTGCTCGTGAGCAGGGAGTTAAAGTTGGGCTTATCCGTCCGATCACGCTCTGGCCATTCCCATCTAAGCGTATCGCCGAGCTTGCTCAGCATGCCAAAGGTTTCATTTCTGTAGAACTTAACGCAGGTCAGATGGTAGAAGATGTACGCTTGGCTGTCAATGGCAGGGTACCTGTATTCCACTACGGTCGCATGGGCGGTATGCTCTTTGACCCAGATGAAGTCCTTCAGGCGATGAAGCAGGACTTTGGGTTCTAATCAGTCAGTCTTACATCTATCAGCATCTCAGATCTATATGAATCGTTATTCCGAACTCATCACCGCTATATTCTTCCTCCTAGCTGTCGCAGCTATCGTGCTATTCTTCGTCTTTCCTGATGATCGTACGTGGTTTTATGCCCTCGGCGGAGCTGCGGTACTGATACGGATAAGCCAGTATATAGCTCGGCTGATAGGTCCCAGGAAGAGAACAACCCCGAGATTCC
>JBAKGE010000084.1:0-8662 GCA_037191085.1 Porphyromonadaceae bacterium | reverse complement strand
GAGCAGAGGAATGTGTTCTTCGAGGGATTGGTGTCCAAGGTGAACAACTCTGGCTATGGCTCCCTCACGGATGACGAGAGAACAATTATCAAGAGTAGGGGAGATAATCTACCAGTCAATGAACGGGAAAGGTAGCCAAATAAAAAGGGGAATGAGTGCTTTGCACGTTACCAAGCGTGTGGTAGAGGTCATCGTCAATGTGGTATTCCTCACCATTTGGGGTGTTGCTATGCTCAATCCGCATCTCTCGCCCCGCATATCGCAGATTCCAGCATTTCTCAGCCTTGGATTCCCTGTCATACTCCTGCTGTTCACCCTGATGTGGTTAGGTTACCTCGTCAGAAGATGCTGGTGCTACTTCGGACTATATACCATCGTAGGTCTTCTGTCCTCCGGATTTATCTTCACCTACTTCCCTATCCATTTTGGGAAAGGTCTTAAACCCAAGCACGATCTGAGGATTATGACTTTCAATGTCGCCGCTTTTGGGATTAGAGGTGAGGATGGTGAGATCACTCCCGATGATGTCATCCTCTCCTACGATGCGGACATCGTTTGTTTGCAAGAGGGGAGTATATACTTCAATCGAGAGAAGGATATGCAGTATCTGAAAGCACTTTTCGGCAAGAAATATACATACATCAAGAATCATCCGGCTTTAAGGCTTACGCTCCTCTCCAATTACCCTATCATATATGCCGAGGAGGTAAAATATCCCTCTCAAACTAACGGTACTTGGATGTATCTTCTTCAGATGCCTGATGACGAAACCATATTAATCGTCAATAACCACATGGAGAGCTATAGTCTTGCTGCAAGCGAAAAAGATAAGTTTAGGGAATATCTAAAAGATTTCTCCCTCGAAAATCTACCCGGTCAGACTTTGGAGGTCAAGCATCGTCTCGGTCCGATGCTCAATAAGCGTGCTTATGCCGCAGAGCGTGTGTGTGAGCAGTTGCGTAGATACAAGGAGGAGTATAATCCCACGTATACTGTAGTCCTCGGGGACTTTAACGACATCCCCATGTCCTATACCTACATGAAGCTCCGGGATGGCAGGCGCGATGCTTATGCAGAGTGTGGACTCGGTCTTGGTATTTCCTTCAATGAACGACTGATGCCCTTCCGTATTGATCATATGTTTTACGAGGGTAAACTCAAGGCTATAGGATGTGATATACCACGAGATAGGAAAGTGAGTGACCACAATCCTCTTATCGTAGATTTCAGCTTCGTGAAGTAATATAAAAATTACACAATATACAATGGCAAAAAAATTGGATACATTAGGCGTTCGTTTGGTTACAGCAGTGATCTTTGTAGGAGTTATTATCGCAGGGCTGTTCTGTCAGTCTGCGGTTCCGATGTGGATTATATTCATGCTTCTCGTCACCGTGGGACTGTATGAGTACCAGACTATCACAGGGACGAATAAATATGGCTTTGTGCTTGCTATCGTCCATGCTCTATTCGGTGGATACTTCTTCTTTGCAGCCACAATGTTGCTTTCATTACGGGGAGGGGACGATCCGGTGTCTTCGTCTCTTCTCATCCTACCTTACGTATTTTATATCCTTTTTTATGCTGTCGGTGAGATGTTTCGCACCCGAGAGCAACCCATAGAGGAGGTAGCCAAGGCATTCTGGGGGCACATCTATGTCGCTCTTCCTTTTGCGCTACTCATGACCCTATACTTGAGATCTACAGATGGCTACTACTATCTCCTCCCAATTTTTGTCCTCGTGTGGTTCAATGACACAGGTGCTTATTTCATTGGTAGCCTATTGGGTAAACACAAGCTCCTCGAACGGGTGTCTCCCAAGAAAACTATCGAAGGGACTCTCGGCGGTGTCATCGTTGCCGTCTTCGGTGCACTTGCTTTCTATTACCTGGGATATGGTCTGATGTCTTTGATAGAGTGGTTGATATTCGGTGCCGTTGTGGGGATATCCGCTACCATGGGAGATCTCTATGAGAGTTTCACCAAGCGTCAGTACGGAACCAAAGACTCAGGGTGGATTTTTCCTGGGCATGGCGGAGTGCTTGACCGTGTGGATAGTCTCCTTGTTGTATCGGTGGTGGCTTACTTCTTTTACGCCTTCGTCTGAAATTTTTCTGGCTTTGTGCCCCCCGGTATCGGGGACATGCTTCGATATAGTATTGACTGTTAGGGGGGGATAAAACGTTGTGTGACGGTCATTTGTGAATAGTATAGACACTCTGACTATCCGGCATACTCCTTACTCTATATTTCGTGCTATCCTATAGCCGACAATTTTTCTCTGGGTCATCGGGAAACCGATGACCCAGAGCTTTGCCAGACAACCTCTGGGACGTCGATTTATCGATGTCCCAGAGAAGTTTGGGCACAGGTGTCGGGAGATTATCTAGCGACAATATCAGAGGTGCAGAATCTCGTCTATTGACACATCCGTGGTCGGGGTAGTGAGCCCCATACGTCCACTATCCCCTACAATCATATAGGCGATGGGCTTACCTGCTATGTATTTGGCGTGAAACTCCCGTAACCTTTCCAGCGTCACCCCCTCCGCAGCACGGAGGAGCTCCAAAGCATAGTCCTCCGATAGTCCTTGCCGAATCATGGAGGAGAGTCGCCGGGACCTCATTCGCATGTTGGGGTACTGAGAGTAAGCGACGCTCTTTGTACTCTCCGCAGCTGCAGTAAGGCGCTGAATGTCGAATGGAGGGTGCTGTATCAACTCTTCCAATAAGTGGAGTGCCTCCTCTGTTTTGTCTGCCTGTGTACTCATCGAAAATGTCATATCCGCCATGCGTTCAGAGCTATTGCGGTGAGGTATGACCATTTGCGCCGATACGCTGTAGGCTAGAGAGCGATACTCCCTCACCTCTTGAAAAAGTACAGACCCCATACCGCTACCGAAATATGTACCGAATAGTGCAGCTACGCTTTCCTCCTCTGCCGATAGTTCGCCCAACCGTATGTAGGCACGTATGACAGACTGTGTGGAGTGTGGCTGATGCGCAGTATAGATACGTGAGGTGTGGATTGGCTCGGATCTTAGGAATGTATATCCCCCGAATGGCTCGGACACATGCTCGAGAGGAAGTCGCTGCTCCAGTACGCTCTGTACCCGTTCCGATGATAGAGTCCCACAGTAGTGAATATCCACCTCAGAGGAGAGGACAGCCTGTAGCTCCTCGACCATATCACGAGGGGTGAGTTTTTTCATCTGTGAGCGAGTGAGCGCACGTCTATACTCGGCACGCTCACCATAGCGGATGTAGTCAGAGAATCGTGCTGCGATATCGTGTGAGGAGCTCTTAAGGGTACTGTCGTTGGTCTTTTTGAGCTGTACGAGCTGGCGGAGTACTCCCTTATCTCTATCGGGCTCAGTCAGTACCTGTGCGAGTAGTGACACAGCTTCCTCGAAGTGCTTGTCGTACCCTTGTAGGCTTACCATATAGTAGTTGCGAGTGGCTGTGTAGGTGATTGTCGCCCCTATGACCTGTAGTGCCGTATTGAAAGCCTGTGCATTCATAGACTGCGTGCCGATAAGGTCCATATACCCCTCCAGCACTTCTGTCCGAGGATAGTCGTATGAACCACGGAAGAAAATAAGCTCAAGTGAAAAGAGAGAATTGTACGTATTGTCCGTGTGGAAGTACTTTACCAGTCGATTGCCATCAAGAGTAGAGTACAGATCCGCAGCGGAAGGATCCTGTGTCTTGATCTCGGAGCGTCGGACATTCACACGCTCCAATTCCTCAGCAAAAGGAGACTTGGCATGTGTATGAGGTGCACGAATGGGGGCAAAGGGCGGCTTTTGGATCTTGTCCGTGGGATAACGCCCCGTTTTCTTCGTCACCACCAAGCGATCTCCGCCGAGAAACTCCTGTGCTATCTCTCTGATATCAGCTATCGTCATCGATTGGAGTGTCTCTAGGTCTTTTTCCAGGTAACCGATTGTGTTTCCTTGAGTCATTACGTTCTGGAGTAGCTCTTGACGCTTCTGAGGCGACTCCAACTGCTGGAGCAATTGTCTGTGCAGCGATAGCTTGACTTGCTCAAAAAGATCCGAAGGTATGTCACCTTTTCGTATGCGCTCTATTGCCTTTAGCACCAACCTCTGTGCCATTTTATTTGTCTGAAAAGGCATCTGAGGGAGTATAAGGATGACGAAGAAACCGATATCGTTGAGGGCAAAGGGAAGTGCCTGAACTGTCTGGAGCTTGCGCTGGAGGATAAGAGAATCCAGGAGACCGGTCTTTCCGTCATTGGAGAGCAGACCTTGTATCACCTGCATGTGTATGAGCCTGGAATCGCTGAGACAAACAGATCGCCAGACGAAGCCAGAACCGCGTACGAATGGTATGGGGAGAAGCACATCCATGCTTTCTACGCCACGTATCGGAGGGGGAAGCTGGACTGCAGGGCGTTGTGCCTGACCTGCTTTCAGGCGACCAAAGGTGCGCTCCAGCAATTCCTCCAGACCCTCTCGCTCAAAGTCTCCCGTGAGGATGAGTCCCATATTGCCCGCCGTGTAGTACTTGTCGAAGAAGTCTTTCATTTCATGCAAGTCGGGAGACTTGAGGGCTTCGGTACTGCCGATGATAGGATATTGGTAGGGATGAGGGGCAGTGAGTCGCTTGAAGAGAGCCTGCTGTACTCCCGTTGCAGGTTGATCGGAGTACATGTTCTTCTCCTCGTACACAGTCTCCAGTTCGCTCTGGAAGAGTCTGAATACAGGGGAGAGGAGACGTTCGCTATTGAGCATACACCAGTGCTCTAGGTACTCGGGCGTGAAAGCATTGTAGTATATCGTATAGTCGTACGATGTGCCTGCGTTGAGTTCGGTTCCTCCATACTTACTGATGAGGTTATTGAAGTCATTAGGTACAGCATACTCCGCAGCTTCGATACTGAGCCGGTTGATTTCGACTTGTATTTTTTCCCTCACCGAGGGATCGCTTGTACGCTTTAGTTCGGCATATTTTTCCGAAATTTTGTCTAGTATGGGTCGCTCACGGGTATAGTCGACAGTTCCTATCTTGTCAGTCCCCTTGAACATAATATGCTCAAAGTAATGTGCGATGCCGGTATCAGGGGAGTCCTTAGCTCCGATATGCACGATCACGCTTCCATAAACTTTGGGTTGACTGTGATCTTGACTAAGCCATACAGTGAGTCCGTTGGATAACTTGAGTTCTTCGAAAGGAATCTGTAGAGACGAGGGCTGATTTGGGTGAGTGGTATGAGACATGTGTTACTATGTGATGATTGATCAGAGTGGAATAGCAGTAAAAAAGAGCAACCAGCAGGTCAACCCACTGGTTGCTCTCTACTCGGACAAAGATAGAAATTATTTTCTAACTTAGTCGATAGGGATATAGCGCACAAAGGCCTCTATGGCCTCGTAGCATGCGAGTCCAAGTTTTCGGTACAGTTCGGCTGTAGCACGGTTGCGATCCTCCGCTCGTTGCCAGAAGAGTCGTTCATCGTCACCGAGGAATGGGGCACTCTCCATCTGAGACTGGTGTTTCAGGATTGAATTGCGCTTGAAGCGAAGTTCCTCAGGACTCATTGGTACAGCCATCTCAATGTGGTCGATTTCCCATTCTGCCCATGCACCACGATACATCCAGATCCAGCAATCTTCGAACCAGTCATCACCCTTAACCATATCTACAGCGCCGAGGACAGCGTCCAGTGCTACACGGTGTGTGCCGTGTGGGTCAGCGAGATCACCGGCGACGAAGATCTCGTGTGGCTGTATTTCGCGGAGGAGTTTGATCACAATCTCGATGTCTGCACTTGAGATGGGATTCTTCTTGATGGCTCCTGTCTCGTAGAATGGAAGATCGAGAAAGTGTACATGGTCATCCTCCAATCCTACGAAGCGTGCCGCCGTACGTGCCTCCTCTCGGCGGATAGTACCTTTCATGAAGCGTACTTCTTCGGTTTCTATAGAGCCCTCTTTCTTCTCGTTCATCAGGAAATGTCGGAGCTTAAGAGCATGCACCATGAGCGCGCTGTCCTCCATATCGAGTTCCTCACATACGTTGCGAAGGTAGGAGAGATAGCGAATCACCTCCTCGTCACCGACTGCGATATTGCCCGAGGTTTCGTATGCCACGTGTACATCATGCCCCTGCTGAACGAGCCTGCGGAATGTGCCTCCCATCGAAATAACGTCATCGTCAGGATGTGGACTGAAGATGAGAACACGCTTAGGGTATGGAGTCGAACGTTCGGGCCGCTTTGAGTCATCGGCATTAGGCTTTCCACCTGGCCAACCGGTGATAGTGCTTTGGATGTCGTTGAAAACCTTGATGTTCACATCATATGCGGATCCGTATATGGTCAGGAGTTCGCTGAGCTGGTGATCGGAATAGTCTTGATTGGTTAGTTTTAGGATCGGTTTATCGACTTGTTCGCACAGCCATACGATAGCACGGCGGATCAACTTGTCGGTCCATTTGAGTGAAGTGACACACCAAGGAAGTTTGATACGAGTCAGTTCATCAGCAGCTAGTAAGTCGCAGTATATGTGGGCGTTGCCATGGAGTTGCATCAGTGATGCCGGCACAAAGTCAGAGTCCTGTTCCTCTACTACCTGACGGAGGATGTGGGACTTTGTCTCTCCCCATGCCAGCATGATTACTTTCTTTGCTCTCTCAATCTCACTGATGCCGATAGTGATGGCTGTTCTTGGTACATTTTCTTTGTTGGTGAACGCAGTACGGGCTTCTCGTATTGAGGTCGAATCCATTACCGTAAGTCGTATGTCTGCTGTAGTCACAGCTCCCGGGGCATTCATTGCGATCGAAGCACGCTGACCTATCCCGAATATCACGAGATCGTATCCGCCGAATGAGTTGAGAGCCTGCTTGTACGCCGTCCATGACTGTGAGATGTTTTCTTTTTCTACACTTGTGTCAAAGGCATGGATATTAGCAGCAGGTATGTCTATATGCTCCAATAGCTCTTCGCGTATCTTGGCAAGAACTCCTTCTTTCTTGGGGTCAACGAGGGGATAAAATTCGTACAGCGGGAATATGTGTACATTCTTGAAGCTCAATCCCTCCTCCTTGTGTAGATGTACCAACTCTTTGAGCAGAGGGAGTGGGCTCATTCCGCCAGAGATCCCGATAGCAATATCCCTTCCTTCTGCCTGGCGTGAGCGTATGTCCATGGCGATACTCTTAGCGAGCACGGCACTGGCTTCTCTGTCTGTCGGGTAAATGTTGGTCTCGATACGCTCCCGAGCTGTGAGCACGCTCTGCTCATATGCATTTGCGGGACGGTAAAGCCGTTCTTCTACGTGTTCCAGTGCGATGTAGGAACTCAGATCAAGTCTCATGATATTGTATGTTTGTGGATTGATTGTGTATAATAAATGTGTATTTATAACCTAATTTACTTTCTATCGGGCTGTAAGTTCTGTGTCACATTCGGCCCCCTCTGTCGAGAGTCTGAGGATAGGGGACACTTCTCTATCATAACCTAATATTACCTCCCATACCAAAGAACCACATCAGCAGGCAATATGTTCATATACACTTGCTACTAATGTGGTCCCTTTCACTCCTTAAGCTTAGTCAAAATTTACCAATGGCCTAACACCTCTCAGTACAGTGGTACCCACTTCATGTATGCGAAGTCCATATCATGTGGAAGTAGGGGATTGGCTGGAGAAATACGGATCGCAAACTTCATCGAGCCTGGATGATCAAGGACTGAATCGAACTCAAATACCTTTCTCGCTCCCTCCTCTGATATGAGGTGGTATGGCTTCTTTTCGATAAACTTGAGTTGCTTTGTCTTGGGATTTTCCTCACAGATAACCAAGTCAACCCTGAGTGTACTATCCAGACCGTGTGTGTCGACTACGAGCCGAAGTTGTAACGGCTGTCCCAGTTCGAATGATGTTAGTTGCTGATCGCTGCTATTGACGACCTTAGACTCAAGAACTTCTATTTCACTCCAGTGCTGAGCCACACGTGCCTTCCAGTTCACGATTTGGTCTACTATTGCATTGTTGTCCCTCTGGAGGTAAGCTGAGCGTTCAGCCAGTGGTCTGTAAAACTTCGTGTAATAGTCCTTCATCATACGACGCATGGTAAAGTGAGGTAGAATCTTGGACATTGAGATTTTTATATGCTTGATCCACTCCGCAGAGATGCCTGTCTCGGGATTACGGTCATAGTACTGGGGAATAATCTCGTTCTCAAATATCTTGTATATTGTGGCAGCATCCAGTTTATCTTGAAGGCTTTGGTCGCTGTACGTGCGTTTCTCTGTCAGCGCCCATCCGCCACCTTGGGTATAGCCCTCATACCACCAGCCGTCCAATACGGAGAAGTTGAGCACTCCATTCATCAAGGCCTTCATACCTGACGTACCCGATGCCTCCAGTGGACGAGTCGGAGTATTAAGCCATACATCTACCCCGGCTATCAGGTATTGAGCCACTCGAATATCATAATTTTCGAGGAAAAGAATCTTGCCTCGAAATTCCGGTCTCCTGGATATCTCCACTATGTGCTTGATGAGCCCCTGACCACCACCGTCGGCAGGGTGCGCCTTGCCCGTGAAGATAAAGCGAACAGCGTCTTGGGTTGAGGCATGGAACTCCGCAGGAAAAGTCTTTCACCACAGGGTCTGGATTGCCACTCCTTC
>JBAKGE010000083.1:0-8724 GCA_037191085.1 Porphyromonadaceae bacterium | reverse complement strand
GGAGACTGTAGAGGATTTTTTTGGCCTGAAAAGGTTGATGTCAGCTCCCTCCTTCGCCCATTGCTTGAAAAGAGGTCCACGATTATTGTAATGCCACTGCTCAGGTAGGCGAGGATCATTAAAAGGGATCTCATAGGAACGATTAAAGTCAAACATAGGTGATGGGGGCGGAGTTCCAGCTTCGTGAAGCTTGATATCATACGAATACTCCACACTTGTGACTCCTTCGACATTGCTCATTAGAGCAAATGCCATAGAGAGGTCTACATTGTCATCAAACTTGGCAATGAACCACCGATCCAAGCCGGCTTCTTGAAGTGCCCAGTCATACTTCCCCATCGGAGGAATAAGGCGCTTGACATCAGAGACACTCATCTGCCGGAAAGCGTCTGCCATCTGTGAAGGGACGGCATTCATCTGGATGACTCCTGCGTCCACAAGCTTTACTTCACGCATCGTCTCAGGGGTCACCTTGAAGATGATTTCACCCGCATGAGCGTAACTCGGTGCGGCATGAGAGGCTCTCTCCTCTGCGTGTGATGCAACCGTTTCCGGGGCATCTGTGTAGAGATATTCTTTCTTGCAGCCGGCGAGCGTACACAAGGCGGAGACAAGAATGCCAAATATCAAATTGTTTTTTATACTTCTATTCATAGCTATTATTCTCAGCATATATAGTTATCGAACGGCACCGAGCAACTTGTCTTGACGGTTCACCTCAATGCGTGCCTGCATCAAAGTGGCACTTATCTGCGCATTAGTCATTCCCGAAAGATCACGATGGAAATAACTGATCGCTAGTACGGGTGTAAGATCAAGAACCGATCCGAATCGAGTACCTCGAGGGATGATCAACAGTTTTTTGTCGTCATTGTACCATTGCGACAACCCGTCGGTTTCCTTGATGTATTTGAATCCGGAGCGGACCATAAGATCCTGAAATTCCTCGGTAAGGAAATACTTATCATCAGTGAAAAAAGCACCGAGATGTAAGTTACCGAATACAGCCACCAACTGATCCAACTTGTCGAACGGCTTACCTGTACTAGGATCTATCTCTTTCACATTCATCCCAAAAATACGGGCTGCAAGAGGTCGAGAAGCCTCTGGCACATTAAACTGTGCCTCATAGATAACGTTCGGATAATTCTTGTCGGGAGTCTCGTACAAAAGCTCGGAGCCTTCGGATATTTCGTTTGCCTTAATCCGGGCGTAAGTCCATCCATTCAAGTACTCATACTTATCAAATGGGAATTCCTTAAACGTAGGATATGCCTCCAACTGTCGTCCGCGAGACTTAAGGGTAATTGTGGACGCAACATCGGGAGAATCGTTAATCTTCATGTCGATAGCGTATGCGGCATCAATATTGGTACCAGAGTATGTTTGTTGACCCTGTTTTTGAGCTCTATTACTCTTAGTGATGACAAATCCCCTATCCTTGAGGTACTGCATGTACGCATCGGACTGTAGTGTCTTGGGGTCATGGGAGGTCATCACTATTTCGGTGATGATACCGTTACTGGGATTGACTTTGTACACAATATCGGTATACACTGGAGATTCGTAAAGGAAACTGATGGTTCCATCCATCACCATTCCTGCAAAAACCTCTCCTGGAGTATAGTTCAAGAGAAAGTTGCCCTGCCTTTCCTCAAATGCTATGATACTATGCACAGTGGCCTTACGCTCAAGCATGGGAAGAGCGAATTTCTCACTCTTCGTTCCAGCTTGCTGAGAGACAGATATCTCTGCGACCTTCGTTCCCATGCGTACATATATCTTGGCATTTCTCGTCTTGGCTGTATTGTTGGGCATTGCCTTAATCTGAATAAAGTCTCCCACACGCGCTGCAGTCATCCATTCGGTTTCCTCTTCGACCTCTATCTCCCAAGGAATGCCACTAGAGTTGACATCGACCAAGATGCTTTCCCCCGTCGCAGACAACGCGACATCGGTGTTAGAGACTTCGAGAGTAACAACAGCATTGGACTGTGTAACTGTAATGAATTCGCGTGCTTCCCCGGCAATAACAAGTACGCTTGTCTGTCGCTTAACTCCTGATAGATTTGGTTTGGCAGAAATAAATATGCCTTTCTCTCTGTATTCAGCAGCTAACCACTCCGGTTCAAGAGATATAACCTTGATATCTTCTCGATTGCTCTTAACAATAACCTGTGGAGCATTAGGGACATCTGTCTTCTTGTTGGGTAACATTATCTCAGTCAGAGACAAGTCAACATAGGCAGGTCTCGTGTTTTGGTTCAACTCGTCCTGCGGAATACACGAGGTGACCAGCAGGAGAACACAGAGCGTCGTAACTATGGTTTCGAATATATTATTCTTCATATCCTTAGCAATATCTAAACTCCCTCAATGGATTATCCCTTTATCGGAGTAAACTTGAGTTTGCTCTCTTTGAGGGGATTTATTTCCACCTCCAGTTTATATCCATTCTTTGTATTCACTCCTGTGTAATTCTGTTGATTCTTTTCCATTTTGAGTTCAAAACCTTCATCCTTAAGAGCCTGCAGAAATTCGTCAGATCTCAAAGTCTCAGCATCAGAGGAGGTCATCTCTATGCTGTGAATCTCTTTTGTCGAATTTTTGATATGGTAAACAGTAGCATTAAACGTCTGTGAAGAGGGAAGAAATACAAAGTAAGGGATATCAAGTTCCTGCCCAAGGCTTCTGTCGACATAACTAATGAGGTAACTACCTTGTTCCTTCTCGTGCAGGAGTATAGCATGCCTAGTCGGATTCTTAATCAGAAGAGGCAGGCTGAATTTCGATCCCTTGCTATACGAAAGTTGGTTGAATGTTATCTCTTGCGGAGAGGTACCATCCATTTCCACATACACTCGAGCATCACGGGGTGCCCCCTGATTATTGGGAGACACAGATACCTGGAGAAAGTTGTTGATGCGAGTTACCTTGAGCCAGTTGATATCATCATCGACAACGAATTTCCAATTGTCGTTGTTGGATCGGACATCTATCAGAACGGTTTCACCAGCTGCGGGGATATTGACAGTCGTTGGAGAGACCTCAAGGAAGATCGCGGTACTATTCTGTTGTACCTTGATCACCTCTATTTTGTCACCGGCAAATACGAGGATATTCGTCGAGCGTTTGACACCCGATTTATTTGCTTCCGCAGTTACATATATACCCGTTCCCCTGCATTCTGCAACCAACCACTCCGGAGCAAGGGATTGCACCTTGACAGATGTTTGATTGGTCTGAATCGTAATCAATGGAGTAGTAGCATTGGTCACCGCATCACTAGACAGCTCGATCGCATTCATCGATAATTCGAGGGTGGCGGTCTCCAACGGCTTGTTTGTGCTTTGGGGGACACATGATGTACTTAGCGCTACGACAGCCAAGAGTGCTGTAAAATGCTTAATTATAACTTTCATGTTCATTATTCCTTTCGAATTTTGATCTATTTCTCGGTGCGACTGCTCATTGTGGGACAGCAGCACCTGTTAATATTCGCGTAGTTACAGACTCCACCCAGGATTCTGCTGGTTGGCGATATTGGGATTGGTCTTAATATCATTGCTTGGGATACCCCAGACGAACTTGTCATGCCCGGCAGGGATTTCCAGCGTCAGACCAACGCTACTGTAAAGAAACGGGCTACTACCATCACTCAATGTCTGTGGTTTGTGGCGCTTCATCGGTAGATTCCACCTGCGGATATCCCAAAGTCGGAAGCCTTCAAATGCCAGTTCACGAGTACGCTCGTCACGTATTTCCGCAGTCAGCTTCGAGTCGGTAATATCTGAGGATAGCTTGCCAAGGTTGCGACTACTGCGAAGGGTATTGAGGTATCGGAGGGCATCGCTCTTTTTGCCCAACATGGAGGCAGCCTCTGCCGCTATCAGATATTGCTCTGCTATACGAAAGACCTTTGGATTCGTGAGACTATTGGGTACATATCCGCCCCATACACCGTACGAACCACCAATAAGAGATGCAAACTCCACATCTCCCTTCAGTTTGGAAATAACGGTCAGAGGATAAGTGACACCTTGGTAAATACACAGCTGTTGCTCAAAGTATACCTTTTTGCGGATATCCTTATCGTCATAGAGGTCGATTATCCCCTGTGTCGGTAAATAGTCTGGAGTATTGCGAAGACCGTACTCACGCTCGTAAGTGGTAGTCGCAGAATAGTAATTAGAGGTATTGGGCAGTTCATCCGGTCTTTGGATTTGGATCTGCAAAATTTCTTCTGTGGAGAGACTCTGGTGCCACATCTGACGAAACTTTGCTTCGGAGGCTGGAGTGAGGATGTATGTCCCCTTATTCACAAGCCCCTCAGACGTCTGTAGCGCTTTCTGCCATTCGGACATGTACAGTAGCACACGTGATTCGAGTGCAAGAATAGCGTCGATCGTAATTTCGGAAGCCATAGGAGTACCCACCTTGTCGGCCAGAAATTCCTTGGCAGCCTTCAGATCCACATTGAGAATCTGATTGTACACTTCGGCATTAGTCGCACGCTTAGGAAGCTCTGTTTTATTGTACACCAGTACCAGAGGTACACAGAGATCCTGCTCCGCAGTGGAGGCATTGTACACAGTTCCAAAACGAAGAGCAAGATTAAAATAATAATATGCTCTTAGGAAGTGCCCTACCCCCTTAGCATGCTTGATTATGGCCTTGTCCTCGTCTGATGACGTAGGTACAGCATCAAACTTCGGGAGTGCAAAGTTGATATTCTTAATGCGATTGTAATAGCTCTGCCATACGCTGGCAAGGTCTCCGTCATTGGCAATAAAGGCATCCCATGTGTATGGATTCGCCATATTGTTGCCAAATCCCACGGAAGCATTAAGTTGGTCGGCTTGAATATCTTGAATGTTATCGAATACTCCTTTCTGCACCGTACGAAGGCCTGCCATGAAGCCAGCCTCCCAAAACTTCACATGCTGCACTGTCTCGACAGACTTTTCTTCAGGAATGGCATTACTCGGTGTCCTGTCCAGATTGCATGACGATACCATGAGCCCCAGTGTCGTCACGCCTATTATTGATCTCAAAAGTATATTTTTCATGTTTATTACACCTTTCGGAAAAGTAGTTAGAAATTCAGTTCTACACCCACGCTAAACTGTTTTGTATTGGGATTGACTCCCATAGATACATTTCTATTGTCTTCAGGGTCTGGACCTTGATATCTGGTGAAAGTAAGGAGATTACGCCCAGATACATATAGCTTTGCGCCTGTGAACACGCGCTGTCTGTCGAGTAAGTTCTTGCCAAACTTATATCCAAGGGTCAGATTTTTGAGACGCACGAAAGATGCATTCTCGAGGATACGAGAATCAAAGGATAGAGCTTCGTTGTATTTTCTCTGGTACTCTAAGCTCGGATACTTGGCGATGTCATTAGGTTTTTTCCAATAGTTCATCACGTCACGGTCTTGTACGAGACCAAGCGACGCATGCTTCATTGGGTTTTCAGCCCAGTAGCGATCGTTGGAGAGCATATACTTGCCGAAGACGTAGGAGAAATCTACCTGCAAAGAGAATCCTCCCCAATTGCCTACTAAGCCAAAACCACCACTTATAGGAGCCAGTCTACTGATCCCGGTGTTTTGCTCGAGCACGTCCGAAAATTGTGACGTCAACATATTTTCCTCTCTATTCATGACCTCAGGCATGGGCACTCCGTTCTTTGATGCGGGGAGATACCAGCGAGGTTCTCCGTTCTTGGGATTGATGTCCTTAAAGATAGGAAACACATACATGACCGGTTGTCCCACGATGTAGCCGACACCGGTACGGGGCAGTATCCAGGAATCGCGACCCTGAAAAAGCTCTAGAACTTTGTCCCTATTGTAGTTAAAATTGACATAGGCAGACAGACCATAGTCCTTTCCCTGGAGGATATCACCAGTGATATTGAGGTCTATACCTCTGTTCTGATACTTTCCCACATTACTCTTGACAGAGGCATGCTGACCATCCATCTCAAGACCTGTGGTGTAGGGATAGGGCACATCCATCAGCATATCCGAAGTCAGACGGTCGTAGAGTTCGACGTTAAGGTGAAGTCTCTCCAAGAGGTCTACACTCACCCCGAGGGTGGTCTTGCGCTGACGCTCCCATCCGAGGTCCGGATTACCCGGGCTGACTAATCCCCAGCCCTTTGTATCATTGTGCTGGCTGTAGTTGCCCACCAGCGCCTGTGATTCATAGTAGTCTATGTCAGCATTACCCTGTGTACCAGTGCTGAGACGCACATCAAGGGCATCGAGCCACGCCACGTCCTCCAGGAAGTTTTCTTTCTTTGCTTTCCATAACAGCCCTGCTGACCAAAAGAGACCATTGCGCTTATTGGCTCCGAAGACGGAGGAAGCATCGTTACGGAGGACTAGATCGATGAAATACTTACTGTCATAATCATAACCGAACTGCCCGAAGAAAGAGAGGAAAGCAGAACCATATCTCGTTTCGCTCACCAATTTGTCACGAGTCGTCGCAGAGAGGAGCGTCAATCTGTCATCAACCAAACCACTTCCTGTCGCACCGAAACCGTCAGCATCAAAGTTCGTGTACTCTTGACCTACGAGCGCAGAGAAGTGATGACTGTCATTGAAGTCAAATTTGTACTCTGCTACAGTATTTGTGGTGAAGGAGTAGCCTCTGTCGAAAGAACGCTTCTTATTGCCCCTTCCAGAGTTTTTGATGTATGACGGTAGGGAGAGCTTGGAGTAGATGTTGTAGTTGAGGGTAGCACCCACCTGCGAGCGAATCTGGAAGTTTTTGAAGGGTGTGATCGTTACATTCCCAAGTACATTAAGCACAAGATCGTCGGAACCGGAAATATTCTTGGACAGGACGTACTCGGGATTGAAGAGCTCGGTACCGGCAGGAATGACCCTGTCAAAGATCTTGGAGCCGTCAGCCTCATAGGGCGTGTAGTAAGGGGCTACGAATGGACCGAGACCACCTGCGAGACTCGTCGCGCCAAAGGGGTTTGTCTGCGTTTTGGAGTAAACGATACTACTATTGACGCCCACTTTGATGTAGTCGCTGAGGACAGCATTGAGGTTGAGACGCATGTTCAGCTTGTTGTATCCCGACCCTGCTCTCAAACCTTTCTGGTCGAATATACCTGCAGACATGTAATAGTTACTGCTACCCTTACCCCCCGACAGACTCACGTCAGCCTGATAAGTGGGTGCAGGCCTGTAGAAGTACTTGTACCACTTGGTGTCATTCATCCCATAAGTCTTCTTCATATCTGCCAAGTGACTTCCGGTCATGATACCGTACGCCTCAAGCATCTCAAAAGTCTCTGCGGTATTGGCAAAGCGATTATAGTAAGCGGTATTGGCGAGAGTAGAGATTCCGTACTGAGCGCGAGCCGTAACGTTGACCTTGTCTGATGCACTACCACGCTTAGTGGTCACGTAGATGACACCATTGGCAGCACGGGCACCATAGATAGAGGTCGCAGCAGCGTCTTTGAGGAACTGAATGCTCTCAAAGTCATTGGGATTCATCCCATGTATCACGCCTGCACCGACGGGCATACCATCGAGTATGTAGAGAGGTTCAGAGCCTGCACTAACGGATCCCTTACCGTGCAGACGTACGGATGCTATGGCGCTTGGTTCACCCGAGGAGGTCATCACCTGCAGACCTGCTACCTTACCCTGAACGGCATCAAAGATGTTAGCCGTAGCCTTTTCTGCCAACTCCTTAGAGCTTACCTTAACTATCGACGCTGAGGTAGCAGCGACTTTCTTCGTCCCGTAGCCCACGATGACGACTTCATCGAGCAGTTCTACATCCGGACTCATCCGAATTCTCATAGTAGGACTTGCAGGGATCTCCTGCGTCGTGTATCCTACGAAGCTAATGATGATGATTTCGCCGGACTTCGCCTTGAGGGAGAAGGCACCATCCAAGTCGGTTTGGGCACCGACGGTACTGTTGTTTTTCAGACGAATGATTGCACCTGTGATAGGTTCGTTGTTTTCGTCCACGACGGTGCCTTTCACATCGATGGTCTGTCCAAAGGCTACCCCCGCTCCTAAGAGCAGCAGGATGAATAGCGTTAGGATTTTACTTTTCATACCATTACTTTTGAGTTTATTGTTATTATTTAAGTTATAAATTCTGTGTCTAATACATAGTTCAGTTTCACATAACCCCTTGTTTCAAAGATTTAACTAATTAGCAAAAGTTGTGTGTACCACCATCTATGATGTAATAATTTCTGTATTTACGTTAGCTTGCTTTATCTTTTATCAAGTTTTGGCTATTTTTCGAACCATGCAAAGTAAGGGAAAAGTTTTCACCCCTACAAGGGACAACAGCATCAAAACGAATAATTACGAAACATTAACAATTAAGTCATCTGCTTACATTGCCATTTGACAACTGGAGATTTCACAATATCCGCTTCTTAATTTTCCTAAATATCTAAACTTATAATCCCTCAATTTTGAAGTATATCTCATTGAACTTTTTTGCCATTACACCATGAGACTTCAATCCAAAACATTGCACAACTAGAAAATAAAATAATATTAACAGTGTCACAGCACACCTGTTTTTCTATTTTATAGTTTAACACATCGATCAACACTTATCCCGCCGATTACGCACCGTGTATTTCAGTAGCACCTCTCGTATACACCCACCCAAAGTCTCAACGATAAGCCCGTCGACCGGAGAACCAATATCGCAATACTGA
>JBAKGE010000017.1:0-29757 GCA_037191085.1 Porphyromonadaceae bacterium | reverse complement strand
GAAACTGCCCCTTCATCGTCACCTGAGAGGTGTATACCGGCACATGGTAGATACTGCGGTGTCGCATCTCTACATCCAACTCTGCCGATACTTGTGCTTCGCGTGGCATGATATAGACGAATGACTTATGTGTAGTGTCCTGTGACGAGGTGTACGGGATAGCGAGCACAGGGGTGGAGATGCACTGCTTGTCACCCCATTTGCTCGTGATCTCGTCCTGCACATTGTTTGCCTCACGCTCACGCTCGTTGGCGAGCCCATTGACCATGAGCAGGGGAATCATCAGGAGCAGTCCGATGAGTCCTACGATGAGAGCTTTGCGGAAGAAATGGTCTGATCGACCCTCACGTGTTGCTTGATTGTTTACTTCGATCATAATAAAAAAAGTGGTTGAATTAAACGTTGCTTCTTCTATTTTTATGCAAACGTACGTGTTTCTCCAGAGGTTTTGTATATCCCACTTCTGGATTTTTGTTATTTAACATATAGGACCTATTCTCTCTATCTAGGGCTTATATTCTCTAATTTCTGTTGGTGTTTATGTAAATATCGACAGAATTTACATAAACACCGACGGGGTTTATATACATACCGACGGTATGTAGAACTTTTTGCCTGCTCTCTACTGATTTAATAATTGGTAGGATGATCTTTCTCGTGCCATATAGTATGAGAAAAAAATCGTCCCGGAGAGGCCTTCTCCCCGGGACGACTAGGTTGTGCAGGTATGGTATGGGATTAGAGTTTTTGGTTCCAGGTCACTTCGTGTCCGCACTCCATACGGGCTGTAGCACGACCGAGTACGAAGAAGTAGTCACTCAAGCGATTGATGTACTGTAGCACCATAGGGTCCATCTCTACACTCTCCTCCTCGATGAATCGGTAGATGATACGTTCCGCACGGCGTGATACCACACGGCATATATGAGCAGCAGCAGTGGCAGGACCACCTGCCGGGAGAACGAATTCATTGAGCTTCGGGAGGTTTTCGTCCAGTTTGTCTATCATCATCTCCAGCATCTTGACGTCGTCGGAGCGTAGACCACTCTCTGCATGATAGGCATTTGGGTCAGGGTCGCTATTGTCGGTAGCGAGATAAGCACCGCAGGTGAAGAGCCTGTGCTGGATGTGTGAGAGGAGGTCATCCTGATCGAGCCGGGTGCCGAGGTCGGCACGGAGGAGTCCGATGAACGAATTGAGCTCATCCACCGTACCGTACGTCTCCAGCCGTAGTGAGGCCTTGGAGACACGCTGACCACCGACGAGAGAGGTCTTGCCCTTGTCACCCGCACGGGTGTATACTAAGCTTCTTTTTGGCATATCGTTTCTGTATCTAAAGTGGGGTTTGGGATAAAGAATTCTCTGTTAATTATAGACTCGAACGGTATATATACCGTTCATTTTCGCCATTGTAGAGTATTGCACACTCGTATAGATCTATGAGTGTGCCGTGAGACAAAGCTACAGACAGGGTTTTGAATGCTTTGTACTTTGAATGATTGGCACGGATGTCCAGAAGGAGAACATATCTCTCGTGATCGGAACTTCGGATGAAGTCAAGAGCTCTTGAGGCATCGTCGGTCAGTAACAGGGCGGTTTCACTCTGATGGATGGGTGGGGTTTCGTATGGGAGAAGCATTATCTGTGGGGATACGAGTCGTACAGTGTCTGTAGCTATTTTTACTTCTCCGTCGACAAAGCAAAGAGAGGGATGAAGCCGTGCTACGATCCGGTATAAAAGCGCATTGAGAACCCCTGATACTGAAGTGTAGTAGCCGTGTCGCGGACGAATTAGGCTCTGCACCAGAGCGTAGGCACGGGGTGAGTGTATACCATGACCGCGTCCGTAGCGTAGGCGTCGAACAAAGCGTAGGCGCATGGCTGTATGGCGTCTGTAAGGTCTCATCGGTAAGCGTAATATAGTCTCTCAGGAGTATAACACAAAGATACCCCGTTTTGCTTAACGGTGCCCGGATGACTTGTCGTCCTCGATCATCTTTCCATACTTTGAGTAGGAGAGGATGTAGGACTTGATTTCTTCGGGAGTCAGATATGTTTTCTTCTTGAACTCCTTGTAGCATTTGTCACAAGTATTGTTTGTGTACATTGCGTAGGTAGCCCAGTCGTAGAGCTGCCACCCCAGTCCTCGCTGGATAGTCCTCAGGTCTGTCTCTTTCTCAAAGAGGGGTCGACGCTTCTCGTCTGCATACCTGAAAAGCGTCATGAGGACACCCAGTGGATTTTTATTCCTATAATCCTCTATGTGCGCCAGTTCATGGCCTATGATCCCTATTTGTGCGTTGAAGGGAACCGAATCCAATGCTATTCCCCGAAATGTGGGATCATTATTTACGAGAATGATGTACCGTCGTTTGCCCAGTACAGAAAGGGGAATCGGTCTGGCAGCCATGGTCGTAGCTTCTTTGGAGTACTTGAACTCAATGTATTCGTCTCTCAACTCCGGATAAAATGACAGTGCGATCAGTGTTTGCTCCAAATACTTGTCTATGAAAATTTTATTTCGCCCGTATTCCCCTTTCAGGCTATCGATTTGGAGTGGTGACAGATGCCCGAAGGTCCGAAAATAATTACCGGGACTATACTGAGGTAAGGTGGCATTCCTGTATATACCACAGCTCTGGAGGAGGATAAGGGAGACGACGACACTTAGGACTTTGATATTCGGAAATTTCATTTTTCTTGGGATTGAGATTAGTAACCAAAGGTACACAATTTGAACAGATATTTCTCTGCCATATCGTCATTGTATTATGGGACAATAGTTTTACGGTAGTGGTCGGAGGTTAAACTCGGAGGAAAGGGGTAGAATGTGTAGAATTTATCTTAAATTTGCACCTGCGTGGATGAAGATCTTTCGCAAGATATAGAACAACAATAAAATCCCCGACCAAGCGCATGTCAAAAGAACTAAGTGCTAAGTATAATCCTATTGATGTAGAAGACAAGTGGTACGAGTACTGGATGAAGCACAAACTCTTTGCGTCCAAACCAGACAGCCGTCCTGCCTATACCATTGTGATGCCACCGCCTAATGTAACGGGCGTCCTCCACATGGGGCATATGCTTAATAATACACTACAGGATATCCTCGTCCGCCGTGCTCGCATGACGGGGTACAACGCATGCTGGGTACCAGGTACCGACCACGCTTCGATAGCTACCGAGGCTAAGGTGGTGCAGAGACTCGCATCCAAAGGGATACAGAAGAGTGATTTGACACGTGAGGAGTTCCTGGAACACGTATGGGACTGGACACACGAGCATGGGGGGATTATCATCTCTCAGCTCAAGAAAATAGGGGCATCCTGCGACTGGGACCGTACGGCATTCACCATGGATGAGGAGCGGAGCAAGTCCGTGATACGTGTCTTCTGTGATCTTTATAGAAAGGGTCTTATCTACCGAGGTGTCCGTATGGTCAATTGGGATCCTAAGGCTCTCACTGCGATCTCGGACGAAGAGGTTAATCACAAGCAGGAGCATGGTAAGCTGTACTACGTGCGCTACTTCCTCGCCGATGATCCCGAGAGGTACATCGTAGTGGCTACCACTCGTCCCGAGACGATATTCGGGGATTCGGCTGTCTGCATTAACCCTGGTGACGACCGCTATCACTGGCTGAAGGGTAAGAAACTCATCGTACCGGGGGTAGGGCGTGCTGTGCCTGTGATAGAGGATGAGTATGTGGATATCGAATTTGGTACAGGCTGTCTTAAGGTAACGCCCAGCCACGACATCAACGACTATATGCTGGGGCAGAAGCACAGGCTCGAGGCGATAGATGTATTCAACGATAATGGAACCCTCAACCACCATGGAGGCAAGTATGAGGGACAGGATAGGTTCCTGGTACGTAAGGCATTCTCTCGTGAGCTGGAGGAGCTTGGACTCATGGAGCGAGTGGAGGACTACACGAATAACGTGGGCTTCAGTGAGCGCACGGACGTGCCTATAGAACCCAAGCTGTCCATGCAGTGGTTCCTCAAAATGGAAGAACTATCCAAGCCTGCATATGAAGCTGTGATGCAGGATAAGGTACAGCTATTTCCGCCTAAGTTCAAGGGCATCTACGCCCACTGGATGGAGAATATTAAGGACTGGAATATCTCCCGTCAGCTCTACTGGGGACATCGAATTCCGGCATACTTCCTCGCTGATGGTCAGATCGTCGTAGGTGAAACAGCAGAAGAAGCCCTCGCCGAAGCAAAGAAGCTCACAGGCGATGATGCCCTTACTATGAGCGACCTGCAGCAGGATTCCGACACTCTCGACACCTGGTTTTCGTCATGGCTGTGGCCGATGAGTGTCTTCGGCGATCCCACGGATGTCACCAGTGAGGAGCTTAAGTACTACTATCCTACATCAGACCTTGTGTCAGCACCTGACATCCTATTCTTCTGGGTAGCACGTATGATTATTGCAGGGTACGAATATCTGCAGCAGCCACCGTTCCGCAACGTATACCTTACCGGTATCGTCCGAGACAAACTTGGTCGTAAGATGAGTAAACAGCTCGGCAATAGCCCAGATCCTATCCTCCTGATGCAGCAGTATGGGGCCGACGGAGTACGTATGGGTCTGATGACAGCAGCCTCTGCAGGAAATGATATTCTCTTTGACGAAGCTCTCTGTGAGCAGGGGCGAAACTTCAACAACAAGATATGGAATTCTTTTCGTCTCATCGCAGGCTGGGAGGTGAGTGATAGTGTATCGCAGGATGAAGCACAGCGTGCTGCCATAGCGTGGTTCCGTGAGCTTCTCGCAGACACAGCGACAACTCTCGCGGATCACTTCTCCAAGTACCGTATCAGTGATGCAATGCTCCTGCTGTACAAGGTATTCAAGGATGACTTCTCGGGGACCTATCTCGAACTCGTCAAGCCCGCGTATGGTGCTCCCATCGATAGAGCGACACTCGACCGGACGAATACGTTTTTTGAGCAACTTTTGCTCTTGCTTCATCCTTTCATGCCCTTCATTACTGAAGAGCTGTGGCAGGCACTGCAGGATGAACGAACCGAGGGTATGAGCATCATGACACAGCAGTTACCCCACTTCGGTACTGCAGAGAAGTCTATCCTCAATGCTATGGAGGTGGCCAAGGGAGTCGTCACGAGTGTACGTAATCTCCGTGCCCAGAAGAACCTTTCACCCAAAGAGGCACTCCCCCTTCTTTGCTCCCATTCGGCACTCGATGATGCTATGAAGGCAGTGGTGGTTAAGCTGGCTAATATCTCTTCCTTCGACAGCACTACTCAGGCAGAGGATGCCGATGTGTATCGCTTCATGATCGGCACAGAGTCCTTCGGGGTTCCTATGGCGGGTCTCATAGATATCACCGCTGAGATAGAGAAGCTCAAGGTTGAGGAGCAGCACTACCGCAAGTTCCTCACCGGTGTACGTGGTAAGCTCTCCAACGAAAAGTTTGTGGCAAATGCTCCAGAGCAAGTGGTAGCCCTCGAACGAAAAAAAGAGAGTGATGCGGAGGAGAAACTGCGGACTGTGCTCCGAAGACTTGAGCAACTAAGTGGCTCTACCAAGTGACGTAATTATAGCAAGGAAACATATACAAATCCCTAAGTATTTATGTGTGCAAAGAGCAAAGAGCAGTTCCTCCTCGAGGATCTTTTCGGTGAATTTTACCAGAATGTAGAGCAGGCTGAGATGACGGGTGTCGCCGCTCTTTCCCTCACCCTCGACCCCACGTCGGGAGAGCTGACGATAGCCGAGGGTACAGACAGTGTCTCCGCCACCAAACCTATCTATGCCTGGATGGAGAGCGAGACACTGAGTGCACTGGAGATAGAGAAGAATGCAATCATCCTCCTCAATAAAGTGCTTCGGGATCTTGATTGCGAAGGCTACTTTGAGCGAGCACTCTTTGGTCGTCCTCTCACAGTTAGTTATGTAGACAATGGCGGTGGCGATGCTAATGAAATGCTTCGATTGGACGAGGAGTGGGTACCAGATGACAGACCTCTAATGGAGGGAATGGATCAGGAGTTAGACGAATTTCTGAATAAGTTATTGGAGGAATAAGAATATTTTTAGTTACATTTGCGCAACTTTTGAGTAAGAGTGAGTGAAGAACTGCCGAAGTAGCTCAGTTGGTAGAGCAACGCATTCGTAATGCGTAGGTCACGAGTTCGAGTCTCGTCTTCGGCTCTCCCTCCCCCCGAGGACACTTTGTTGTACGGTTTTATCCGTCAGCGAGGTGTCCTCACTTTTTGTGTCTATGCCAGCGTTGAGTTTGATCTGAGGAATTACTCCTGATTCAAGGAGGGGCCGGGTAGATCTGTCTGGACATTCCTCTTGACTGCGATTTACTATGTACAGAAGAGTGTCGAAAAAGCTCTGGGTCGTCGATTATTCGATGACCCAGAGCTTTTTCTCGCGACCTTTGGGATATCGGTACACCGACGACCCAGAGGTTTCTGTAGGTTATTCTGCACGTGCAGGATGAAAGAGGAAGACACAGCTCATGATGACCGGGGAGACTATCCATGACTTCTGCGGAGTAATCTTTTTTATTCAGTGGGGGCGACGAATAGTTTGCAGGCGGTCCTCTTTCTGCCGTCAAAGTCACGGTGTGAGGTTGAGGAGCAGGAGTATACCATAGGTAGTACGGCGGTAGGGGTAGGTCATATTGCTGACAAGAGGGATGCGACGCTCCTGCTCGAGGAATGCACGTAGGCTGACAGCTCGTGAGAGGGCATACTCGATAGAGGTATTGAGAGTGTGGGCGTCGAGCCCTTGGGTAGGAGAGGTGTAGAGGCTGTTGAGGTTGCGCGTGAGGAGGTAGCTACGGGTGTAGATATGGTTGAGCTGAAAGCGTATTTCGTGCTCGGATGAGCGCAATAATGGGATCTGAATACGGAAGAGCGCGGGGAATGAGTAACGATAGCGGAGCGAGCTGTACAGCTCTGTGTCGTACTGAGCCATGAGCCTGGAGGAGGTCGTGAGTAGAGTGGTCGTGCGACGTCGTGTGAACCGCTCCTCCAGCTCCAGCCCGAACTTGAACGTTGTCGCTATCCCTGCCAGAGGGGACATCTCGTCCAGGTGTACGATCGTATGTGGGGTGAGGGAAGGCGCAGTCGTGGCGTCTCTCGCAGTGGTGAACCGATAGTTGGGATATTCGATGTACCCTCTGTAGCTATTCTTGAGGGTCAGGTTTTGTACATAACGAGAGAGGGAGGGGAAAGACTTGGTGAGGTCGTAGTGAATATTCCAATTGGGGAGGAGCATGGATAGAGAGGGAAGTCCCTCATGTAGTCTACCTGTGAGGGTGTAGGTTCGGACGAAGGCTTCGGGGAGTGAGGACGTCCTCGACTGCATCCTCGTTAGTCTATCGAAGAGCTGTGAGCTGAATCCTTTTGTCTTGAGAGGATGCTCCATGAAGTGCCTGAGTCCTACCGTCGATAGTCGTACCGTGCCACTCCTTTGACGGCTAAACTCTGTTCCCATGGACGGTGTGACTGTCGTCTGGTGATGGTGTAGATACTGTGCTGTCAGTTCAATCTGTAGCCCGGGGAGTGGGGAGAGGGTTATCTGTCCCTCCGCTTCGTTCCTGGCGTAGTAGGTCGGGCGTCGGAAGAGGGATGTTTCCTCCGTGAGGAGCCACTTCTGCCGGAGGGCTTTTTGTATATGTCTCTCACTGCTGCCTATGGCGAGCATGTACCACAGTGTCGGCGCCATGCTTCGCTCGTATACTCCTATTCCCATAGCCTTGCCCGCCTGGGGCAGAAAAGCCGGGAGGGTACTACCGTGTGTATGTCTCAAGTGGATCGAGATATGCTGTAGTGGAGCACGGTCCGGCTGAGTGAATAGATCTCGGAAAAGATAGCCCGCATGTAGGTCCAGATATCCACTATTTGAGGCTCTATGCCCTCCGAAAGACTGTGCAGTGGTGTGTCCTCGTGTCCAGTTGTAATTACTCCTCCAGGTGAGTGAAGCAGTGAGAGGTGAGAGAGGCTTGGATTCGTAGCGTGGCAGATTAAGAGAGATTTCTGTATGGCTATTTGCACTCATTATCTCTCCTAATGAGAGTATGGAGTGCATGATCTCCTGTGTGAGTAGACGGAAATGTGGCTGTCCCGTGCTGAGGTATTCATCCTCGAATGGCTCTCGGATGAGTGCAGTGGTAGAGCTCTCCAGTCCCAGCGTGAGCCAGCGCCATGGCATCCAGCGTAGGCTGAGAGCACGACGCCAGTCCCACTGCCCTGCGAATGATCCACCACCCGAAGTCTGATCCTCGGCGAAGCGAGTGAAGAGAAACTGACGATTCCACTCAGAGGAGAGACGAAGGTACGAACCTGTGGAAGGGTCGTAGCTGTAGTTGAGTGAGCTATTGGCTATTCGGTGTCTACGTGATGCTACCTCGGGGCTCTGCTCTGTGGTCTGCTGTACATCGTAGGAGAAGCGTAGATTGGAGAGAGCAAAGAGTCGAGGTTGAGCTTTGGAGATCGGGTCTATATGCCAGTCGTGTAGTGACCATCGCTCGGAGCGAAATAGTGTTCCTGCAGAGAGAGAGCTGTCGTCGGTATACGGCAGATCGGAGGAGTAGGGATTGTACTTTGGTGTAGACTTTGTGGAGGTGATGGAGTAGGTGATAGGTGCTTGTAGTGACCATGAACGAGGGAGAAGTTGATCCAGCTGAAGCCGTCCTCTGAGGTTGTAGTGTCGAGAGTCGTTTTGCTCTACTTTTCGTACATCGGATTGTATACCCCCAAAGCCCGCACTTCGGTATCCTCCGTCACCCTCTATGGTGAGGAGGTCGGAGAGGGTAGCACGACCGCTCACAAGGAGAGCGTCGCCACCCAGTTTGCCGGCACCGGAGACGGCAAGCTCATTGACCCATATTTCGGCACTTATATTTTGTCGACTACGGGAGCGTAGTCCCATCATGATCCCAGTGACATCTGCCAGTGTAGGAAACCCTCTGACTCCTATTGTCTCAAGCCCATTGGACTGACTCGGCATGAGGATCAACTCGTTGGTAGCAAAACCATTGATATTTCGATGCTCTTTCAATGCAGTGAAGAGTTTGAGTGGAACAGAGAGATGATTGGACCGGGGCCATACTAATTGCTGTAGTTGTTCGTGACCTATTCCCTCGAAGTTCTGTGCGTTGGTCTGCTGTAGAGGAATGCGGTATTCGTAATAGTTGTCCGTGAAGTCATTCCCTATGCGTATGAAGAGTTCCAAGTCTCCGATAGGGATTATCTGCTTCGACTCCATGTGGCAGTACAGCGATAGGTCTCTGTAGTGTCTAAGGTCATACTTCACGCTCTGGTAGACGGCAACAGCCTGTCCCGGCTCGAGATTCTTGGCAGAGAGCACGAGTGATTTCTCATCCTCTCGTACGAGTGAAGCTGACAGTTCTTGATGTCGCTCCACACCTGGTGGGGAGACGTAAGGAATAGGTTCTTTGGTACTCTCTTCTTCCACACCAATAGTGCTGATAGATAACTCTGCTGTGCGTCTATCTTCTCTATCAAGAGCTGTCTCGAAAGGCATCCACGGCATGGAAACCAGTTTGAGGAGTCCCCAGCGAAGATGCACAGGATGCTCGAAGTTTGTTAGTGATAGACGTATGGAGCGTATGTTTTGCCAGCGGGGCGTTCCTCTGCGAGAGGTCGGCTTACGTAGCGGAATACGCAACTTGATCCACCTGCTCTGCATCGTAGAACCATCAGGCATTGCATGAGAGAGGATGCGCTCTGCCACTACGTGATTACCGTTCACTCGTAGTCCCTCCTTTGAGATAGGTACAGCGTAACGGAAGAAGTGCTCCTCTCCCTGTAGAGTGAAGTCTCTATCTGTATCTTCAACGTCCGGATCCCACGTTTGTGCACATTGGAGTCCTTGGATCTCCCTGTCGAGAGAATTTCCCTCTGTCCCATTGATGTACTTGTATCGCTCCAGTATGCTTGCACGACTCCTATCCCACTCTTCTCCCAGGAAGAAGTGATAGTCGTCACCGGCAGGATCCGTAAAAGGATGACCGGGCTTCGCATACCCTTCTTCCTCCCATGGGCGAAAGGTTGAGATTGCTTCAATCTCCCGCAGATATTGACTATACCGAGAGTGTGAGCGTTCCTCCTCTGAGGTTAATCCATTGAGACCATGGTCCTGCTGCTTCATGGAGATACTACCGCTACGATCGAAAGTATAGGCTTGAGGTAACTCGGAAGGAACACGTCCATAGTCGGTATCTACTGTAGGCATGCTTCCCTCGACAGCCAAGCGTTGGTCGGGGAGAACATCCTCGGAAATTTGCCCAAGGTCTATCCATAGAATGCCTGGATTTGGTGTCGATGGAGCGTACTCAGTGGGATCCAAGAGCCAACCTTCGAGATAAGCTATTCCCTCTTTCTCAAAATCATGAACTTCTAACGGACGAATCATGGCTCCCCATTTATTCATCGGGTTATTGAGGGTACCATCGGCGCGTAGATCCGTGGTGGAGGTGTTGTAAGGTCCTCTTTCATTAGGATAGAAGGATATGGATAATGTGGCGAGGTTGTTATTGAGGTACGGGGATTGATCTCTCTGTGGTAGCAGCTCTGAAATGCGAATCTCACGCACGGTGGGATGTGCTCGTGCCATAGGATCCTCTCGTAGGTGAATGGGTTGATGTCTGGCTCCTTCGCGGACGAGAAGTGGATCGATCATAAACCATGACATCTGAGCACGCTGATCGTTTGTTCTTGTTGGATTAGATCCGAGTTTCCATGGTCGTGGCGAAGTCAGATCCACGACCATTCCGCTTCGTTCGAAGTCCTCGAGGATGATCTTATTACTCTGGGTATTGTATTTAGAGGTGAGTGAAGCGTAGGATGCATGCAACTCCAGTGAAGAAGGTGCCGTAAGATCCAAGTGGGTTAGTTCCCGGAGTTTCTCTGTCCACTCAGCAGAGATTGTTCGGTAATTGGCATGGAATCCCCACAGAGTATTATTCAGTGGTTCTTCACCGAATCGCACGCGACCAAATCGACCATGCTCCGAGTGATTCATGATTGTGCCTCCTATAGACAACCCTGGGAGTAAGTCTATATTCGTCTCTGCGCCTATGATATTCTTCTCCTTCGTTCGAGCCAGCTCCCGCTCCCGTATCGTCACTTCCACGTCTCCCTGCACATGTGGTTTCAGGCTCAGATCACCACTCATATAATTGATCTCGAAGTCAACACCCTCCTGTAGTACCTGTCCCCCCTGTCTTGCCGTCACACTACCCGGCTGTAGCTGTATAGCTCCCAGGTTCGTGACTTGTGTCCTACTGCCATGGAGCGTACCTCGGATGACGAACCTGTCCTCTGCCGATGCTCGCTCTGCTTCAGTACGCGTCCCAGAGTAGAGGATAGAGTAAAGTGGGTAGGGGGATCCTCCACCACTATTCACACGCTTGGGTATTGTGACAAAAGGCCTCCGCTGGGGGAGGAAGAGGGTTCCACTGCGAGTAGAGATAGTGGCATTTTCGATGAAGTCAAATACGCCATCGGGTCGATCTCCTGTCATGGAGCTATTCGTTGCGTCCCAGCCAAATACCCTGCCCCATGTCTGCCCCTTCAGATTTCCCTCTGTGATCGTGTGTTCGTCCGTATTTGTCCGGGGATTTCGGTAGATAATCTGTGCCGTGAAGTCCTGGGGTGAGAGTCCTGCTGTGATGCCGGGTAACGAATAGGCGTTCTTCATCATCAGTCCCCATAGTGGGCTGTCGGGGCTTTTGGTTCGATCGGATAGGAGCACTGCCTGCACACTGCCATTTACGCTGTCATAGCTGCCTACAGTATACTCCTTGTCATCGATATGATAAGTGTAGACGACAGCCAAGAGTTGATCGTCGGATAGGGGAGCCTGTAGCGAGATATAGCCGAGAGAAGGATTTAGGGTATATGCACTCTCCGGTAGTTTGACGGCTCTTGGTATGGCTATTGATGCACCGGTCAGCATACTCTCGTCAGGTGGAGCTGATGTTTGAGTCACCGGAGTTGTGAAGGCTTGTACGGGCTCCACGTCGGATCGCTGGGTGTACTGAGTGGCACTGCTGACCCATACTTCGACACGGTCAATATGGAGTGTACTGCTGATGAGAGGAAGGGACGAGAGTGCATTGTCGTATCTCTGAGCGAAATACTCGGATAGGAAAAAATGCTTGGCGAAATCATAGTGTGAGCCTTGGATGTCAAAGTATCTCACCTGCTTGCCTCCTCGGACTATCACCTTGCGTTCACTGTCATGCTGTCGACTTCCTATCAGCTTGAGTTCCACAGGACCTGCCCTGAATACTCCGAGTAGTCCGAAGAGGTCTCTCCCGGCATCTATCAGAGGATTGTGGCTGTCCATTCGGATATTCCCTGCCTCTAACCTCTGTATGAAGTCAAACTCTCCCCCCACATACTGTAGCCGTAGACGTGTCCTCTGTGCCTCTATACTTGTCTCGGTATTGTACTGCAGATCTAGCCGAAGATGCTCTCCATACTTTGCCAGCACGTTGATATTTGACCGCTGCACTACATCCACGAACGACCTCCTCCGCATCATGCTATTCAGAGCAGGATTTTCGTCCTGTATTCTTGTCTCACTGAGGCTGAGAGACAGTGTGCCATTGGCTACCAGAGATAGTTCTCCGGGACTTTTCACCTTTCCCTCACTGCCGAGTCTCCTTTTCCCAAACGTGCTATAGTCTTCTCCCCTCCGCTTGCGTGCACAATGGCTGAGGTATCCCTCTCTATCCCATACTTGTTTGAGTTTCCACTGCCCTATACTATCTCGTTCGTAAAGGAGGTAGTGTCCCAATTTCGGTTCGTAGCGAATCGAGTCATTCTGTGCCTGTGCATGAAGGGGCAATAGCGTACACGATGCACATAGAGCGACTGCGAGTATCCACACTGTACGCCATGTGCGGTCTGTAACCCTATGCTGTACGCCTGCCCACATCTGTGCTCTCTGGTATCGGATAACCCTTGGCTCAGAGCATTCGGAGACCCTTTCGAATGATATCGTTGATGCCCATGTCAGGTTCTTCTTTGGTCAGCTGTGCTACCACCTTGCGTGCCGCCGAAGCCGGATACCCCAGTGCTACGAACGCCTTTTCGGCTTCCTCTGATAGCTCTTTCAACCGCGTGGACATTCCCGTACCGGAGGATACGGGTACCCCGATCGTTGCATCGCCCATTTCACCCAATACTTTATCCTTCAGCTCTACGATTATGCGCTGGGCTGTCCTTGCCCCTACCCCCTTCACCGCACGGAGTGCATGCTCATTCTGCTCAGCGATGTACCGTGCAAGCTCCTCGGGAGGATAGGTATTGAGCATCAGACGTCCTGACGCCGGACCGATGCCAGATACTGTGATCAGAAGACGAAAGAGACGGCGCTCTACGTCATCCGCGAAGCCAAAGAGATCATGCGTGTCCTCTCGTATTACTTCGTGTACATACAGCCTCTGTACCTTATCTTTGCTCTCCTGTATTTTGCGAAATGTAGTCAGCGAAATCGCCAGCAGATAGCCCACGCCGCTCGACTCCAATACCACACTCACCGGAGTCAGGTCCGAGACCTCACCCTTGATATATTCTATCATATCATTACTCTTGATTGAGAGGTTTTTTATACTTCTTACCCTCCAAATATACCTCTTTTTCTGCTACTTTGTATTTGGTGCTCCGATCCATTTTGAGGGTTTGCAGCTCTGTAAGGCTCTGTTGTTTCGCATGCAATTTGAGTGAAGGTAACGGCTTTTTCCACTGCAACGTGGGATTACCCTAAGGGATTATTGTCCTCTGAATAGCTTCAGACATACCGATACTTCTCATATCCTGCACGCGGATGTGTACTAAAAAAGCTCTGGGTCGTCGATGAAGTGATGACCCAGAGCTTCCTGTGGCAACCTCTGGGAGGTTGATTTACCGACGACCCAGAGGTTTCTGTGGGAGTATTCCCACCCCTAGAATGAGTACACCCCGTCGTGATGTGGTGTACGTTCTGAATTTATCCACATCAAGCTGCTTAGGCTTACGGGCACTGGACAGCTATTTGCAAGGTAATACCTTCCATTTCCTGTGTCGAACTCATGTCGTTGTGGGCGGACTTGTCAGTAGAGCGTCTTGATCAGCTCAGCGAAGAGTATGCTCATGCGCTCGGAGGCAGCATTTGCTTGCTTTATTACATCATCGCCGTCATTGACGTAGTTGGGATCGTCGTTAAAGGACTCGTTTGTGATCACGGACATGCCGAATACTTTTAGCCCCGCATGGCGTGCTACTATTACCTCCGGTACGGTACTCATGCCGATGGCAGAGCCACCGATTGTCTCGAGAAAACGGCATTCTGCCGGTGTCTCATAGGAGGGTCCCGTCCAGCCTATGTACACACCTTTTTGTAGCTTTGTGCCCTGTTTGTCAGCAATCTCTATTGCTTTAGCCCGTAGCTCGGGGTTGTAGGGACGAGTCATGTCGGGGAAACGAGGGCCGAACTCCTCTACATTCGGACCGATGAGGGGGTTTGGGAGGAGGTTGATGTGATCAGTGATGATCATCAGATCTCCGACGCGGAATGAACGGTTGAGCCCTCCCGCAGCGTTGGAAACGAAAAGATACTCGATGCCCAAGAGTTGAAAGACACGTACATGAAAGGTGACCTTATCCATCGGGTAGCCTTCGTAGTAGTGAAATCTTCCCTGCATAGCGATCACTGGTGAGCCGTCCAGCGTCCCGACGATGAGGTTTCCCTTGTGACCAATGGCGGTGGAGACAGGGAAGTTCGGGATGTCACCGTAGGGGATCACGGCTGATGCTTTTATCTTATTCCCCAATTCACCCAACCCGCTACCGAGAGTGATGGCACACTTTGTACCTGTGGGAACGAAAGGACGGAGATAATCTGCTGCTGCCTTGTAGTCTTTGTATTCAAACATAAATTTTCTGTCGTACTTATCCTTAAGATTATTGTATTTACTCACTGGTAATATTCCCGTCCACTGCGGCGGAAGAGTTCTTTGCCGACCTCTATCGCTTTAGCCTTGATCTCGTCTTCACCCTCCACCACTCTGTGGCGCATGAGGATGCGACCGTCGATAATTGTAGTATCCACACAGCTGGCATTCGCTGAGTAGACGAGGTTGGAGATGAGGTTGTGACAAGGGGTTAGTTCGGGCAAAGAGAGGTCGATGAGGCAGAGGTCAGCCAGTGCTCCCTCCTCTATGCACCCTGCGTTGATGCCGAGGATATCAGCTCCTACACGTGTGGCGGCATTGTAGACCGTAGAGGCGGATACGGCCTTAGGATCGCCACTCCATGCTTTGGAGAGGAACGAAGCAAGCTTCATGGCCGTGAAGTGATCGAGGTTATTGGAGCTGGAGACACCGTCAGTGCCAATGCCCACTCGGATACCCTTATCAAGCATTTCCTCGAACCGGAACTGACAGCCCGAAGCAAGCTTCATATTCGAAGCAGGGTTGTGTATCACCGCACATCCGTAGTCCGCCAGCATCTGTAGCTCTTCACTGTCCATCCATAGGCAGTGGGCGAGGACTAAGCGTGGAGAGAGAATGCCAAGAGACTTGAGGTAGCGTACGGGAGTCATGCCATACTTGCGGCATGATTCCTCCCATTCCGTGCGGGTCTCCGATAAGTGGAGGTGCACCAGAATGTCGTTGGATGAAGCGAAGTCGTGCGCATACTTCAGCTGCTCGCCGCATACGGTATAGATGGCATGAGGACCTGCGGAGAGCTGTATTCGATCGCTGAATCTACCGAAGTACTCCATGTAGTGATCCAACCTCTTGCGGTCTATCTCTGCCCTGTTGGGATCGCTTTGATCGAATAGTGTGTACGAGATATTGGCACGCATCCCCATGTCTTCTACCGCCTGAGCTGTCGCCTCGGGCGAGGTGTACATGTCGAGGAATGTCGTTGTACCTCCTTTGATCATCTCCAAGCATGCGAGTTTGGCACCCCAGTAGATGTCATCGGCAGTCATGTGTGCCTCCACGGGCCAGATCATGTTATTGAGCCAATCCATAAGCTCTCGATCGTCACCATAGCCACGGAAGAGTGTCATGGCGGCGTGCGAGTGCCCGTTGATCAAACCAGGGATAGCAGCCATGCGACTGCTATCGATCACCTCGGCATCAGGGTACGCAGAAGCATCTACCTTTCCCACAGTATGGATGCGATTACCCTCCGTGAGGATGTCCACACGTCTACCGTCTACAAGGAGTGCATTCTGGATGAGTATGTGAGTCATTGTTGTGGTCTTCGGTGGGGAAAATTACTTGTCTTCGTGTCCGAATCTTGCGTAAAACTCAGCTACTGTCTTGATGCCTGAGTAAAAGAGATCTACGGGAAAATTTTCATTAGGAGAGTGGATTGCGTCCGAATCCAGTCCGAATCCCATGAGGATAGACTTCACGCCCAATACACGCTCAAAGGTCGAGATGATAGGGATGCTACCACCGCTACGGGTCGCGAGCGGCTTGCGCCCAAAGGTTGCTTCATACGCATCCTCTGCCACCTTGTATGCGGGGTGGGTGATAGGGCACAGGTAAGCTTCTCCACCATGTAGAGGGGTGACCTTGACGGACACGGTATCAGGAGCGATAGACGCTACATAGTCCACGAAATCCTGTGAGATCTTGCGGTAATCCTGATTTGCTACCAGTCGGGTGGATACTTTGGCGGTAGCCTTGGAGGGAAGGACGGTCTTGGCGCCATCGCCTGTATAGCCACCCCAGATCCCGCACAAGTCGAATGACGGACGTGAGCTACGGCGCTCCACCGTGGTGTACCCCTCTTCTCCCTGGACTTCGGGGATACCGATAGAGCTCTTGAAGTGCTCCTCATCGAATGGTATCTGCGACATCATTCGGCGTTCCTCGTCCGTGAGTTCCACGACTCCGTCATAAAATTCGGGGATCGTGATGCGATTATGCTCGTCCGTCATCTTGGCGATGAGCTTGCACAACTCGTTGAGAGGATTGGCTACAGCGCCACCATAGTGTCCGGAGTGGAGGTCACGATTGGGACCAGTTACCTCTACCTCCCAGTACGCCAATCCACGCAGACCTACCGTGATAGAGGGAAGCTCGGGAGAGATCATACTTGTATCGCTGACGAGGATAAAGTCCGATCGAAGCATCTCCTTATGCTCCACGCAAAAGGCTTCCAAGCTCGGAGAGCCTATCTCTTCCTCTCCCTCGAGGATTACTTTGACATTCGTGCGGACTAGCCCCAGCTCGAGGGCAGTCTGTAGCCCCTTCACCTGAGTCATGCTCTGCCCCTTGTCGTCATCTGCTCCGCGTGCCCAGATGTAGCCGTCGCGGATCTCCGGCTCAAAGGCAGGGGACTTCCACAGGTCTACAGGCTCCTCAGGCATCACGTCGTAGTGACCATATACGAGTACCGTAGGGGCATCGTCGGCGTAGTGCTTCTCTGCGAATACGACAGGGTTGCCCACCGTAGGCATCACCTCGGCGTGGTCCATCCCCGAGGAGAGGAGGATCTCGCGCCAGCGCTCCGCACATGCGATCATCTGGGGTTTGTGGTCCGGCTTCGCGCTGATAGAGGGTATGCGGATGAGGGAGTAGAGATCTTGGAGAAATTCCTCCTTGTGTTCCTCTACAAAAGATTCGATTTTGGGATTTTGAGCCATGATTATACTTGGTTTTTACGTTGAAAAAGCATTGAAAGATGCCAGAATCTCTGACTTCCAAAGCTAACACTTTTTGCCCAGAAGTCCAAGCCCGAGTCACCCGAAAATTGGCTTGTATTTAGCACTTTTCAGAACGGATGTACCACGTAGGAAAATCCCACTTCTCATTCTTTGTCCTGTGCGTGCTAGAAATACCCTCGAAAAAAGCTCTGGGTCGTCGATGAAGCGATGTCCCAGAGGTTGCTGTCGAAAGTTCTGGGACATCGCTTCATCGACGACCCAGAGCTTTCTGACCACATAAGTGGTAGTCATCCATGCGATGTAGTTTAATTTTGGTAATTTTGGATCGGATACGGACAGAGTATAGTACGGATACATAATTTTTCCCAATTAGCAGCAATGGCACAAAAGAAAGTAGCCCTCATCACAGGTATCACGGGGCAGGACGGGTCTTACTTGGCTGAGTTCCTCATCGCCAAGGGGTACGAAGTACATGGTATACTCCGTCGGTCATCCTCGTTCAATACCGGTCGTATAGAGCACTTGTACCTCGAGGAGTGGGTGCGTGATATGCACTGCGAGCGTCCACTGCACTTGCACTGGGGCGATATGACGGACTCCTCCAGTTTGGTCTCTATCCTAAGGGCCGCTCAGCCTGACGAAATCTATAACCTCGCTGCCCAGAGTCATGTCAAGGTCAGCTTTGAGGTCCCCGAGTATACTGCCGATGTAGTCGCCATAGGTACGCTGCGGCTCCTCGAGGCTGTGCGTATCCTCGGCATGGAGCATAGGACGAGAATATATCAGGCTTCCACGTCAGAGCTTTTCGGGCTTGTGCAGGAGGTTCCCCAGCGGGAGACAACACCCTTTTACCCTCGATCACCCTACGGAGTAGCCAAACAGTATGGCTACTGGATAGTGAAGAACTATCGGGAGAGCTATGGGATGTTTGCGGTTAATGGTATCCTCTTCAATCACGAGAGTGAACGTAGGGGAGAGACTTTTGTGACCCGCAAGATAACGCTTGCAGCCGCACGTATAGCTCAGGGGCTTCAGGATAAGCTCTACCTCGGCAACCTCTCCGCGGAGCGCGACTGGGGGTATGCTCCCGACTATGTGGAGTGTATGTGGCTGATGCTACAGCACGATACCCCGGAGGATTTCGTCATAGCCACAGGGGAGAAGCATAGCGTACGAGAATTTTGTTCGCTTGCCTTTGAGACAGTGGGACTACCCCTGACTTGGGAGGGCGAGGGATTGAGTGAGGTGGGACGTGACCCGGAAGGACGTGTGCTCGTGGCGGTGGATCCGAAGTATTTCCGTCCCGCAGAGGTGGACCAATTGCTCGGTGATCCCACCAAGGCACGGGAGCTACTCGGCTGGAATCCTCTCAGGACCTCCTTCCGAGAACTGGTGCAGCGTATGGTGAGAAGTGACGTAAGAGAGGTGAGGAAGCACAGGATAATAGCCGACATGGAGACGCAATGGTGAGTATGCAGAGAGATAGTAGGATATATGTGGCAGGACACCGCGGGCTCGTGGGCTCGGCGATATGTAGGTCGCTGGCAGAGCGAGGGTATGTCAATGTCATGGGGCGCACGCATGCTGAGCTTGATCTGCTGGATCCTGTAGCAGTGAAGCGTTTCTTCGACGAAGAGCGTCCGGAGTATGTGTTCCTCGCTGCTGCATATGTCGGTGGCATTATGGCGAATAACACCTATAGGGCGGACTTCATCTATCGCAACCTGGGGATTCAGCAGAACGTGATAGGGGAGAGTTTTCGTCACGGGGTCAGGAAACTGCTCTTTCTCGGTTCCACGTGTATCTATCCGCGTGACGCTTATCAGCCGATGCGAGAAGAGGAGTTACTGACATCGCCTCTGGAGTATACCAATGAACCATATGCCATAGCCAAGATAGCTGGGCTCAAGATGTGCGAGAGCCTCAACCTACAGTATGGCACCGACTATCTGGCGGTCATGCCGACCAATCTCTATGGTCCGAATGATAACTTCCACCTCCACAATGGGCACGTTCTCCCGGCCATGATACGAAAGATTTCTCTGGCGAAAGCACTCTACGAGGGCGACTGGTCGGTGATACGGAGAGACCTTGCTACCCGACCTATGGGGAGCGAGTGTGGTGCAGGGTCGGAGGAGGAGATCGTGACGAGGCTTGAGGAGTATGGGATATATCGTGACCGCTTGGTACTGTGGGGGACGGGTGCCCCCCTTCGGGAGTTTCTCTGGAGTGAAGACATGGCTGATGCCTCCGTATTCGTCATGGAGCATTGCTCTTTCGCCGACATGTACAGGGAGGGGAATAAGGAAATCCGTAACTGCCACATCAATATAGGTACGGGAAAAGAGATCTCTATCCGTGGGCTGGCGGAACTGGTAGCGGAGGTGGTGGACTATCCTGTGAATATGCTACACTTCGATAGTCGTAAGCCCGACGGAACGATGCGAAAGCTCACCGATCCTACCAAGATCCATCGGCTCGGTTGGCGCCACAAGGTTGATATAGATGAGGGCGTGCCCCGATTGATCGCTTGGTATAAGGAAAGTATTCTCTCTTGAATTTTTGTGGATTGAGTATAAAGAGAAAACCCCATATACACACTGTTACTAGAACGTTTGTATCGGGGCTTCTTTTTTCTTGATATTGCTGTTGTCAATGGATGTGAGACAGGGTTACTCTTGCGAGAGGAGTTGCTGTACCTGCTCTTTGAATACATGTCCTCTGTGCTCGTAGTTGCGAAAGAGATCGAACGAGGCACATGCCGGAGAGAGAAGGACTATATCACCGGCTTCGAGAGGAAGCTGACGTATAGTAGCGAAAGCATCCTCCATGCTGTAGCAGTCGTAGGAGGGGATTCCTGTGCTGTCGAAAGTCTCGTGTAGCTTTCGATTGTCTTTGGTGAGGTAGATGAGGGCTTTTGCTACGGATACTACCTGTGGTAGTAGGACCGAGTAATCATTACCTTTGTCTGTTCCGCCAAGTATCAGGACGGTTTTGCCTTCGGGCATAGCCCCCAGTGCATAGTGCGTAGAGTCAATATTGGTAGCCTTGGAGTCGTTGATGAAGGTGATCTCGTGCCACACTCCGGAAGGCTCCATACGGTGTTCTATCCCTGCGAAGTCCCTGAGTGCTGTCTCGATAGTACCATCTACAAGCGCAGAGTCACAGCCCATGGCATGCAGAGCCAGACATGCTGCCATAATATTGGCGGCATTGTGCTCACCCTTGAGTTTCATACTGGTATAGTCGTATTGCACGGTTTGAGCTTCGGATAGATGTAGATGAATAGTGCCGTCTGCATAGTAGGCGGTAGCCGTGGAGTCGAGGAGACTAAAGGTCAAAGCACGTGCAGGGTTGGTGGTCTGACGGAGGAGTAGATCCTTGGTAATGGGGTCATCGGCATTAAAGATAGCGAAGTCAGAGGTGGTCTGGTTGAGGAATACTCGCCCTTTGGCATCCGCATAGTTGGATAGTTTGTGGTCGTACCTATCAAGGTGGTCGGGAGTGATATTAAGGAGCAAGGCTACGTGAGCACGGGTAGCATACATGTGGTCCAGCTGGAAAGAACTGAGTTCGATCACGTACACGGGATGCGGATCACGGACGACACACTGTGCGAGGGAGGTTCCGATATTACCACACGCAATGGCATTGACCCCTGCAGCCCGTAGTAGGCTCGCAACGAGGGTAGTAGTGGTAGTCTTGCCATTCGATCCGGTGATGGCTACGAGGGTGCTATCCCCTGCGTACCGGGCTGCAAATTCGATTTCCGAGATGACTGGTACCCCGGTCTCCAGACACCTGCGGATCACGAGAGCGGAGTCGGGAATGCCTGGACTTTTGATGACACGAGTAGCGTGTTCGAGGTCAGGGAGGAAATGTCCTCTTTCTTCGATCTCTATATCCATAGCACTTAGGCTCGCCCTGGTATCTGAGTTGAGTGTACCACTATCGGAGAGGAGGACTCTGTGCCCTTCCCGTTTCGCCAAGAGTGCTGCCCACATACCGCTTTCTCCCCCTCCAAGTACGATCGTGTATTCCATGGTTTTCTCTTTATCTGAGCTTGAGTGTTATGATTGTGAGCACCCCTAAAAGAATGCCAACGAGCCAAAAACGTACCGTAATCTTGGCTTCTGGGATGGGACGGTAAGGGTGCTGAATGAGAGCATCGATACGCCCATCGCCAGGCTTTTGGTAGTGGTGGTGAAGTGGTGTCATCTTGAAGACCCTTTTGCCTGTACCGGTACGCCTCTTTGTGAACTTGAAATACTGCGTCTGGATGATTACGGATGCTGTTTCCACGAGGAATACTCCACAAAGGATAGGGAGAAGGAGCTCTTTGCGGATCACGATGGCGAATACGGCGATGATTCCTCCAAGGGTAAGGCTACCCGTATCTCCCATGAAGACCTGAGCGGGAAAGGCGTTGTACCACAGGAAACCTACCGTAGCTCCAATGAATGCTGCCGCAAAGATTACTAATTCCTCAGTCCCCGGGATGAACATGATATTGAGGTATGAAGCAAAGTTGATGTGCGAACTCATGTATGCCAATATCCCGAGTACGACACCTATAATTGCTGATGATCCTGCCGCAAGACCGTCTAATCCATCTGTTAGGTTAGCACCATTGGAGACAGCCATGACGATGAACACAAATACGAGTGTCACGAAGATCATGGTAAAGAGTTCACCATTTTGACCGATCCCCAATATGTTGGCTAACTCGGCGTAATCGAGATTATTGTTTTTCATGAAGGGGATAGTCGTCTGTAGACTCTCCTGCTGCACGACATCGTGTTGTACCGTCGTAACACCATTGACGTTGATAACCTCGACATTCTCTTTAATTACCACAGCAGGACTCGTCAGCAGTACAATTGCAACGAGTACTCCCAAGCCCAGCTGGGCTATCAGCTTGTAACGTCCGTGTATTCCTTCCTTATTCTTCTTGATAACCTTGACGTAGTCATCTACAAAACCAAGAACTCCAAGCCAAATAGTGGTAACGAGCATCAGTATGATGTAGATGTTGTCGATCTTGCAGAAGAGTACCGTAGGTACGAGGATCGAAATGATAATGATGATTCCGCCCATAGTCGGTGTCCCGATCTTAGAGAGTTGTCCTTCTATGTCCAATGCTCGGACGTCATCGGACATTTGCATCCGTCGTAGGCGATCAATGATCTTGCTTCCGACTAAAGTAGACAGGAGCAAACTTGCGATGATAGCTAACGCTGCACGAGTGGAAGTGTAGGTGAAAGCACCCATGCCTGGAACGTGGATCGAGTTGAGGTATTCAAAAAGATAGTAAAGCATTCTCTGGGGCCTTTTACTTTTCGTTTCTGGTTATCTCTTCCACTACTTCGAGGTCGCTGAAGTGGTGTCGTACCCCTTGTATCTCCTGATAGGTCTCATGTCCCTTTCCAGCAATGAGGATGATATCCTTCGGCATAGCTATGGTACATGCCGTTCGGATTGCCTCAGCTCTGCTCGTGATGCGCAGGGATCTCCGCGCTGCTTCTTCACTTAGTCCCCTGAACATATCCTCAATGATTACTTCTGGATCCTCCATACGAGGATTGTCTGATGTGAGGATAACGAGATCCGAGTGTTGGGCACTCGTCGCCGCCATGATTGGGCGCTTTCCCTTATCTCTATTGCCTCCAGCACCTACTACCGTGATGATCCTCCCTCCATGCTGCTTCTGCAGCTCCTGCAGCGTTGTTAGCACATTCTCTAGTGCATCAGGTGTGTGGGCGTAGTCCACGATTGCCACATAACCCTTAGGGGAAGTCACTGTCTGAAATCGTCCATCCACAGCACTGATATTACTTAAATGTGTCAATGCTTCCATTCTATCTGCCCCCAGTAATACAGCAGCACCATAGATAGCAAGAAGATTGTAGGCATTGAATCCTCCTACAAGTCGAGTGTGTACTTCCACATCGTTGAACAGCATATCTGTCCCGTTAAGATGTTGCTCTACTACACGTCCCTTGAAGTCTGCCTCGCGCTTGAGTCCATAAGTGTGTACATTGGCTTTCGTATTCTGAACCATGACCATTCCATTGGGTTCGTCCACGTTGGTGAGGGCAAAAGCCTCAGATGGTAGGTTGTCGAAAAATGATTGCTTGGCACGTAGATAGTTCATAAACGTCCCATGGTAGTCGAGGTGATCTCTTGTAAGATTTGTGAAGATACCGCCTCTAAAGTAACATCCACCGATGCGGTGCTGATGGATTGCATGGGATGACGCTTCCATGAAAGCGTACTCACATCCGACCTCCACCATATCGTGCAGTATTTTTTGTAGCGTCAGTGCGTCTGGAGTTGTCAGCTTGCTTGGCTCTTCATGATCCCCAATAATGATGCATACTGTACTGATTAGTCCGGCCTTGTATCCCATGCTGGTGAACAGGCGGTACAGTAATGTAGCTATCGTCGTCTTGCCATTAGTGCCTGTCACACCCACTAATCTTAGCTTTCGTGATGGGTGGTCGTAAAAGTTGGCAGCGAGATCTCCTATTACCATATCCGTGTGCTCCACACGTAAATAAGCCACTCCCTCCTTTCGATCCTCCGGAACCTCCTCACAAAGAACCGCCTTAGCTCCCTTTGCGATCGCTTGTTCTATGAATGAATGGCCGTCCGTAACTGTTCCCCTTAGAGCCACGAATAGTTCACCCTCCTCCACGGCTCTGGAGTCGCTCGTAATCTTCTTGATCTCTATTTGGTCATCTCCACATATCAATTCATGGGAGATTCCTTTCATTAGTTTATTGAGTATCATGTCAAAATTATCTTGACCTAACAAAATATGTGATTTTATTCTGCTTCTTCCTACTTCTCTTTATCTCAGTGTCAGGAGTAGTGTTCTACCTTTCTGTATTTTCTGTCCTACGGGAATCGACTGGTGCTGCACCAGTGCTCCTCTTCCGCTCAATACCACCTTTAGCCCCAGTTGTTCACCCATAAATACCGCATCCATGGCAGACATATCCTTCATGTTCGGCATTATTTCCGAGCTTGGAGTATACGGCGACAGGGCGACCACAGAGTCGTTTACATTCTGATATACGAGCCATGGCTGATTGTCAGATGACCGACTGTTCTTTCTTTTCACATGAGTGAGCTCTATTGCTTTCCTTACGCTGCTATTCATGCCGCTGGCAATAACCATGTCAAACGTGGCCAGCGAATCCGGTTGAACATCCTTTATGTGCACCTCATTGATGTGTGCAACTGTTTGCTCGGCGATGTCACGCAAGACCTTTCCGGGAATAGCCCCTGACGGGTAAACTCCCTTCGGGCGACTCACCACGACGATGCAGCTGTACAGGGGCTTGTCAGCAGGAAAGTATCCACAAAATGTCACGTTGTGCCCCCCCGAACCATATGCTCCACCGCCCATTAGCTGTGCTGTTCCTGTTTTGCCGGCTATCTGTACGTGTGGTGAGTCCATGGCCTTACCAGTCCCGTCAGTCACCACACCACGTAACATCTCTTTCAATTGCTCTATGGCACGCTTAGAGGCGATTCCGTTATTGATCACCTTGGGACCGTTTTTGTAAAATATCTTCTTGCCACTCGCCACAGAGCGTACGAGATATGGCTCCATCATCTTACCACCATTTGCCACAGCGTTGTAAAACCGAAGAGTGTATATCGGCGGCATCTGCACCTCGTATCCAAAGCTCACCCACGGCATCGTGCTATTGGACCACTTACTCACGTCTTGTTTGATGTTAGGCTTTGTCGTTCCCGGAATTTCAAGTTTAATCTGATCGAAGACATTCATCCTATTGAGTGCGTCCAAAAACTTCTGATCCTGTCCTCCAAATCCCTTTAGGATCACTTTTGCCACCCCGACGTTGGAGGAGTACCATATCGACTGTGCCGCTGAGATACGACCGTAGCCTCCCTTGTGTGCATTGTGGTCACGTATAGTTAATCCACGAGCGAAGTGGTAGAGCCCGTTGCCTACATCTATGGTATCATTGGGGTCGACAAACCCAGCGTTGAGCGCTGTCAGCATGGATATAGCCTTGAATGTCGAACCGGGTTCCAGCAGGTCAGCCAGTGCATGGTTTGTCCACTCTTGGTACCGTCCATTCCCCACGTGATCAAGGTTGGCAATTGCCTTGATAGCCCCGGTCTTTACTTCCATTACTACGGCACAACCCCAGTCGGCATTGACGCTCGAGAGTGTTTCCCGCAGAGAGCGCTCGGCGATGTCCTGTATGTCTACATTCAGAGTCGTGTATATGTTCATTCCATTGATAGGCAGTGTAATAGGATCTCGTATCCACTGCGGTGGAATGAATATCATCCGATCGAGCCCGGGTTTGCCCACAAGCACCGAGTCGAATGCCATTTCCAGCCCACTACTGCCGTGAGTGATACCGTCGGGGTCCGCATCACGCTTGAGGTTGCCTATCGTGCGCTGTGCCAGTGATCCATAGGGCATCACACGTCGGAGGATACTGGACGCCACCATCCCCGATGCATTTCTATTTGGGATGTTGAGGTATGCCATTTTCTGCACTTCGAGGTACTCCAGATGCGAGATCTCCCTCGCTACTACCCTCCACGATCGGGACTTCTGATTGTACCCTTTCATCAGCCAATGCTTGTAGTCCGATGCATTGCGGTCATGAAAGACTCGCGCCAACTGGTGGCTCAAAGAGTCCACATTAGAGAGGAAAAGCGAGTCCTTAAATCCTCCGGCTTTGAAGTCTATACGGATATCATACCTCGGGACACTTATCGCCAGCGGATTGTCCTCATCCGAGTAGATATTACCCCTGAGAGGAGTAGAGATTTTATTGTCCCTCTGCATGTTGGCATTGAGGCTCTCCCATGCTTTCGCGTTGGTAGTCGCTGTCACTATCGTAGCACCTAATATCACCAATGCCACGAGTACCAGCATCATGCCCAGCACGGTGTAAAAGTTCGTGGCGTATCGGATCCGCTTTTGCAGTTCGGCAGACTTGGAGTAACGCTCGTTCTGTATTCTATTTCTTTCGTTGTGCATCTCTTACTTCTCTATCACGTAAGGTGCTGACTTGGGGATGGAGATGTTCAGATTCTCCTCCCGTACACGCTCCTCAATGGCCGACAATCGTCGGGCACCCATGAGCATCGTATGAGCAGTCACTTTCTCCATGCGGAGTTCGGTGATCTCTTTATTGAGACGATCTATCTGTCCTTTCTTGCGCAGGTCCGTAAAGTTGACGAAAATCTGTAGGATCAGATACGTCCCTATCGCTATCACCCACTGTAGGGTACGGCGATTCATCCAGCTCTCCATGAAGTCTCCCTGGACTACAGACCATATCTTATCCTTTACACTGCGTCTATTTTTTGTTCCACCCGCCTGCGACATACTCTCAAGAGTCTATATATTCCAACATACAATTGTGTGCCATCATGGGAAATGCACCGCCTGTTTGATACGACAAAAATACCTCTTTTATCTGACTTCCGAAACAGATAAATGCCCGAAAATTCCGATCACTCTATCCCTTCACGACTACAATGATCTCATGTCATAGACTTCCCCCCGAAAGAGGGGTCGAAGTGAAACCGAATTGCGGGGAGAAGTAGGGATAACTTCCTCTGCCGAGCATACTCTTTGCCTGAAGAGTTATAGACAACCATCGACACTATCCCCCCCTGAGCTCACTTTTGTACGTGTGGAGATGTCGCGTAGAAACCTCTGGGTCGTCGGGAAATCAACCTCCCAAAGGTCGTCAGAAAAAGCTCTGGGTCATCGCCGCAGCGACGTCCCAGAGCTTTCTGACCACATGTGTACATGTAGGTCCGGATTTGATTGTTTTCTATTGTTTTCCACTATGATATGCTATGCAGGCTCACGTGCCGCCTGAACTTTTCTTTATCCATCAGGGGTTGAATCACCCCAAAAAGGTACATCAAGTCTCATTGACCGAGATAAAGTGTATAGGATTTACCCCTGCCACGGCAGGCGATGTTGTACGTAGTCTCGGCGACGATAAGCAAAAGGTAAGCGTGGCATACACGAGTTGTTCCTCATGTATGCCACGCTTACCGGAGTGACCATTGCCGGGGGCTTCAGTGCGTTTTTAGGGTAAGAGTAGCAGGTTGAAGTCCTTGGGCAGTGGCCGTGAGAGTTAGTACTCCGGACTCTCCGTTGGGTGCTATGATTGTGGTCATCTCTCCCGAAAATGCAGGCATTGTTTTGCTCTGAAAAGGTACTATACACGACGGATCACCATTGGCAGATGCAACGTATCGTCCGGCCCCCTTCACGTCAAGGGTGATTTCCGGGTTGGCAGTGACTACGAGATTTCCATTCTCGTCCGTTACTTGTACACGCACGTAGACGATTCTATCGGGATTATCCGCTGGTATTCCTACTTTCGCGAGGTCAGTCTCCTCCAGAATTAGCCGCAGCCGTGCAGGGGCTCCTGTCGTGGAGATTTCTTTTGTCTCTGCGATCTTGCCACTCTCGTCATAGGCGATCACTTTGACGGTCCCAGGCTCGTACGTTGTATTCATCCACATGAGACGGTAGCGTTTTTGCCGTTCGAGTCCTTTTTCTTCTGAGTTCCCAAAGTTGATAGACGGGTCCTTGATCTGCTTTCCTTGACTTTTACCATTGATGAAGAGTTCGGCAGAAGGATAGGAGGTGTACACGAAGATCGGTGTTACTTTGCCCTCACGCCCTTGCCAATTCCAATGGGGGAGGATATGAAGTGTCGTGTCTCTTTTATTCCAGTGGCTGCGGTAGAGATAAAATCTGTCCTTGGGGATGCCGGCCAGATCTACAGCCCCGAAGAGGGAAGAGTGGCTAGGCCAATTGGTGTAGTAGGGTGTCGGCTCTCCGAGGTAGTCTATCCCTGTCCAGATGAATTCACCTATATTGTAGTGGTAGTCTTCATGCATGATCCAGTCGTCCTCGGGGAGGTTGCTCCAGCTACAGTGCTCTACGTCATATCCTGATGCTTGATGATCGTCGTAGACTGCCATGGCACGGCGCTCAACGGGGAATTTGTAAACCCCTCGAGATGATACCGTGGATGTAGTCTCCGCACCGAGGACCAAGCCTTGTGGAAGCTTTTGATACGCTTCAGGGTAGTGCCAGGGGCGGTAGTTGAATCCGGCTATATCCATGACACTGGCAAAGTTATTCGCCACCACTGCACGGGGATTGTCCATCCCCTGTGTGACAGGACGCGTAGGGTCTTCGCGATGGCAGATATTCTGCAGGAAAAGCGCAATCTTATTGCCTCCCTCAGCGCCTTGTTCGTAGACTTCGTTTCCGATGCACCACATGACTACTGCAGGGTCATTGCGGTAGTGTCGCACGAGCTGTACGAGATCACGCTCAGCCCACTCGTCGAAAAACAGGTTGTAACCGTTCTTGACCTTGGGGATGCGCCATTCGTCAAAGCTTTCGACCATGAGCATCATTCCCATTTCATTGCACAGCTGTACGAGCTCAGGAGAGGGCATATTGTGCGAAGTGCGGATGGCATTGGCTCCCATGTCTTTCATCTGCTTGATCTGCCTGGCTATCGCGACCTTATTCACAGCAGCCCCCAGCGGACCGAGGTCGTGGTGTAGGCAGACGCCGCGGAAATTAACCCGCTGACCATTCAAGAGGAACCCTTTGTCTGGAATAACCTCTACACTACGAACTCCGAAGATTGTACGGTAGCTGTCTACGACGTTGTTGTCAATGAGGACTTCGCTGAGTGCTGTGTAGAGGTGAGGATTATCGAGATCCCAAAGCGTGGGAGAGGGAAGTCGGAGATCCTGTGTGACCACTCCTTCAAATGCAGAGGAAGATGCATCTGAGGATGTCTGAGCCACTACATTCTTGCCCTCCATTATGGAAGTGCGGAGGATGACAGCTCCCTTCGCCTTGTCGAGGTCTTGGAGGGTCGTCTTTACATGCACCTGAGCATACTCAGGTGTGATGACGGGTGTAGTGATCTGTGTACCCCAGTCGTCGACTCTTACTGCTGAGGGAGATAGCATGAGGTAGACGTTACGGTAGAGTCCGGCTCCGGGACC
>JBAKGE010000082.1:0-8888 GCA_037191085.1 Porphyromonadaceae bacterium | reverse complement strand
CTCCCAGAGGTCGTCAGAGAAAGCTCTGGGATGTCGATCTGCCGATGACCCGGAGCTTTTTAATCACATGTCCGTGTACAGAATACAACAATGGCAGTTATGACAACGGCGACTATTCCCACAGAGAAGCAGTTTACTCAAGCAAACTCAAGTCGATGAACAAAGACGAAACAATGTAGAGATATTCGGGTGCAGAAACTTTCGACTTGAATAATCCCCAAACAATCGTTGCAGTATCTTCAAAAACGTACACTTGAATTATGGATGACCCATTAATGACCAAGTATTAGGTTGGGAGTCCTGAAGGTCGGCTATTGGCCAAGAAGATTTACTCGGCTCAAGATCTATGCATTTTCCACAAGAAGAATGGATGTACAGCTTTTGTTCATGGATATTTTGTTACGGTTTTTGTGTACCTTTGCGTGGTGCATGGGCTTTTGATTGGTTGGGATTATCTTTCATAAAGGCCTCACGTGTGCTGTAGCATTGATTTTGTATCACCCTCAAGTATATTTAAACAAACATGAGTAGATTTGTTAGGAACCTTATTCCACATACTTTCTTCATCACCAAGGGTAGTGGTGAGTCCGACTTGGAGATGCACGCAGGCTCGTACCACATGGCTCTCTACGATGCAGGGATATCCGACTTCAATATCATGACGTACTCGTCTGTCATCCCGGCTACTGCCAAACTCGTGACCATGGATGAGATAGACCTCCCACCATTCGGCTCGGAAATGAAGACAATCATGGCTGTCAGCCATGGGACACAGGACGAATTTGTATCTGCAGGTATCGTGTACGCATGGATGTACAAGGATGAGAATTTTGACGAAAAGATTGGTGGACTGGTTTGCGAAGTCAGCGGTCGTTATCGCATCGAAGAGCTCGAAGCACGTCTGACTCGTGTGATCACTGACCTGCACGAGAAGACCTATAGCCAATACTTTCTCGGAGAGCTAAACTTCGTGACCGAGGGGATCACGATCGAAAAGCGCTACGGCACTGCACTCGCCGGCTTGTGCTTCATGGATTTTGAGCTTCCCGAAGTTTCTGAAGAATAATTCCCCTACAAGAATTCCCGGTAGGTATCGATATTGAGGGCAGATGAGATGCATGATCTAAAGAGTGCTCTCGTCTGCTCCTTTTTCGTATATATTCACCCTTGCAAACGTATCGTACATGTCATTGATAAACCTACTAGCCAGCAGACGTAAAAGCGTCCGTAAGTATAACAACAACCCCATAGAGCCTTCTGCTCTTACCGATGTCCTCGAGTCAGCACTCAAAGCACCCACATCCAAGAATACCCGTGGTGTACGCTTCGTAGTCGTGGAGGACAGAGATACCCTCCTCCAGCTCAGTCTGGGACGTAAGCATGGTTCCAAGTTCGTCGCCACGGCTCCAATCGCTGTCGTGGTCTGCGTAGATACTCACGTCTCTGCCCGTCCTATGATAGATGCCGCTATCGCTGCTACCTATCTGCAATTGGCAGTTACCGATAATGACTTGGGCTCCTGCTGGGCACACGTCGCTGATACTCCGGCTGACGGTGGAGGCAGCGTAGAGGAGTACGTCCGTCGCATCCTCTGCCTCCCGGATCATTATGCTGTCCTATGTATGATAGCCATAGGTGACCCCGCCAACTTTGCTGATCTCGAACCTCAGGAGAAGGAGCTCCCATGGGAACATGTATTCATCGGTAGGTATGAGGAGAGACAGCCTATGCCTCAGGAACGCAATGAGTAAAAGGTTCTACATCCTCGGTAGTGGGAATGTAGCCAACCATCTCGCCCCTGCCCTCACACAGGTTGGTTGGCACTGTGCCGGAGTCTATAGCCGAACGTCTGATCACGCACGTACGCTGGCAGCCAGAGTGACTGCCGATAGCTGGAGTAACGACATAAGGCAAGTACTCCATGCTATAGCAGACGATAGCACGATTGATGTACTGCTCATCTCTCTCACGGACAATGCTCTTGCACACGTCTCCACACTCCTTTCTCCACTCACTACTGCCACCGTACTGCACACCTCGGGTTCCACTCCAATGTCAGTGCTTGACCGTGTTCGCTCATATGGTGTGCTGTATCCTATGCAAACCTTTTCCCGGGACCGTGCTGTCGACATAAGGTCTATTCCCTTTTTCATCGAAGCGCACGATGATCAGGCTCGTGCCCACCTTGAGCAGCTCACCTCTGATCTCCGTATCACACAAGTACAGGAGATTAGCTCCGACGAGCGCATACGCCTGCACATGGCAGCTGTCTTTGGTTGCAATTTCGTCAACCACCTCTACGCCATGGCTGATAGAGCTCTACAGGGTACGAGCATCCCATTCGACACACTCGCTCCTCTCCTCCACGAAACCCTCCACAAGGCACTCTCTCATCCACCGTCTACCGTCCAAACCGGTCCCGCTATCCGCCACGATCAACTCACTATAGATCGACATCTCCACGCCCTACAGACTGATCCACAGATGCACGATGTTTACCTGCTACTCACTCAGTCTATCCAGACCTTTCACCAGCATTGAGGCACAGATAACTCTCTCCTCCTCCCATTCGTCAACTTTCTTCCTAACCGTAGATATTCCTCTCTTCTCCCATGAGCAAAATCTCCCAAGACCTCTCCTCCTATCGTGCGATTCTCTTTGATGTCGATGGGGTGCTTTCGCTCCCCACAATTACCGTAGACCCTGACGGCAATCCTATCCGTAGCGTCAACGTCCGCGACGGTTATGCTCTCGTACAAGCACATCGATGTGGTCTCGTCATAGGTATCATCACGGGAGGATACTCGGAGTTCATCCCCCGCCGATACGAGCAGCTCGGCGTCCGGCATATTTACATGCGCTCACGACATAAGCAGAATGACCTGGCAGACTTCTGCCAACGAACGGGTATCGAACCACACGAGATTATCTACTGCGGTGATGACATCCCCGATATCCCCGTGATGCAAGCTGTCGGCTTCGCGGTCGCACCGGCTGACGCCTCTGTAGAAGTACTTTCGATAGCCGACTACATCAGTCCTGTCCTCGGAGGACATGGTGTCGCACGCGATATCATTGAGGAGGTGCTGAAAGCTAAAGGTCAGTGGATGAGTGATCCCTCTGCCTTTGGCTGGTGAAAGTCCTTTTCGACGGCCCTATTCACCGTTTCTTGTGCTCCAAACGAAAAAACTTTGTTCCTCCCCCTTTAACAGATACATTTTATATGCCCACACCTGTTCCCCACCCCCTGCATCAACTCCTCGAAGGTCGCAGGATTGTGCTCGGTTCACAGTCCCCACGTCGAGTTCAGCTCCTGAGAGATCTGGGATTGAACTTCGAGGTGCGCCCCAGTGGTGCCGATGAGAGTCACCCCACACATATATCGTCCGAACACATTCCTCTCGAACTCGCCAAGCGCAAAGCCACTGCCCTCATGCCCATAGCATCAGACGAGATACTCCTCACTGCAGACACTGTGGTTCTGCTGGACGATCAGCTCATCGAAAAGCCCCATGACCTCCAGGAGGCACGCCAATTCCTCCACCGCCTATCTGACCATTGGCACACCGTCATCACGGGATATACTCTCACCCATGGCAGTCAGCAGGTCACGGGCGAAGTGCGTAGCGATATCCACTTTGCTCCTCTCGACGATCGGGAGATCGACTACTATATTGGTCACTATCAAGTACTGGATAAGGCTGGTGCCTACGGCATTCAGGACTGGATCGGACTCATCGGCGTCAGCGAGGTGCGTGGTTCCTACAATAATGTCATCGGTCTCCCTACCACACATATCTACCACGCCCTCAAGAATCTCTTGCATTACTGAAATCTGATACATTAGGGTGATCTGTAAGCGGTCTATGTAAGGCACTTATCCCTCTTATTCGCATCAGTAAGTTTTGCGTATCCCGTGGATTTCTGCTTGTTGGCTGACTGAATCTTCCTGCACATCCGCTTCAATGGATACACCTAATAGTGATAAAAAAACCTCTGGGTCGTCGATAAAACGATGACCCGGAGATTTCTCTGACAACCTCCAGGAGATCGTTTTATCGACGACCCAGAGGTTTTTCATAGAGTATACCCGTACGTCTCGGATGAATGGAAGGAATACAGCTTATCACAATCCAGTATATCTTCACGAGCAAAGCACATCAATCTTCTTATATTCATTGAGTTATTGAATCATAAGAGACAGCATATCCTACCTTCTACGTCCACCTCTCATTGCCGCAGTGCAGAGGTCTTTTGCCCTCTGCATCTTCGCTCATTTGGCTATACTTAAGGGCCCTGCACATGCTCTATTTTTCGTCAGTCATGTTTCCTAAGTGCACTCCCTATCCGGAGATCGACACAAAACTTGTTTGTGCAATAAATATAAAGTCGAGTTTTTTGTTTAATAGGGTTGAATAGCGTACCTTTGCGCCGACTAACAGAATAGGATAAACTACCATTACACCGAAATCGCATGGAAAGGCAAATAGAACTTGATATCATCAAAATGGTACACCGTGAGGTGATCCCCGCAACCGGTTGTACCGAACCTGTAGCCGTAGCACTGACCACAGCGTACGCATCCCGTTTACTTGAGGGCGAAATACGCTCGATCCGACTTGAGCTGAGTGCCAATGTCCTCAAAAATGCAATGGGGGTAGGAATTCCGGGCACAGGGATGATAGGACTACCAATCGCCATAGCGTTGGGGGCTGTGATAGCCGATCCTTCCAAGGAGTTGAAGGTGTTGGATGGGTTTAGTGAAGAGCAGTTCACCAAAGCTCGGCAAATCATGGACCGGAAGCTCATCACCATAGCACTCAAGGAGGAGGATGTGGATAAGCTATATATCGAAGCCATCCTTTCCGACGATCAAGGACACACAGCGGTCGCAATCATCGAGCACATACACACCGCACTCAAGTCATTAACCCTCGACGGTATACCAGTGGAGGTGCAGGATATTTCCTCTGATGACCATGGCACCACTGATGCGGATGCCAAGACGGCGACCAACCCATACGACGGGCCGGATATCCCGCTTACATTCGATATGGTATACGACTTCGCCACCACGATGCCTGTGGCTGAGATTGACTTCATCCTCGAGGCGGCACGACTCAATGGTAACGCCGCTGAGTATTCACTCAAAGGAGAGTACGGGCACGGTGTAGGGAGGATGATACGTGGTTCTCTGGGGCGTAAGTACATGGGAGATACTGCATACACACGTTTACTATCGTACACCAGTGCAGCCTGCGATGCACGCATGGACGGTGCACCAGTCATGGTGATGAGTAATTCCGGGAGTGGGAATCAGGGTATCACAGCCACACTTCCCGTACTGAGCTTTGCCGAAGATGAGCAGGTAACACGCGAACAAAAGGTACGCGCCCTCATGCTCAGCAATCTCATGGTGATCTACATCAAGCAAAAGCTCGGTCGCCTATCCGCACTCTGTGGGTGCGTCGTGGCCTCCACAGGCAGTGCCAGTGGCATAACATATCTAATGGGTGGAACACGTGAGCAGATAGGTTATGCGATCAAAAATATGGTGGGGAACCTCACTGGAATGATCTGCGACGGTGCCAAGCCCAGCTGTAGTCTCAAGGTTACGAGTGGAGTGAGTTCAGCCATGCTGTCCTCCCTCCTCGCCATGGAGCAGAAGGTCGTGACCAGCAACGAAGGAGTGGTAGATGACGATATCGACCGAAGCATCGATAACCTCACCAGCATCGGTCGTGATGCTATGACGGAAACCGACAAACACGTACTTCATATCATGACCCACAAATAACCCACAATCCATCGGACATAAAATGCAGAATCGGTCATCCGAAAGCAATAGAATAGCCTTTCGAATGACCGATTTTACATTATCCCAAGTGTCTTCTTTCCACACAATCCGCAGGAAGATATAGGGACAATGCAAATCTATGGAAAGTATGACCGATCACACAGCAACCGGGAGGATATGACTGCGCTCACTGATAGGGAGGATTCTGCCTCTATAGACCATTGTGAACTAATAATTCCCTGAATCCCGCAAACAGAAAGTTTTAAACAACTTTTCTGCTTGCGGAATCCAGGGAAGACACAAATGCTGTCCTTGTAATTTCGTCAAATAAAGAACAAACTACTTCGGACTTACATGCCGTTTAAAGGACAGTACTTGGTATCATTTATCTAGCTTCCAGCCCTTCTCTATAGCAACCATTCGTAGATCACTAGGAAATGGCTCAGTACCCAACCAAAGCTCTCCGTTTACTGACTTCTTCAGATCTCGGATAAGACGAAGTATCTCAGTATCGCTTAAACGATTACCATACAGCCACAGCTTACTAATAACCATATCCTGAGAAACATCTATTGATGACAGCTGATTATTGTATGCTATGAGGGTGGATAATTTAGCCTGCGCCTTGACATCAAGGCTAGTCAAGCTGTTTCCAGAGCAGTCCAACATAACGAGATTCAAACAAGGAGAAAGATCTATCCGTCCCAATTGATTATTGAAGCACCAGAGTGAGACAAGACGGCTGTTTGCCGAAAGATTTATCTCTGAAAGCTGATTACCTGAGACATCTAATCGCTCCAGTTGAGGATTAGAAGAAAGATCTATCGAGCGTAATTGATTGAATGACAGATTGAGCACTCGAAGATTTGGATTGCCAGATACTACAATGCCAGTCAGACCATTCGATGCACCTTGGAGTGCTGTAATGTCTCCATGGAGATTGATCTTTTCAATGCCGGAAGTCACTCTGTAATCGACATAAGAGCCGAAAACCTTTACGTCTTCCATTCCGTCAGTTGAGCGTTTACCATCCCCATTTAGGTCAATCCAGACGCCCTTACGATCTTCAAAATTGGCCTCTACCGCAATACGAAGGAACCCACTTTTGAGGTTACCTTGCATCGTCACTACACTATTACTCTCTGGATACTGGGTAATGTCTTCGACTCCCATATTTTCGCGGAGTTCCCGCTGACATCCGCTCAGAAGAATACTTCCCAGCAGTATCGTGAGCACATAAAAATAACTTCTCTTCATCGTATATCCAGCTATTAGTCTTTAATCGTTAGTCTTCTGACGTCATTCATATACGCATTCTCAAGACGAATGATATACATACCAGAGGAAAGGTTATCCACACCGACAGTTTGCTGTGCTTTTACCTCTACCTGTCTCATCAACTCTCCTTGGAGATTAGAGATAAATACTGTACAGTCATGACCACTCCCATTATCTATCAATGCTCGTCCCGATCGTGGGGAAGTCACCGTTATCGATGATGACTCGTCCATAATGGATAGCGATGAACCTGAGTAAGAGAGGAGAAAACGAGTAGATGATTCCCCCTGCTTAGCTTGGAATGTATAGGATGCTCCATTCTCTACTAGGATATTTTTCCCTGTTTCCTGATCATGAAGTACTAGCTGAGCTCCAGCAGGAACACTGGTGAGTGCAAACTCAAGTACATACTCACCATCCACTGGTGCATCAAATCCGATAGCCAGATTATTCCAGTCTGCAAGCGTAGACACCGCAAATCGCTCATCGGTACTACTTCCAATGGCATAGAGCTGAACTATACCTGTCTCCGGCATCTTATGTCCATCCCAGCCATCATCAAAGCCAAGAGTAGTGCCATCCTTGGCAAATATCCAAATCCTATCAGCAGAACCTCCGCCCAAGACATCCATAATCAAGGTAGGCATAGCACTACCACTTGTATTCACTACCTCAGTCTCTGCAGAACGTAGGACAATCTGCCGGCCATTACCATCATTCACTTTGGTATTCTTTACCAACTTATCATACTTGATATGCAATTGTGAGGATGTCCCACTCTCTTTTAATACCATAAAGGTCTGCATCGAAGGTATGCGATCAGGAAGATTTCCAGACCCTGCAAGGTTCTGGGGAACAGCAAGGTATCTACCTCCTTGGTGTCCGGATACTGTGCTACCATCCAACTTACGCCACTTATCTCGTGTTCCGGTATTAAAGAGGTATATCGTCTTCTTCACTTCTGATGGAAGAACCAATGCATCCTTAATGCTAATCGCTGCTGTGTATGAGTTACCCACCAAATTGGCTCCACTATAATTTACGGATAGTGTCTTCGTAAGATCGACTTTTGCATCACCTACTACAAGTTCGCCCTTCAATTTATAAACATCTGTAGGCTCTGTAGTAGTGTTATTGGTGATCTCATAGCCCTTAAACTTACGTAGCTCGCTATCTAAATATGGGGCTTGTTGCCACTTATCTCCATTAAATGGCTCTACCCACTGACGGATCGTTTCTTCACCACTCACATCACCCTTGTGGAAGTTGGCTATATTCTTAATAGGGATACCAAAGTACTGCCAGCTACGACGATACATACCACACGTAGCACAATCATAAGCCTTGCTATAGAACTCTACTGTGGCACTTACATTTTTATTCTTATCAGGATTAGTAAAGATCAGCGTTCCCGTAGGGGCATCCTTACTTGACTTCACTATAATAGTGCCAGCATCTGGATTGCTGTCCTTTACCTCACCATTGATCTTTAATTGACTATCCGAAACTATGATCAAATCCTTATCTGAATCATTAATCAAGTCTTTTATCTCTTTGGGGTCAGAAACAGGAACATGAAGGTCTCTCACGGCTGGTTTACCATTATTGTTTGATGCCGTAGCAAACTCCACATCTTCTCCCTTCAAAGGTACCTTCGTAGCTGTCCAATTCTCAGGTTTATTCCATTCGTTATCCGTAGTCCCAAACCAATAATTCTTCGAATTTAGCGGTTCCCCACATTTTCTACCCTCCAAGGTGACCTCCACACGTCTTCTCACACACTTCCTGCATCTCTCTTCCCAGACTCATCCTC
>JBAKGE010000081.1:0-8894 GCA_037191085.1 Porphyromonadaceae bacterium | reverse complement strand
CAGAAGCAGAAGATATTAAGAAGAGGTGGCATGAATACACAGAAGAACATGGCAGAGCGGTGGAGTGCAGAGGTAGGAGCGCGGTACGACCGATCGTACCTCAGCGCAGCGGGGATAGACCTTTACAGCAGTGAATATGGCGGAGAACATAGGTACAATAATGCAACCTACAATGTCGGACTACACATGGATATCACTGACGAATTGGAGTTTAAGACCCACTTTGGTACCGCATGGCGTGCACCCAATGTGGCAGAACTCTATTCCAATGGTCTTGATCTCGCTGGTGGAGTATACCTGTCGGGTGATAGTACGATGACAACCGAACGTAACCGTAAGTGGGTGACAACTCTTACTTACTCAACGCCTAAACTGACAGCAAGCCTTGAGGGCTATCTCCAGTGGATCAGTGGGTACATCTATCAGCAACCGATGAAGAAACCGATCACGGTCATCTCAGGTACATACCCGAACTTCCTCTATCGCCAGACCGCCGCAACCCTACATGGTGTTGACGCCGAGGTAACTTGGAACATCCTTCCCACGGTAGAGTACCATGCTCATGCCGGCATGATATGGGCTGCAGAACAGACAACAGGAAAATACTTGCCCCTGATTCCTCCATTTGGCTTTGGACAGTCGATTCGCTGGGTGATTTCGACCTTTGGGGCATCGTGGTGCGATGCACCCACGGTGGAGATAGAGCATCGATACACAGCGCAGCAGACACGATTTGACCCCAATACTGACCTCATCGAGACCACTCCACCAGCCTATAATCTTTTGGGGCTTAACCTTAAGTGGGGGGTTCCACTTTCGGGTCACCGGAGGATCGACTTCTATCTCTCGGCAGAGAATCTACTCAACCATGAGTACAAGGAGTATACCAATGTGGGTAGATATTATTCTCATAACCTCGGACGTGATTTGAGGCTTTCTCTAAAATACAAATTTTAACTCCAAACAAATGATTAGATGAGTATGAACGTAAGACATGTAATGATGAGCCTGCTCATGGTGGTAGGACTTGGAGCGGGGATAGCGTCCTGCCAAAGTGGACCTCAGAAGCCTGTGGACGAAACGAAGAATAAGCTCCACGATAATCCTGCTCGTGCGATATTTACTCTCACCGAGGGTAGGCTTAGTGGTGAGCACTTCACTGCTACAGGCGGAGTACAGAAGGTGATCTATGGAATCGGTAAAGATGGCTGGGGGGTGATGAAAGAATCGCCGGAAGCTTCATTCGTTGTCAAGGGTGACAAGTCCACAGCCTACTATATGGAGATCCAGTATTTCAACAGCGATGGCGAAGAGATCACTGGGCAATTCGTCACCGAAGGACAGGAGAAGATACACCAGCATTTCTTCATGGCTCAAGACTTCGACCCCTCTAAAGATGAGAATGGGAAGACTTACCAGAGAGGAGATCTGTCTGTGTATGACTACGTATATCTGGATACAGACCCTTGGAACGGGAGTGTGGAAAAAGGAGCGAAGCTCGTAGTGAATAATCCGATCGGAATGAAAGGAGCATTCCACTTCCTCAAGCCCAACCTTTCCTTCAAGATGCGTATCATGTTACTCCATGCACGTGGCAGTAAGTTGAATGAGAAGGGCGTAGTGTCTCCTTTTAATCGTCCTACCAAACCTCAAATCGCCAACCAGTCGTGGGATATAGATGTTTCGCTGACTTTCAGAACAAAATAACTTCACACTTTTTATTTAACCCCAATACACTAACAACAACTTATGAAGATTAGTCTAAAACAACTACTCGGTCTATCATTGGCTCTCATTCTCGGACTATCCGCATGTAAGAGCACAACTCCCAACGTCCCCGAAAACCCTAAAGAGCACCACGAAGAGCATGACCACGAAGTGGCTCGAGCTGTAGTATCTCTGTACCTGGGACACTTCCATGGGAAGAATAATTTCCACCAGAATGCCTGGCCGAAAGCCATGAAGTACTACACCAATCCACAGGTCATGAAACTCGAACGAAAGGATGGCAAGTGGGTCATATCCAACGACAGTCCGGTAAAGATATTCACTGTCCTGGGTGGTCGCAATAAGGCAATCACGGACATCGATGCTCAAGCGAATGCTTATGGCATGGACATCAAGTACTACGATAAGGATGGTAAGCTCTTGAATGGCCATATCTGTGAAGCGAATGCGATCATGCAGCATCAGCATTTCTTTATCGCCAAGAACTTCGAGTCTACCGAAGACGGAAAAAAATTGAACCTCAAGGCGGATGACGACTTTTATCGCTACGTGTATATGGATACTGATCCATGGGATAAGACGATCATGCGTGATAAGGCTAAGAGAATCGGAGATGAGAATCCTGTGGGACTGAAAGGGTACTTCAACTTCTATCATTCAAGCGTGAAGTTTGACCTAAATGTCCGTCTTTACCACTTTGCAGGCGGCAAACTGGTGAATGGCAAGCCTTCGCCATTCAATGCTCCTACCAAGCAGCAACTCAGTAGCCCTGTGGAGGTAGACATGACTATCCCGATTGTTGCATTCATCACCAGTTCAGACGCTATAGAGGCTGAATCATGGGAGATCTACAAGGGGAAACCAAACGACGATTATACCGAAGAAAAGCAGAGGGCTGACCAGAAGCTGGTACAGAAATTCATGCGGACGTTTGGGATTACGGAGAAGGAAGCCTTCGATGAAGCTCTACAAATTCTTATTGGTGAAAGAAAAGAAGATATCGAAACAGGCTTTGTTTTCTAAAGACAAGCATAGAATTAAATCTTAATACTGTTATTCTAAATTGCACACACGACAGTCACGCTGAGAGTCGATAATCGAATTATTCAGCGTGGCTGTCCCACTTTTCTCCTAATCTGAGAACGCGTGACGGAAACCCGATGTGAGGAATAGAGGATCACGTCTCGTGAAGGATTGTTCAATCCAATGAGTTTAAGTAGATTGATCAGGTAGAGCACTCAGGATAAACCACTTTGTGGTAAATTTCGCATTGTTTTTATTTACTCAAGATATGTGGGTATGCCTTATAGAAACCTCTGGGTCATCGACGGATCGACGTCCCGGAGGTTGTCAAAGAAAGCTTTGGGTCATCGAATCAGCGATGTCCCAGAGCTTTTGGGAGACACGTTTGTCTCATGCTACACTGAAAGGGCTATCCCGATTGTACCGCCGTGGGGAAATCGTAATTCATGAGGCAGTACTTATGTCTGGCGGGCAAACATCATTGCTTCTATGAAGGGGAGGTAAAAAGAAAGAGGTAATTACACATGTGTGTAACTACCTCTTTCCGATTGTCACGGACACAGGCTCATGAATGAGGAATTTTAGTCGTTAAATTTCTCTCTCTGCTCCTGAGTGAACTTTCGTTGATCAGTCTCTGTAGGCTGGAAGGATGGGCTTCCTGACATTTGCTCTACCAATGCCCTCTCGCTATCGGAGAGTTTCTTCGGAATGTGCACCTGTATATTTATGAGTTGATCTCCACGGATTGAGCTGCGAGTCGAAGGGAGTCCTTTGTGACGCAGACGTAGGATTTTGCCGGGCTGTGTACCGGGATCAATGGTAATCTTGACTTTGCCATCGAGGGTCGGTACGATCTGCTTTCCTCCGAGGATGGCGATATCGAGTGGGATCAGAAGATTGTAGAGGATGTCGCTACCATGGCGGATGAAGTCCTCGTTTTGAATCTCCTCAAATATCACCAGTAGATCTCCAGAGGGGCTACCATTGGGGCCTGCATTACCGCCGCCACGGACGGTCATCTGCATGCCTTCTCCCACGCCTGAAGGGATATTCACCTCCACAACCTGCTCTCCACGCTCTACTCCTGTGCCGTGACAGGAGTGACATTTGTTCTTGATCTGCTTGCCTGTACCACGGCATGTGGGGCAAGTGGTCTGTGTCTGGACACGACCAAATATGCCCTGCTGTACTTGGAGCACGACCCCTGAGCCGTGACAGGTAGGACATGTCTCGACGTCGCTGCCATGTTCTGCTCCGGATCCGCCGCAGTGGGTACAGGTGACATCTTTTTTGATCTTGAGCTTTTTCGTGGTACCGGTGAGTATCTCTTGCAGCGTTAGCTTGACACGCACACGGAGATCTGCTCCCTGCTGGTAGGAGGAGTGCCCTCCCCCGAAGCCACCGAATCCCCCAAAACCACCGAATCCTCCGCCTCCAAAGAGGTCACCGAACTGGGAGAATATATCCTCCATAGTCATACCTCCGCCCCCAAATCCTCCGGCTCCTGCTGATCCGTCTACACCGGCGTGACCGAATTGATCGTAGCGTGCACGCTTATCCTCGTCACTGAGTACGCTGTATGCTTCAGCTGCCTCCTTGAACCTCTCTTCGGCATCTTTGTCGCCGGGGTTCTTGTCGGGATGGTATTTATTGGCAGTCTTACGGTATGCTTTCTTTATCTCCTCTGGCGTGGCACCTTTGGCTATGCCGAGGACTTCGTAGTAGTCTCTTTTTTCAGCCATTTTGTATTGTTCTTTTGCCTAAAAGCAGTGGGTCGAGTTTAGTTGCCTACCACTACCTTGGGGTGGCGAAGCACTCGATCGTTGAGGGTATAGCCTTTTTGTACGCAGTCGATGATCTTACCCTTCTGCTCATCTGATGTCGCAGGTACCATCGCCACGGCATCGTGATTCTCGGGGTTAAAGTCTTCGCCGACGACATTCATTTCATTCACACCAAGGGACTTGAGTGTCGAGGTTAGCTTGTGCTGTATGAGCTGAAGTCCTTCAGTCGTCCCTTCGTGTGTCTTTGCGGCTTCTATGTTTTTTAGTGCCAGATCGAAGTCATCCATGACCTCGAGGAATGCTGTCACTGTCTTTTCTCCGGCATACTTAATGAGATCAGACTTTTCCTTCATTGTCCGTTTGCGGTAGTTGTCATACTCTGCGCGGAGTCTGAGATGAGTATCTCGGAGCTCGCTGAGCTCTTTGAGTAGCTGCTGCTGGTCATCTTCTTCGGTACCTTCCCCTGATTCGGTGTCGGGGTCGTCTGTTGTTTCTGTTTCCTGGATCTCTTCATCGGGGAGTTGATCCTCGAGTGAACGTTCGTCTGCGCTGTTGTTGTGCTTGTCTTGTGACATAGATATATAATGTATTGTTCTTTAGTTCTTACTTGAATCGCTATCAGACATGCAAAAATGCGACCAACGGATTCTCCGCACTTTTATTTACCCTTATGCTGACATTCTGTCACCTGTAGGCTGTCGGGTGATGACCCGATGTATTGCACATGAAGCCCTCGTGTTTCATTATAAAGGCATAAGGTTCTCGTGAAGTGGTAGGGCGAAGAAGAAATTTAGATAATATGGACCACCCTCCAAGAAGCACCATGCCTTTGAGGTAATATCCGTCAGGATAACTTTTCTGCATGTATGTGGACATGTAACCAAAAAGCTCTGGGAAGTCGATATTTCGACGACCCGGAGCTTTCTCTCACGATCTCTGGGTTGTCGAAATACCGACTTCCCAGAGATTTTTTGTGGGAGATACCTACATGTGTGCGGCGGATGAATGGAGACGTAACCGATCGCAACGCAGCATGCTTCTCTGATATCCTATGCTAATATGCTTAAAACCCTAATGTTAAAGTGCTGGCCTTGCGACGGAATTTCCTGTCCATCCTGTACACTTCACGTCAGATATTATTCAGCACAGTGATGATTAGTTCTTCCAGACTGTCCTTGTACTGCGTCCGCATGGTTTCACTCTTACGTCCAGCTATGATTGTGCAGATTGTCAGGACTTTGTGTCCGAGTACAGCACCAAGTCCGGCGAGAGCTGCCGACTCCATTTCAAAGTTGGTGATGCGCTTCCCCTTATACTCGAAGTCAATGATCTTACGATTCAGATCTGGGTCTGCCAGCTGCCCTCTTAGGCGTCTTCCCTGGGGAGCATAGAAGCCATTGCAGGCAATAGTAGCACCACGGATAATCTCCGAGTGGTCCCCGATAATCTGGTGCATGAAGTCCTCTGGCGCACGAAGTACATAGGGACGTAAGCCACTGATCCGCCAGTCAAGAGCGACGAGAAGAGCCTGCTCGAAATCGCGGTCGCAGACCTCAGGAGCATCGCGATAGAAGTGTATCACCCCGTCAAAGCCGATAGCATACTCTGCTGCCACATACGAACCTATAGGCGTGTATTCCTGCAGTCCACCGCTTGTGCCTATGCGTACGATCTCGAGGGTTGTGTGTTCGTCCTTTGCCGTGCGTGTGCCGAAGTCTATATTCACCAGAGCATCGAGCTCATTCATCACGATCTCGATATTGTCACCTCCGATACCATGCGAAAGTGCGGTGACGCGCTTACCGTGGTAGGAGCCGGTGACCGTGCGAAACTCTCGGCTCTGCACACTCACTTCGATGCTGTCGAAGTAGCTTGCGATTTTGTCCACACGTTCTGGATCTCCGCATATCACGAGCTTGTGGCTTATCTCTTCAGGTTTGACATGTAGGTGAAATATAGACCCGTCGGGATTGATGATGAGTTCTGATTCAGGTATTACGAATTTCTGCATTGTCTTTAATTTGTCCTTAGTCTTTCTTCTCTATCGAATGTGTGGAGCCATCTCTATCGATAGGCTTGGATATAGATTCCCTCATATTTGTATCTGCCTGTATATTCTTCAGGTGATAGTAGTCCATGATGCCAAGGTTCCCGCTTCGGAAGGCTTCCGCTATCGCTAGTGGCACTTCGGCTTCTGCTTCGATCACTTTCGCGCGTGCCTGCTGTGCGAGGGCGAGCATCTCCTGCTCGCTTGCTACTGCCATGGCACGGCGTTCTTCGGCTTTTGCCTGTGCGATGTTCTTGTCTGCCTGTGCCTGATCCATTTGGAGCACAGCACCTATATTACGGCCGATATCGATATCCGCAATGTCGATAGATAGTATCTCGAACGCAGTGCCGGCATCGAGTCCTTTCTTCAGTACCAGCTTGGAGATAGAGTCCGGATTCTCCAGTACGACAGTGTGGCGCTCGCTGGAGCCGATGGAGGATACTATCCCTTCACCCACTCGCGCCAGGATTGTCTCTTCTCCGGCACCTCCGACGAGTTGATTGATATTCGCGCGCACGGTTACACGAGCTTTCGCGATCAGCTGGATACCGTCTTTTGCCACAGCCGTCACGGGGGGAGTGTCTATGACCTTTGGGTTCACCGACATTTGTACTGCCTCGAATACGTCACGTCCAGCGAGGTCTATGGCAGCTGCCATACCGAATGGTAGCTCTATGTTGGCTTTGTTTGCCGATACGAGAGCGTGCACTACTTGCGCTACGTGTCCCCCAGCGAGATAGTGTGCTTCGAGCTCATCACGCGTGAGGTTGATGCCGGCTTTGTGCGCCTCTACCATCGCCTTGGCGATGACGTTAGGAGGGACATTACGGATACGCATTAAGAACAGTTGAAGCAGAGAGATCCTCACGCCCGATGCTCGGGTAGAGATCCAGAGGAGAATCGGGAAGTAGCGCAGAAAGATCGCCAGCAAGATTAGTGCCACAATCACCAGTACGCCCCATAACATTAGGAAATCATTCATGGTTATTCGTCTTGTGTTTGATATTGATTAAGTGTTACGTATCAGTTCTTTGTTTCTCCATGGAGTTCAGCCTTGTCAATGCTGACAAATACCTTATCTTGTGTCATGCGGGAGATGTATATTGGTGTATCCTCCAGTATAAATCCCTGCTCTGATGTAGCCTCAAATAGCTCTCCCTCTATCTCGACTTTTCCTGCCAGAGCCAGTCGACTCTTCGCTACGCCACGAGCCCCCACGAAGAGAGTTGTCGGTAGCTTATTCGCCCTTTCGTCCACCTCCTTAGAGAGACTGATTTTATTCATTACTTTCGACCTGCTGAGGACATAAAACCCAATGACGAAGAGTGCTACTGAGAAAAGTAACAGTCCGATCAACAGCCAAATGTGTCCGGCGATGAAAAGGTACGTACATACCCCTGTCATGCCAAGTATGCCCAAAACACCAGACAGCCCAAAGCCTGGAAAGTAAAACAGCTCGCCGAGGAGCAACGCCACAGATACTACGACCAGTAAGGTTAGGATTACGATCATAAATAGACTACTCATGGTGGTTATATTGCTTGATTATTATATGCTTGTACTGTACCTAAAAGTGCTTTTCCGTCTCTTTATTTCCTCCACATCACTGTCCGCTCTCATACCGGATGACGGCATTGCGCAGAGCTTTTATCTCATGCTCTATATCCAGGAGTCCCTCCTCCAATTCCAGTACCGTAGATGCCTTCAGATCTGCTGCTCTTCCTTCTCGTATAGCCCGTCGTATATCGTATAGCTGTTCCTCTCTCCTGTCGCGCTGATCCAAAAGACCCAGCAGCCGTCTTAGGCTTGCTTGTGCTTCGTGTGACCGCAAGTCCGATTCGCTGTGTACTGCTTTCGATCCTACGTATAGAATAGGAGTCTTCACGAGTGAAGCACTCTCACGGTGGTACCTGATCCTCTCAGGTGTCTGTGCGGTTAGGGTGCTATCCATGAGGGCTATGCGGCGTATTATTTCTACATCGTCGGTATCTACACGTTTTTGTTCTTCGGGCTTGAGGACAAGCAGTCGGCACTCACCCTCAACGGTACCACGGTCGGTGAGGAGATAACCCACATGTGTCTCCTCATCCACCATGTACAGCAAATCACTTGCTGTCGAGTTGTACGGCATGGGTAGCTGCTGTGGCACGAGGAGTGTGCCCGATGTGCGATCATACCGTGTCACATAGAGATCGTAGCCGCCGAGAGTACCGAGACCTGTGTAGGCGAAGTATAGTGTCTGTCCGTCCTGCATTAGGAAAGGATAGGCGATGCTTCCACCGGGGTCTATGCCATTCACTTCCACAGTA
>JBAKGE010000080.1:0-9009 GCA_037191085.1 Porphyromonadaceae bacterium | reverse complement strand
CCACTTATGAGCATATTCCCATGGCAGTGTGGCACATTCCCATACCCTAATATGGATGTGACCCCCTGGTTTGAAGCTTTCGTGAACGCATTCAATTGGTGCCGGGAGCATAAGTAATCACAAAGATCTACGGGAGATGATATACGACGATACACCTACTGCCGAGCAGAACTTACCCAAGAAAGATTGGCGGAAAGGGCTGATGAATAGAGTTGCTTTGGGAGACAAAACAATCTGGATCATTGCTATTCTACTCTTCACTTTTAGCCTGGCAGTGGTGTTTTCTGCAACGAGTCAAGAGGCTTTTAAGCTAGAATACAAAGGTGGTAACTTCTACGGTGTTATCTTGAAGCATTTTGTACTCATACTATTTGCCGCTTTCATAATGGTGGTGGTGGCCAATGTACCTACAAAGGTATTCATCAAATGGTCGAATATCCTCTTGGGTGTTTCGATCTTACTGCTGGTACTGGTTCAGTTTGCCGGCGTTGAGATCAATGGTAGTCGACGGTGGTTCATGATATTGGGATTCACGTTCCAGCCGTCCGAAATTGCCAGAATAGCCCTTATCAACTTCGTGGCAGTTAGGCTGATGAATAAGAATAACTACCACAATTCAATTCAAAACTTTTGGATCATCATGGTAGTTACAGGTATTGTCTGCTTCCTTATTTTCCTTGAGAATATATCCACAGCAGCCTTACTCTTCCTCACCATATACATGCTTAGTTGGATAGGTGGTGTCAATCGGAAGATGATGTGGCGTATGACCTATGGTCTGTCAGCAGTCTCAGTGCTGATACTGATACTTGTCTTCGCGATACCAAAGAGTTCATCCTCTGGTATTGGACGTACTGACACAGGATCTAGTCGCCTCACCACTTTCTTTAGCAAGATAGGAAAGCCTATCAACACTGAGACCTACAATGATGTAACAGGGCGAGATTATCAAGTCGTTTCAGCACAAAAGGCTATCGCCAATAGCAACTTTTGGGGTGTCGGTCCCGGCAATAGTGAGTTGCGTCAGTTCCTTCCTCAGGCATTCTCGGATTACGTATACAATGTTATCGTCGAGGAATACGGCATTCCTGGTGCTGCTATACTGCTCATCCTATATGTGGTACTATTCTTTAGATTGGGAAAACTTGCCCGGCGTACCGATAGCATGTACAAGTCACTTGTTCTTATGGGTGTCGGATTAATCATCACCCTACAGGCTATTATCAATATGGCTGTCGCAGCTAATCTTCTTCCAGTAACAGGTCAAACTCTCCCCTTCATCAGTAGAGGAGGAACCAGTTATGTGATAACAGCCGGATACTTTGGCATTGTACTGAGCATAAGCAACGAGATACAGAAGTACCGACAACTCAAGGATGCACAAATAGCAGGTATGAACATGCCAGAAGTGGAAGTCGAGGCAATTCCAGAAATTGAACCAGAAGAGGAAGAAGTATAAAGACATAACTCAAAAAGAGAAAGAAGGAATTCATGGCTAACGAAATATCATCGAAGGAACTCAAACGTATTGTCATCAGTGGTGGTGGCACAGGAGGACACATATTCCCCGCATTGTCAATCGCACAGGAGATCAACCGTCGCTATCCGGAATGTGAGATACTATTCTTCGGTGCTGAGGGGAGAATGGAGTCGGAGCGAATCCCCGCTGCAGGTTATCCCATCAAGCTTCTTCCCGTTCAAGGGTTACCTCGCGGACGCAATCCCTTCGCCAAGATCAAGTCTGTCTTCAACCTCCTCAAGAGCGTTAACATCGCTCAGACTCATCTCTCCGATTTCGAGCCACAAGCTGCTATCGGTGTCGGGGGTTATGCCAGTGCTCCTACCCTACTGGCAGCAAGTAGAATGAACATTCCTACACTTGTTCAAGAGCAAAATTCATTCGCTGGAGTGACGAATAAGCTTGTCGGAAGGAGGGCTAAGGTCATATGTGTTGCTTACAAGAACATGGAGCGTTTTTTTCCGAAAGCACCCAAAATTATCCTCACGGGCAATCCCATTAGAGCGAACCTCATGAAGGTTGAATCTCATTCACCTGAAGCATATCGATTCTTCAACCTCAACCCACAGAATCAAACCCTCCTAATCCTCGGTGGAAGTCTCGGAGCTCGTACGATCAATGACAGTGTAGCTCACGAGTTGGATTACATCTCTGCTCACCCTGAGATACAAGTCATTTGGCAGTGTGGCAAGGGCTATCTCCGAGATGCTGAGCGCATGGTTCAGGATTTCGGTCGCTCAATCCCCAATCTTATCCTATCCGACTTCATCGATCGAATGGACTACGCATACTCTGTCGCAGATCTTGTTGTGTCACGTGCCGGGGCTGGCTCGATCTCCGAGTTTACTCTTCTCGGGTTACCTGTCATCTTGGTACCGTCCCCCAATGTAGCAGAGGATCACCAAACCAAAAATGCACTTGCCCTCGTCAATGACGACGCTGCGATCATGATCAGGGACGTGGATGCAGCTCAAAAACTGATGACCACGGCTTTCGATCTACTACACAATCCTGATCGTCTGGCCCAACTCGGGGCCAATGCCCTCAAACTCGCATGCCCACGTGCGACAGCAGATATCGTGGATGAGATAGAGAGAATTGCCAACTAACACAAGCAATCTAACCATGACAGATAACAACGTAAGCACATTATCCACAATATTCTTCATCGGTATCGGAGGAATCGGGATGAGTGCTATCGCACGCTACTTCCTCTATCACGGTCACCGTGTAGGTGGCTACGACCGTATACGGACCCCCATTACTATGAAACTGGAGGAGCTTGGTGCCTCTATCATCTACGACAATGATGCCAGCCTGATTCCCGAGGACTTTCGCGCCCCCCGAGAGATAAGGGTCGTATACACTCCAGCAATTCAAGAGGATAATCAGATCCGTCAGTACTACACACAAAATGGCTATGAGCAGCTCAAGAGAGCCAAGGTATTGGGCCAGATAACTGCCAATCGCAATGCGCTGTGTGTCGCTGGCACTCATGGTAAAACTACCACCAGCACCCTCCTTGCACACCTTCTCCACGAGTCACACGTGGGCGTGAATGCCTTTCTTGGTGGGTTGTCGCTCAACTACGATTCCAACCTACTACTGGATAAAAAGAGCCCCTATGTAGTTGTCGAAGCTGACGAATACGATCGCTCATTTCACCAACTTCTTCCTACCTCGTCCATCATCACTTCCACACAACCAGACCACTTGGATATATACGGTACCGCTGAAGAGTTCCGAGAGGCTTTCGAACACTTTATCAGTCTCACCAGAGCCGGTGGCGTAGTGTTAGTGCATGAGGATGCCACATTAGATACATCAGTTCTCCCCTCCGACCTCCAACTCTTCACCTACGGAGAGCGCCCGCAGTCTGACTACTACTTTAGCAACCTCACCTATGAGGGGGGCGAGCTCTACTTTGACTGGCACACCCCTACACGTGTACTTCACCACCTACATATCGGCACACCTATTGAGGTCAATGTCCTCAATGCTACTGCTGCACTGGCACTGGCAGAGAGTGTTGGACTGACCGAAGATGAGCTTCGTCGTGGATTATCCTCATTCAAGGGGGCACACCGACGCTTCGAGCGTGTCCTCTCAGATGCCGAGCACCCTATCCTACTGGATGATTATGCCCACCACCCTGACGAGATACGAGCATCACTGGCATCCATACATCGCTTGTATCCTGATCTCCCGATTACCGTAGTCTTCCAGCCGCACCTCTACTCTCGTACCAGAGATTTCATGGCAGACTTTGGCAGTGCTCTCTCTCTATCCAGGGATGTCATTCTCCTCCCGATTTATCCCGCCCGTGAGGAACCTATACCAGGCATCACCTCAGATGCTCTTCTCTCCTATATCACATCGGAGCACAAGTGTGTAACTACCAAGACCGACCTCATCCAGGAGCTCCGGCAGCACCCAGCAGGTGTAGTAGTCATGATGGGTGCTGGAGATATTGAGTTCGAAGTATCCAGAGTGGCCAAATACCTACGTACCGTTCCTCGCCCCACACGCGACCACTAATCCCGTACATAAATACCACGATAGATGAAGCCTCGCATCCGACACATACTTCTCCTCGTCACGGTCACCGTACTCCTCTGTCTGCTGGGATTTTCTTTCGTAGTATCTCGGCATGCTGAAGATTTTCGTATCCTACCGTACAAGACGAAAATTAACGTCCGTGGTGATGCCAAAAGTGCTTTTCTATCCTCGGAGGAGGTATTTCGTTTCCTTCCCTTCAAACACACAGACAGTGTTTTCACTTTCGTGCGACCTCACCAGATAGAGTCACTGCTTGTAGCACAGTCACCCTACATTCGCCGTGCCGAAGTCTACGTATCCCCAGCGTCGAGAACCCTCAATGTCCGTGTGGATGAGCGACACCCGATACTCACGTTTTACCGTGGTGACCAATCTTTCTATCTCGATAGTGAGGGACGTGAAGTAACTAACCGTATAGGAACATCTGCCTACGTACCCGTAGCTATAGGCAATCTCTCCAAAGATATCGTACAGAATACTCTGCTCCCGATATCTCTCTTCCTGCAGAAAGAGAGCAGATGGACGAATTTCTTCGGGCTCATCGATGTCAAATCCGAGACGTGCATACACCTCTATCCACGTGTAGGTGATTTCATCTTCGAACTACAAGGAATAGAGACTATCGGTGACGATCTGGACAAGATACCTATATTCTATCGAGAAATAGTACCCAAGGCCGGAGCCAATAAATACCGACTCGTCAAACTATCATACAAGAATCAAATCGTCTGCCAGAAACGCCAGGAGTCATAATCACAGTTTCCGGATCATGAAAGAAAGCTCAAGTCCTGACAATAGTAAGAAGAAACAGCACGCCTATCTGGTGTCCTCCGCGGTCAATATCATTCTGCCACCACTCAAGCTCGTCGCTGGGATATACGGACACAGCTCTGCTCTCATAGCAGACGCTGTCAACTCTATCTCAGACGTGGTTGCCAATACTGTAGTATACATATTCCTCAAACTCTCCTCCAAACCCCGTGACAGGGATCACTCCTATGGTCATGGTAAGTACGAGACCATCGCTTCCCTATTCATCTCCATGATGATGCTCGTCGCAGGTATCCTCATTGTCGCACAGGGTGTGGCTACGTTCTACAATTACTTTCACTCCGGTGTCCTCCCCGATCAGCCCGGTATCTTCGCCCTCATCATAGCACTCTTCACCATGGTCGTCAAGGAGATCACCTACCGCTATACCAAAAGTATGGCACAGCAGACACACTCCGACGCACTCATGGCACAGGCATACGATCACCGCTACGATGTGTTTGCTGCTCTGGCAGTGGTACTGGGAGTCCTCGGAGCACGTATGATAGAAGGGCGTGGGCTCCTTCTGGAGCCATTGGCTGCGATCATAGTAGCTTTCTTCATCATACGTGCCGGTATTCTTCTGGCACATCCATCGTTACTCAAGCTCACAGATGCGACAGTGCCCGAGGAGATCATAGAGGATATCAAGAAGATCATCCTACAGGTCCCAGACGTAGAGGATCCACACAACTTCCGCACACGGATGATCGGTAGTGACACTATGGCTATTGAGCTAGACATCCGCTTGGACGGGCATCTCTCCCTCTACGAAGCCCACGACAAGACCATAGATATCGAGGAGGCGATACGGGAGCGATATGGGGATGACACACACATCATCATCCACATGGAACCAAAGCTCCCCTACACACACTGCTCCCGTCGCAATTCGGGATATCGATCAACACCTCCTCTGCCATGACGAAAAGGTTTGCCCTCCTCCCTGTACAGAATGATCCCTCACGTGTAGAGGTTGGCGTGGACGAAGTCGGACGTGGATGTCTCGCTGGTCCCGTGGTAGCGGCAGCGGTCATACTCCCACCAGACCTGCAGATCCCCGGACTACGAGATTCGAAGCAATTGTCTGCACAGCGTCGAGAGATACTGGCTGAGATTATCCGTGAGCAGGCGCTGGCCTATGGTATAGGAGAGGCATCACCAGCGGAAATTGATAGCATCAATATCCTACAGGCGACATACCTGGCCATGCACCGTGCTATCAGTGGTTTACGCATCCGCCCCGAGTACCTACTCATAGACGGCAATCGCTATACCCCTGCAGACGAGATCCCGTACCAGACGGTGATCAAAGGAGACGACACCTACCTCTGCATCGCAGCGGCATCGGTCCTCGCCAAGGTGCACCGCGACCACATCATGGTCGACCTACACAAGGACTATCCTCACTACGACTGGCACCACAATGTCGGCTATGGCACTGCTGCCCACATTGAGGGTATACACACTCATGGACTCACACCACACCACAGACGCTCCTTCGGTCCCTGCCGGCCGTCACTATTCGATAGTATCTGACGTCATCAAGTATTTACACATACGAGTGGTAGACGACCATACCTTTATCAGCTATATAAATTCCCTAAAAAGAATAGATTATCAGTAAGTCGTCTTTGCAAATATCAATAGTCGAACGCGAGACGCACACTAAGTCCCATCCTCGACGACCCAGAGGACGGTATTACGTCCTCTGGGTCGTCGGTTTTCAAACCTCTGGGACATCGAGATGTCGATGTCCCAGAGAAATCCGGCACCTTTTCGGGACCCTTCACTGAACCCATTTTCCACCCCTCACAAACCGATTCATGGGGATTGCGGATATGGATCTACGCCAACTCCCCGAAGAGGAGAGACACAGAGCCCCCGACCCTAGTGACACATACCTACTGCTCCTCGTGTCATAATTGGCGAAAGAGTGTCACTTTTCTTTGTCGTGTCACCCACTGGAGTGTCACATTAGACGGTTTGGCACACCGTTTGTTCCACTAATGACGTAAGCAAAATTAAATCACGAAACAAACAATAAACAATTTATATACGAAATATGGGAAAGATAATAGGAATCGACTTAGGAACCACCAACTCCTGCGTTGCCGTACTTGAGGGTAACGAACCGGTGGTAATAGCAAACTCTGAAGGCAAGCGTACGACACCAAGTGTGGTGGCTTTCCTCAACGGTGGCGAACGTAAGGTAGGTGACCCTGCCAAGCGTCAAGCTATCACAAACCCTGTCAATACCATTTTCTCCATCAAGAGATTTATGGGCGAAAAGTTCTCGACCGTAAGTAGTGATGCTGAGCGCATGCCCTACAAGGTGGTCAAGGGTGACAACGATACTGTACGTGTGGATATCGATGGCAAGCAATACTCTGCACAAGAAATTTCTGCGATGGTGCTGCAGAAGATGAAGCAGACGGCAGAAGATTACCTCGGGACGGAGGTTACTGAGGCTGTGATTACAGTACCGGCATATTTCAGCGACGCACAACGCCAGGCGACCAAAGAGGCTGGCGAAATCGCAGGTCTGTCGGTGAAGCGTATCGTCAATGAGCCTACGGCTGCTGCTCTCGCCTACGGCTTGGACAAGAGCAATAAGGATATGAAGATTGCCGTATTTGACCTCGGGGGCGGTACGTTCGATATCTCTATCCTCGAACTCGGTGATGGTGTCTTCGAGGTAAAGTCTACAAACGGTGACACACACCTCGGTGGTGATGATTTCGACCACGTCATCATCGATTGGCTGGCAGACGAATTTATGGCCGCAGAAGGTCCGGATCTCCGCAAGGATCCAATGGCCCTGCAGCGCCTTAAGGAAGCAGCAGAAAAGGCAAAGATAGAGCTCTCTAGCTCTACAAGCACAGAGATCAACCTACCGTACATCATGCCAGTGGACGGTATCCCCAAACACCTCGTTAAGACCTTGACTCGTGCTAAGTTCGAGCAGCTTGCCGATCGTTATATCCAAGCATGTGTAGCACCCGTACAGCAGGCACTAAAGGATGCAGGACTCACTGCCAGCGAAGTGGACGAAGTAATCCTTGTGGGTGGATCAACACGTATACCGGCTATTCAGGAACTCGTGGCAAAGCTATTCGGGAAACAACCCTCTAAGGGAGTTAACCCGGACGAAGTGGTGGCTCTCGGTGCTGCAATTCAGGGTGGCGTACTCAGCGGTGACGTGAAGGACGTACTCCTACTTGACGTAACTCCACTGTCACTTGGTATTGAGACCATGGGTGGTGTGATGACAAAGCTTATCGATGCTAATACCACAATCCCGACTCGTAAGTCGCAGGTATTCACCACTGCTGCCGACAACCAGCCTTCGGTAGAAATCCATGTATTGCAGGGCGAACGCTCGATGGCACGTGACAATAAAACGCTCGGTCGATTTAATCTCGATGGTATACCTCCCGCGCAGCGTGGCGTGCCACAGATAGAAGTGACATTCGACATTGATGCCAACGGTATCGTCAACGTATCAGCAAAAGATAAGGGTACAGGCAAGGAGCAAAAGATTCGTATCGAAGCATCCAGTGGACTTAGCGATGCCGAGATTGAGCGCATGAAAGCCGAAGCTCAGGCCAATGCCGAAAGCGACCGCAAGGAGAAAGAACGCATCGATAAAATCAATCAGGCTGACAGTGTGATATTCCAGACCGAAAAGCAACTGAAGGATCTCGGCGACAAGATGCCAGCCGACAAGAAGTCTGAGATCGAGACTGCCCTCAATAAACTCAAGGAAGCCCACAAGGCTCAGGACATCGCAGCAATAGACACAGCCATGGACGAGCTAAACAAGGTGGCACAAGCCATGAGCGAACAGATGTACGGCCAGACAGGCGCCGGGGATCCAACTACGGGCTCTCAACCCAACGGTGGTTCAGCCAATCCCAATGGCAACACCGCCAACGGTACCAACGGCTCCAACGATGTCTCCGACGCCGACTTCGAAGAAGTGAAGTAATTACGCTCATAAAAGAGCATCAAATAAATAGTAAATAGCAGTAAGATAACAACTTACTGCTATTTTTATTTTCTGTAGCTTCTCGTATTTCTTCGTTTTCTATCGATTTTAGTCGTATATTTGTACCATA
>JBAKGE010000016.1:0-30405 GCA_037191085.1 Porphyromonadaceae bacterium | reverse complement strand
AGGTTATGCCATTCGTAATCTCTATTTCAAAGGCTGTTTACCTCCTTCCAGTATCTCCTCCTTTGATCGAAATACGGATACTATCAATCTCTTTGAAGGATTTATAGATTACTTGAGTTTTTGCACCCTTTATCCTGACAGAAATATTGAATCTGCGGTTGTACTGAACTCTGTAAACAATCTCCAAAAGGTTCATTCCTTACTCTCGAAATATGCCATTGTTAACGCTTATCTCGATAGCGATGCAGCAGGAAAGAAAACGCTTGAATTGCTTCGGAGAATGAATCTTCGCGTTAATGATTGCTCCATCCTTTATGAGGGACATAAGGACTTGAATGATTTTCTCTGCCGAAAAAATCAAGGACTCATTTCTCCTCCGAGAATGAGAAGTCGAGGACTCAAACGATGAATGGGGCTGGAGTCAAGCCCTTTGATTATTAGGGGAGCAAGTTTGTGTTTTGGTCTGACCAAAACCTTGCTCTTCGAGGATTGACTCATCCCGTTGGTCTATTCATAAATCAAAAAACAAATACAGCAATGAAGACAATAGAAAATCGCAATACGAATGGTCGCCCTCCCAAACGACCAGTAGAAAAGAAGAAATATAAGGTTACTCTGAAAATGGCAACCGAGGAGTTCTACTCTCTGAAAGCTAAAGCACGTCTTGCTGGGATTACCCGAAGTGAATACATCCGTCGTTGTGTTGCTACCAGTATAGTCAGGCAAAGACTATCTTCCGAATTGATGAGTCTCCTTCGTCAACTAAGTGGCATGGCCAATAATGTCAATCAGATTGCTCACAAAGCCAATGCTATGGGGTACGCACGAGTCTATCAAGATAACCTTGCGATGACTGAGAGATTGGACAACATCATAAAACGAATCGAAGATGATTGCTAAGATTGTTCAGGGGAGAGGATTCCGAGGGGTGATAAACTACGTTTTGGAGAAAGAGCGTGCCCAGCTCTTGCAGGCAGAAGGCATTCGTCTGAAAAATAGAGATGCTATAATCCGAAGCTTTGTTACTCAAAGTAAACTTAATCCCAGGATTACGAAACCTGTAGCTCATATCTCTTTAGATTTCTCAGCTCAAGATAAAGGGCGTTTAACGGATGCTTTTATGGTCAAGGTGGCACAGGAATATTTACAGAAAATGGGCTACTCCAATACACAGTATCTTATCGCTCGTCATCATGATACAGATCATCCACACATACACATGGTAATCAATCGTATTGATAATGATGGTCGAAGAATTTCGGATCAAAATGAAAAGCTACGTAGCACAAAGGTCTGCATGGAACTGACGAAGAAATACGGATTATATATTGCTTCAGGAAAAGAGAATGTCAAGCGTGAACGGCTGAAAGGGAATGACAAAACCGAATATGAGATTTACGACGCTCTCAAAAAAGCTATTCCTCAAAGTTTGACGTGGGGCCAGTTGCAAGCGACCCTAAAGCAATCAGGTATAGGCTTGGAATTTAAAATGAATGGCAATACAGATAAGATTCAAGGCATCATCTTTGAGAAAGACGGTAATCGGATTTCGGGCTCCCACGTAGATAGAGAATGTAGCTTCTCAAAGATTGACAGGCAGATTAAAGATAATGCCTATCAAGCACTTCAGATGGCAGAAAAACAAGAATTCAAAACATCAGAAACAGAAGGTGTGATGGATGCTCTTGATTCTCTTATAGGGCAACTAAGCATTTTCTCTCTCTTTAATAGTCCTCATTATGATGCAACGCTTGCCGAATACATTCAGGCTCTGAAAGCCCGAAAGTTGGCAGCCAAAAGCAAAATCAGAATACGCAGGGTACTGCACTAATGTTTAATCACAAAAGAAAAAGTATATGAATACAGATAGAATGGATACTTCGGCCGTATATGGTCTATTTGAGGAATTGAAGCAAAGTCTTACGGAAATGGCTTTCTCCTTAGAAGGAAGATCTGAACAACAAACAATCGACTTGAGTAAAATCGAAGAGCTTCTTGGGAAGATGAATACACTTTCAAAACAAGAAGTATTTTCTCCCGAACAAATCAGAGGCTTGGAAGAAAGACTTACCAAGAGCGTAGTGGCAGACCTGGAAACAGGCTTTGAGAAGCTGGATGGATGGAATGCAGAGAAAAGAGAGACTCTACAAGCCATCGAGGCGAAAATTGATGAGCTGAGCAAAGAGAGTCGTACTGTCATCCGCAAAGAACATGTTTTTAGTCTTGACTTTAAGAATAGTAAAACGGCTATCACTCTTTGCAGTATGGGACTTGTTCTTTTGTTTTCTCTGGGTGGAAACTTCTGGCAAATGCGACAAAATAGTCAACTATTGGACAATGATTTGAAGTATCGCTACATCAAAATGTATGGGGAAGCTAATCAGGAAAAGCTAATGGATTTGGAAACGCTCTTCACTTATCAGAGAGACGAACAGCAGATTGCACTTATCCGAGAACAAGTGGAAACTTACGAACGATTAGTCAAAGAGCAAGCGGAAAAAACAGAACGAGCTCGCCTGAACACATCGCAAGCCAATGAACTTCAGAAGCAGGCAGAGTCTATAAAACAACGGAAATAAATGCTTCTCTTCCACGCCCATTAAAAGATTAAGGGAATGAGAAAATAAATCCTCATTCCCTTTTTCTATGCTATTTTATTTCATATCTTTGCGCTATCAAACAGAATATTGAACGCGATGGATAAACCCATGAATCGAATAAAAGAAGTACTTGAGGAGAAAGGAATTAAGCAAATATGGCTTGCCGAAAAACTCGGCAAAAGCTTCAGCATTGTCAATGCCTATGTCTGCAACAGACGCCAACCAAGCCTCGAAACCCTCTTTCAGATAGCGGAGATACTGGGAGTGGAAGTGAAAGAGTTGATTGAATAAATCCAATAATTAAGGTACAAAATCCAATAATTACGGTATAAAATATTATTTAAATATGAAAATAAGAAAAATAACAATTCAAAACTTCAGATCTATTGAAAATGCTGAAATAGAGGTGACGGACTTCAATATCTTTGTTGGTCAGAATAACAGTGGAAAAACAAACCTTTTTGAAGCCTTGGAATTCTTCTTTAATGGCTATAAGGGCAACTTGCAAGAACTAAAATACTCAAGAGACAACGAGTTGGAAATGTTTGTTGAAGTTGAGTTCAGTGGAGCGCAGGATGGTTTGTCTAAGATGCAAAATGAAAAGAATAAGGCGACACTATCTTCAAAGCTTGGAGAAGCAGATATTGTTAGCTTTCGTAGATGTAGTCCAGATTCTAAGAAACGACAAATGTTTATTAGGGGAAGTGAAATACCTCCAGGGACTGGCTTTGATGCAGCTTTAAATGATTTTCTCCCAAAATTTGAATACATAACAACAAAACAGTATTACGATTCTGTCGCAAAGTACTCTAAGAATACCCCGATGGGAGTAATGTTATCAAATGTCTTGACAACAATTCTCCAAACAAATAGGCAGTATAGAGAATTTCAAGAGAAATTTTCGGCTCTATTTGAAGCTAATGATTCTGAAATTAAGACTGAATTCGACAGAATAGGAAATCAGGTAAAAATTTATCTGGAAAAACAATTCCCAGATACTACCAATGTTCGTTTTGAAGTAACCCCACCAGCTTTTGACGACTTACTCAAAAACTTCAATACCGACATAGACGATGGAATTGAGACCTCAGCGGAAGAAAAAGGGGATGGAATGCAAAGAGCCCTAATGTTGTCCATAATACAGGCTTATGCTGATTTTAGAAAGCAAAATGAAGATATTGGAAAGTCCTTTGTTTTCTTTATTGATGAAGCAGAATTACACCTTCACCCTATGGCGCAAAGAAAGCTCAAAGAAGTACTATATGAACTTTCAATAGAGACAGATCAAGTGTTTATAAATACTCATTCTTCTGTGTTTGTCGCTGAAAATCACCCTACTCAAACTCTGTTTAAGGTTGAAAAAATAAGTGGAAAAACTGAAATTTGTATAGTAGATGATTCAGAAAAAACATACATTGTCTATGACTTATTAGGAGGGAGTCCTGCTGACCTATTACTCCCAGATAACTTTATCATTGTGGAGGGGCAAAGTGAATTTGAGTTCTTTACAAGAGTCATAAAACGCCATTACTCGGACAAGCCTTCAATCCAAATTATTCAAGCACATGGAGATATCGATCAGGCGGAAAGAACAATAAATGCGATTGAGAAAGTCTACACCCCATTGAATAATAATATTTATAAAGATAGATTGGTTATATTAATGGATTCGCCAAGTGAACAAACTAAAGGAGGAGTCGAAGACTTCCAAAATAGGTATAAATCTTTAGTAACAAATAATCAAATCTTTATTTTGGACAAGAGAGATATTGAGCAATGTTATCCCAATTGTCCCGATGTAGATTATGATAATTGGCGTAAATCACAGATTGATGTCGATTCAATGAATGGCAAAAAGAAAAAACAACTAGCAAAGCGGGTTGGAGAGCGGATTACAAAAGAACAGTTTGAAACTGAAATGAAAATATGTTACGAGGCATTGAGTAGATGTTGGGAATTATCTTTTTCAAGCCAATGATAGATAAAGACTATCTGATGCACATTAAAACAAAGGGGAAATCATGATAACGAAAAAGGAACTTCTACAAATGCTTTCAGACACGGAGAGCTACAATATTGAAAGAACAGAATCGACTGGCAATATGGATAAGTTTTGTCAGGCTATATGTGCTTTTTCAAATGATATGTCGGGGAATGGCAAGAATGGTTATCTGATTATCGGTGCCAAGGATAATGGAGAATTATCTGGTCTGAAGGTTGATGATAAACTCTTATTGCAGATTGCCAATATTCGGACGGATGGCAACATTCTCCCTCAGCCCACCATGACCGTGGAGAAGTTCTATTTTGATGAAGGGGATGTATTGGTGGCAGAAGTTCAGCCTTCTGAATTTCCTCCTGTACGTTATCGTGGTCGTGTTTGGGTACGTGTCGGTCCTCGGAAGAGCACTGCAACAGAGGCAGAAGAAAAGATACTCACAGAAAGGCGACTTTCCAATGTTCGTACCTTTGATGCCATGCCTTGCCTGGGAACGAGCATTGACGATTTGAATGTAGCTCTCATTCATAAGGAGTTTTTGCCCAAGGCTGTGGCAGAGGATATTCTCGCTGAAGATAAACGAGATATTACGGATCAACTTGCCTCTCTTGGTTTATATGATTTGCGTTATAACTGTCCGACTAATGGTGCTATTGTCCTGTTCGGAAAGAATCCTGAGCGACACGTACATGGGGCGTATATTCAATATGTCCGCTTCAAGGGTAAGGATCGTGCGGGTGATATTCTCAATGAACATAAGTTTAGTGGAAATCTTTGTAGGGTATTGCCTAAGATTGATGCTTTTGTCGAGACAAGTATCTCTCAAAAGCGTCCTATTCCCGTGAGTGTACTTCGGGAAGAAACAGTTTCCAAGTACCCATACTGGGCTACTCGAGAGTTGTTGATGAATGCCATTATGCACAGGGATTACGAGGGCAACGCTCCTATTCAGTTTTATGAGTACGACGGCCGCATCGAGATCCAAAACCCTGGTGGATTATACGGCAAGGTCAGTCCCGATAATTTCCCCAATGTGAGTGATTATCGGAATCCCTTTATTGCCGAAGCAATGAAAGTTTTGGGCTATGTAAACCGATTCAGCCGTGGAGTCTACCGAGTTCAGAAGGAGTTGGAAGAAAACGGTAATGGGCAAGCCTCTTTTGATTTTTCATTGATTACAGCTTTTCGAGTAGTTGAGAACGTTTCTCAAAAGTATTTTGAAGAAGGCTTTGGAGGAGAAACTGCCCAAGAAAAGCACAGTAAAGACCCAAGAAAAGCCCAAGAAAAGCCCAAGAAAAGCCCAAGAAATATAGAGGATGAAATATTAGATGAAATAAAAAGCTTTCCGCAAGTTACAAGGAAAGAGTTAGCCAAAAGGTTAAACAGAACGGAGGACAGTATTCGTTATTATCTTAGGAGGATGGTTAAAGAAGGAGTTATCAAGCACGAAGGCTCTACAAAGGCTGGTAAGTGGATAATAATCAAATAGAACGTGAAGAATGTGTCGTACATAATATTGAGCGGTCTTTTATTGCTTGTATTGGTTGTCGTGGTCATAGGAACATTTCTGCCGAGAACCAGAACAGAGACAAAACAGTGCATTTTGAATGCCCCTGTTGATGTTGTTTTTGCTATCGTGACCAACAATCAAGAATGGCATTACAGAAATTCTTTGGATGATTTGGATATCATCCGTACCCAAGGGGATATTGAAGAATGGGAAGAGACAACCAATGGTGTAACTATCCGATTCAAGACACTTGAGAAGAGACCACATACTTTCTACAGTTTTGCGATGGATAGTAAAATGTTTACAGGAGAATGGCAAGCAACATTCGAACCTATGGAAGGGAGTAAAACTCTCTTCACTGCAACAGAAAAGATAGAATACAAGAATCTGTTCTATCGTTTGGTTGGGTATGCTTTTATGGACTTAAACAAGTTTATGACCACATACCAAGAAGAACTCACAGCTCGAATAGAACTTGAAAAAGCAGAGCAATAAAGACAATATAAGCGATTGTTTGTAATCGATTTCAGAAATCATATTTGTACCATATAATTGCAATCTGCTGTAAATCAGCATAGATTTGTTTTGAAGAAGGGAGTAAAACAAAACAGATATTTTTCGAACCAGCACGTGCTGGGAACATATAAAAACCCTGGTATCCTACCGAATGTCAGAATTGTTCTTTTATCTTTTCATGTTTTTTACCTCAGGTCGTATCTCAACCACACCCATCTCCTAAAATTGGATTGTACCGAGACTTGTTTTACCGTCATCCTTACCCTCTTATGCAATTGCCTGGCATACGGCTTCAGCATTTTTATCCCCCCAGAGGGTTAAATGCCCCCTCTTTCATCTCTCTTCCAATCAAGTCTTTTACTTTCACCGTATCATTATTATTCGTCATATCCTAGGAAAATACGTAAGTTAAATTTCCACTCGGCCGTTTATATAACTACACCTTAAAGTTATGAGACTTAATATCACTGCCAATCAGTTGGTCACTATACAGCACACTTACTGACAAAAACAGAACATTAGCCTCAGATCCCCTCTTTGGTATCCATTTGTCCACTACATAGTAACGAGCCCAACTACGGGACAAGCTCTGAGTTCAGAACTTGTCCCATGAAGGATACTCTTGCTCGTAAAAAGGATACGATAAGTTAAAAATTTACGGACAATCCGAAACCAAATTGATTGAATTTGTAATCCTTGTTGATAATATAAGAGAGGTCAAAAGTAGCCATGCGGTACGAAGTACCTAAACCTATTGTGTACCACGCCCTATTGTCTTTCCACTGAAATCCAGTACGAGCAGCTACTGTTTCATTCCACTGGTATTCGGCACCTATACCTGCCATAAACTTATGCGAGAGAGATGCAGGAAATAGATATTCAGCGATACAGCTGAGTGTTAGTTTGTGCTTTTGTGACAAAGCGGCATCAATAGATCCACCTAAGTGGATGGCACTGGGCAAAGGTACCTTGAGTTCCCCTTGGATGCTTTTGAACTTCAAATCTCCTCCAAAGTTATTTAGCCCAAAGGTGACAGAGTAACGACTGGGGGTATACCCATTCATCACAAATTGATTCCGGTAATTGACACCCAATGAGCCCCCCAAACCCATTGCATGGAGTAAATGGTAGCTGCCGATTAGGGTAACTCTTGCATAGACCACCCAATTGTTGGCAACTGCGTAGGTAGTTCCAAGATCAGCACTCCAATTGCATGGTGATAGCGTGCCTCGCTCCACTCCATCAATATCAATTACTGGCACTTTGAGTCCTAATTGCACCCGAGTACCAGCCTGTACTGACCACTTGGGAAGCACCTTATACCCTGCCGAGATAGCGTGGAAGAGGTTCGTCCCGCTACTTGATGCTTGGGGAATGGTTAGCGAATAGGAAGCGTACACTCTACGCTCCATTTGGTGAAAAGCAGGTAGGTCCCCGTAGAGATACATTGCGTTGGCATGTCCTAAGCAAGTATTGCCCATCGCAGCACTCCTCAAGTTTACATTAAACCGTAAAAACTCCACTGATGAGCGAATGTTCTGGGCAAATACATTAAAAGTGCTCACCAAAAACGCAAGAATAATTAAAGTACAAAATAGTCGTTTCATATTCTAGCACTTAGTTTTTAATGATATTCTGCTTGAATACTTTGCCATTAGCTTCTACTTCAAGTAAGTAGGTGCCTACCTCAAGTTTTGACACATCAAGAATTACTTCGCGGTCTGAGTCTTCTCTGACGACAATGTGCTTCTTGAGCTTTTCAGTGCCAAGAGGGGTGAAGATGCTAACTTTGACGGTATGGACATCGTCACTGAGACGGATATTCAGCACTGAAGTCACTGGGACAGGGTACACAAGATAGACAATATCATCATGGACAATCTTCATCTCCACTTTCATCCTCACAGACGCCCCCTCCGGATCTTTTGCTATCACTTCCAAACGAGCTGTACCCGTCTCCAAAATATCAAGATGAAGTTTGTTACCAATAATTGTTGCTTTAACTATAGAGTGGGTATAATTTTTAACCTCATAAAAGAGCTCATCTCCATCGGGATCCTCAAAATAAGGGGTGAGTTCCATGTCATAAACATTCTTAGTGATAGGCAGGTAAACAGTTTCCACCTGACCAATATTGACAGGTGTCCTATTATCCACAATCTCAAATGGGATGACCAAATCGGCGCTTCCATATTGGTCCACTACCTTCACGCCAAGTCGATAAGCCCCTTTATTGAGCACCTTACGAAAAGTGAGTATAATATTACCTCCTTCTTCCTTGGCAGTTATCCCTTTGGTATCACCAAAGAGCGTATAATTCCATGGCAACCCGTCTGGATGATGGACAGCGACAGAGACAACTTTGGCTTGGCTATCTAACAAACGCACCACACCTGAGATCGACGGGGTCAATTGAGGTGCAGCATTTTTCCTCGTCGTAGCCTCAAAATAGGTTGGTGCAGAGAGGTGTCCCCACCTATCTTTGGCGACAACTGCAAGTTTGTAGTGGGTATTGAGGGTTAAGCTCCCCAATCGAGCTTGGACAAGGGTTCCTTCCTTTTTCTCCGGGAAATTGAATTGTGCGGAGTGCGCAGACAATAACGACTCCCCAGAGATACTATTGTCACTTGAGTAATAAATAATATATGATAGGGCAGTCCCATCATCTTTGTCTTCTACCGCTTTCCATTCCAGATCAAGTGCTTCATAATCCGCCTTTATGTGGATATTGGTTACACTCGTGGGGGCCTTACCGCCATCTTCGTCCAAGGCTTTTCTAGCATCTACAATACCTACGCCCAATACCCCTCTCTCAAGGGGATTCATCTCATCGACGTTAAAGGGGCGTACGGCTCCAAGTAGTCTGCTTTTCAATTGATCATTGGTAAACCCCTCTCCACCAAACTTAGAAACAATGAGTGCGGCAACACCAGATACAAGCGGACAAGCCATCGAAGTACCTTGCATATACCCATACAACCCTTCACCAAATGTACTCAATATCATGCCTTCAGGGTTCCCCTGATTCCAGTCTCCGCCCGGAGCTGAAATATCAATCCAGGACCCATGATTAGAGTAAAAAGCACGTTTACCAGACCCGGCGACTGATGCAACTGCTACAATCGGTTCGTATGCACTAGGCATATAGAATGTATTCTTGTTATTATTTCCTGCTGCAAATATCACTACCCCCCCCTTCATTGGTGAATCTTTTCGCTGTTGACCTGTCTCTGGATCTACTCCTGCATTCTTTATGAAATAATCTATTCCAGCTTTAAAAGACAGGGGGACATCATCTACACTTGCAACAGCTCCAGAAGTCCATGAATTTTGAGCGATAACTGCACCGTGGTCTGCTGCGTAAACAAATGCCATCGGCACCGCTCGTAGATTATTCACGGAAGCAGAAATAATCTGTAGTCCCATGAGTCTAACACCGCTATTTGGAGTTCCATCGCCACCAGCAACGCCAGCAACGCCTATACCATTGTTTCTAGATGCCGCTACCAATCCTGCTACGTGTGTTCCGTGATGGTTGGGTTCAACTTCAACTCGCCCCATCGAAAAATTATATCCATGAATATCACTACCATACTCAGGATTATCATTTTTCCAAAGATTCGCAACCAGATCGGGATGCTTGAAGTCCAATCCGTCATCCAACACTGCCACCACTACGTTAGGTTTTCCGCACTCTATCTTCCATGCCTCTAGAGCATTGATATCGATACCTGCCCTGGAATTCTTTAGAGAACCATCGTTACGGTAGTGCCATTGATCCTGAAATCTCGGGTCATTTGGAATTGTGCCTTCCGAACGTAAGGGGCTCCTCGAAGTTTCAAAAGCAGTAATCCCCTTCTCGAGATTAAAGTCCACCTTAGCTATTTTCTCCACCACTTCCACCCCTCTCAGAGTAGAAGCATGGGAGGCTGCCCGTGTAGTGGGGATATTAGTATCAAAAACAATATCGTACCACAAGTGAAGACCGGCTTCGCGACGACGCTTAGCGATAGCGCCTTTCCCCTCAGAAAAGACCCGAGTCATGGAGCAGGCACCTATCTGCTTAAGATAGGTATCTATCTCAGAATTGCCACTTCTTAGCATACCCCCAGTAGTCTGGAGAGTCAGTTGTTGCTCCATCTCAGGAGTTAATCTCACGCGCAATATCCCATCACAATATTTTTGATCTTCAGATACTTGCTCAGCCAAATCAGGTTCGTCTGGTAATAGGATATACTCCCTTTGCTGATTTTGACATGAGCACAGAAGACCGACAATCGTAATACATAGAATATTTCCTAACCTTCTCATACATCTAAAGTATAATACTTTAATTATTAAAAATCGAGATAGGTAAATGCATGAATACCACTACCGGTGCTCCACCATTTACGCCCTGAATACGACCGACACGCACTCCCAATACACTACCCGTTTCATAATTACGGTATAGTCTCTTGTATTCATCATTCACTTCATAAGGATCTTTATATCCCTCACGCTCTAGTAGTGCCTTGAATTCATCAGTCATTTGGTAATTATTCTCGCCAGAAAGGTAGAATACCTTATCAATATCATAGGTAAACATCCGCATCTGCTGGATAGCACCACCGTCATCACTAAAGATGTAATCCCTACCAATGTATATTTTATCAAGGACATCAAAATAGTAGAAGTTTCCAGCAGAGTTGGACTGAGATAATTTTCCTCCATTGCTAGCCTCCCACGCCATTACGGCCGACTTCGTACCACTACTGATATTGTTAAAACCCTTAGGCAATTCAGAGAATGTAGGCATCGCCTTTGGTTGTCTATTAAGTATCAAGAATTTCACTACCTGAGGCTGACGAGGTACGGCATATAGTATCTGAGCTCGTACCTCGTAGCTCGCATCTCCTATTTTTACCTTCTTTACATATGGCTTCTCACTACCGTTATCCCCTTTGCTCTCAAATCCATTTTCAATTAAGAAATTATGAAATCCTTCGCTGGTAAGGGTAAGCACATCATCTGGGATCATATCAATCTCGTAAATCTTATCACTAGAGAAATTGTAAACGACCTTCGGGAATAGTGGGCTAATAGTACGATAGGTGTGTCCTCCACCCGTCAAAAAGTTCTTATCAAGAATCAGGCTACTTTTCCTCTGTTCCTCAAACTTCCGTACATCTTCCGTATTAGATCCCGGAGAAAGCAACGGAAGCAAATACAACAGTTTTCCGCTCTGTTCCACTTTGATCTCCCGCACCAAGTTAGCGGATTTGATGAAGATCTTTCCACTGCGAGGCCCTTGAGATGTGTTTTCATCAACCAGTATTTTCAGACGATTATCCTCGATTATCTGCTCTACCTTAATCCATGAAGGCTCAGAAACCTCAACCTCCCATGCACCACTATTGCTCACAACTCTTAGAAAGTGGTCCTGAGCAAATTGGTCAAAGAGTATTTCTTCTTCAGTCACATGAAGCTCTCCTGCTCCTGCAGATTGAACCAGTTCTAATTTACGAGCCGCACCTCCAGCAATTATAAGGACAGAAGCCTTCCTCTCCACAGGTAATTCATTCTTTGAAATAGATAAAATAAATTGTTTTTCATGTTGCTCAATCTCGACCCAAAGGGCATTGGCACTAACTACCCAATTTCTCTGGTTGGTAATCACATCAATCGTTTTCTTCTCTCCCTCTGACCCAACATTTAGGGTCCCAAACTCAGAGATATCCAATGAAACGACATCCAAGTTGTTAGAACAAGAAGTAACGACTACTCCTAGAAGGGTAATAAGAATCCCCCAAAATATATTTATCTTTTTCATATCATTAATATTAAATCATTGTTAATTAGCTGTTTTTGTCTTTACTTTCTGAAAAAAAGGTTTGGTTGTTAGCCCCTTCTTCAAATCATATCCAAAAATGATAATATAATACTCCGTATTTGGGAGCCTATTCTCACGCATAACAATATCACGCCCTTTTTTTAATCTTGAACTAGCTTCACGTCCATTTCCAGCAATGCTAAAAGCCATTTTCTCGTAAGAATCAGGTTTGTCAATGTACGAGTCTCCAAAGCTCTTACTTTGGATAGTGGCAATATAGGTTTTAGTGTCATCTGAAGGTACCACGACTGCACTAATACTTCGTGGCTGAAGAGCCAAATCTTCAATTTTGAAAGTAAAGCTATCATCGTATTTCGTTCGGGCACCAGTAGTAAATTCCTTAATGTACTCATCACCCGTAATATTACCATCGCTATCAATTCCATATGCAATAACTACATAAGCAGTCTCGGGAGATAGAGGGCAACCTAATTCGTAAGGTTCATAGGTCTTAATGCCAATCTCCAAAAATCTATCTAAAAGATTCCACCATTGTTCACTAAAACTCTTCCAAAATGGAAGATCCAATGTCTCAAACGTACCCTTCTTGTCAGCTCCATTTTTCAACCACATGGATTTTTCATACACTCCAGCTCTATAGCTCCGACTCTGATCTGATGGAGTGAATTTGATTTGGGCATAAATAGCACTTACTTCCAAAATTTCAATATCAATTTTCAGTTTCTCACTCACTTTTACAGTACATTTTACGCTAACCTCACCAATTGAAGCCGTAATCGTCGCTTCACCCTTGCCGACTCCTGTAACGGTTCCATTCTCTACCTTAGCGACATCAGGATTACTCGAAGCCCAAGTGACATCCGACAGAGAATATACATCATCTGGAGCCACTTTTAGATTGAGCAGTGTTGAATTACCTTCCAATAGATTTAATTCGGTTGTCTCTAAGGTAAGGACTGGGGTAGGCTTTCCCGGAGGAGTTACGCTGCCCCCATTACCTCCTCCTGTTAGAGAGATAATAAATGTCTGTCCCTTAAACTTTATCACCAGGTATCCATTGCTTTCTGTGATATCCAGGTCATTAGTACCGCCACCTGTAGCCTTTACAGGAGCAAAGTTGCTATCAAGCACCAGATGCCAGACTTGACCTCCCAAGCTATATTCCCAGAAGCCGTCAGAGTTGACCCTCAACTGAGGAGTAATACCATTCTTGCCATCTTCCCCTTTAGCTTGGATTTTATTCCCATCACTGTCATGCATATACTCTCCATTGAGTGTCCAGTACAGCAATCTGTCTTCTCCCTTTTTTACCCCAATAGAAGAACTTTGACCATTTAGTCCATTCTTAAGGACTATTTTACTGCCATCACTCATGGTTAATACATAGCCACTATTATCATCCAAAGGCCTGTATTCCTTGATGGTAATAGCATTGGCTTGTGCTTTGATCATCTCCCTGATCGCTACCATATCCCTGTTGGCAGCACTGACTTGGTTTTCGAGCTTTTGGAGACGAGCTTCATAGTCGTCTAAACGTCTCTCAAAAAAATCAAGGTTGGTACACCCTGTTACGAGTAATGTGGCAACGAGTGCCATCCATAAATAAATCTTTTTCATCTGTTTTTGGTTTTGTTTGTGTTACTTGAGTTAATATTTCAATGATTACATCTCTCTTATATTTCTCCAATACAGCCTAAACACTATCTCCGATACCTCTTAGAACTTAACATGCTCGGTAACTATAACCGTCAAGTCGGGCTCATCTACCGGAACATCTCAAAAGAACAACACAACGACCCTTCCCATCAGACAACTTCATCCTCACGTGAAGTGACAGAATTATCTTTGAGCAAACTCAGACACTCGCTCGCTATTGATAAAAATTGTCACCAAAATCCTTTATTTCAAGAGCTTTACGGACAACATTCATCTTCTTCCGGGACTTGATAATACACTCGTCTCCTTCCGCACCCAAATCTCTTTCTTCTTGGCTCATTACGTAAGAACCTTTACTCTGATCCAATCTTTCAAGATTCACACTATTTCCGGGACTTGAGTAAAGCTCCAACACCTCCCCACTCCCTCTAAGAATCTCTACAAAACCACGCTCCCCGAATCTTTCGCCACTGCCACTGCAATTAGCCACTAATCCCCTTAATGCAATTTTCGGGTCAACTGCCGAATGCAAACGACCTCCTGCACTTTCGGACGACCACTCCTTGGAAAACCCTGCTTGAGTCAATGCATTGAGAACCTCATGTACCTTTCTACGATACACATCCGTAAACTTCAGAATCCCGGAAGCAGTTATCTCTTTCATGTCGAGCAAAACTTTGCAAACTTTTGCTTCCCTCTCAGACAACCTGATCTCTATCAGACCTTCGATAGTACCAATATCACTGAACATCTCCTCCATAACTAGTTAAAATTACACAAGACTTAATGATACCCCACCTAAGGCAACACGAACAAATCTATACATTTTTTATCACAAATAAAAATAATTAATCATAATTCAAGAGGGCATCGTCGGGATTTTTCTATACCCTTTTTCTGCCGTGATAGAACTTCTAATGCCTGTAATTCAATGTGATAGTTAGCATAATTTTGAGACAAAAAACAGAAGTTCGCCACCGAAAATAGCTATTAAATCAAGAGTTAAAGATGTTAATACGAAGGGCAAAGATGACACCCGACACCATCGTAAGTTATATCTCCCTTCATTCAAGACATGTGGGTATACCCTGTAGAAACCTCTGGGTCGTCGGTAAATCGATGTCCCAAAGGCCGTAAGAGAAAGCTCTGGGTCATCGCTTCATCGACATCCCAGAGCTTTTTAATCACATGTTTTCGTGGAGAATTATTGTGTGACGGGCAGGACGATAGAGGACACCCCGAAAAGAGTAATTTCGTAGACCGACTTCCCATCAAGGTTAGATTCAAGAAGGGGTAAGAAAAAAGCAAAAGTAAAAAATACCTAAGAAAGGGGAGGGAGAGAAATTGGGAGGAGGGGTGTTTTTCCCTACCTTTGTGGAGGGTCGGATCTAGGAGTGTGGCGGTGTAAGACTGGCATTCGGCACGCAAGAGGATCCGTTGGATTAGTTCATTTTACTCCTGTCAACATGTCAGCACCACATTGTAATCACACACGTATCAGAGCGAAGGCACACCATGCATATCATGATGAGCACCATTCTCGCCACACTCATGCACATGGTCATCACCATCATCACCACCACGGAAGTGGCAAAAATCTGCTTCTTGCCTTTCTCCTCAATCTTCTTTTCGCCGTTATCGAGTTGGTCGGCGGACTGTGGACAAATTCGGTAGCTATCCTCTCGGACGCTCTGCACGACTTTGGGGACAGTGTCTCACTGGGTATAGCCTGGAGGCTCCAGAAACTCTCAGAGCGCGGACGGACTCCACATTTCACCTACGGCTACAGACGCTTCTCTCTCATCGGGGCACTGATGATCTCCACACTTCTCCTGATTGGTTCTTTCTTCGTGCTGTACGCCGCCATAGACAGGATCATAAGTCCGATAGCAGATGTTGATGAGAGAGGTATGCTCTACTTGGCTCTGCTGGGACTGGCGATCAATGGTTTTGCTGCCTTGCGCCTCAGCAAGGGGAGTAGTCTCAGCGAACGTGCCGTGATGCTCCACATGCTGGAAGACGTCCTCGGGTGGGCTGCCGTGCTGGTAGTGAGTATCGTGATGCACTTTGTTGACCTCCCTATTCTCGATCCGCTTCTATCCATAGGAATTACCCTCTGGATACTATTCAACGTGTATCAAAACCTCAAGTCCACCTTTCACGTTCTACTGCAGGGTATCCCCGAACATATCGACCTTCAAGGATTGGAGGTACGCCTGTCCGAGATCGACGGAGTGTGCTCGGTGCATGACTTCCATGCATGGACACTGGACGGTGAGCACCATGTGCTGACAGTTCATCTGGTGCTTGCCCCCTCTGGTGACATTTCGCCAGTTGACGAGGCAGAGATAAAAAACACAGTACGCACCCTCTGCCGCGAGTACGACATAGACCACGTGACCATAGAAATTGACTATGCAGGTCACTCTTGTGGCATGGAGCACTGCTAAGTACTCATGACAAGGCACCGGAAATCCGGGGTATCAGCCCTTCAATCTACGTACAAGATCTCTAAGAAAAACAATATGAGACGCGAAATACAATACTACACGGACGGCACAGATTAACTTGGTTACTTTCGATTTTGGCGACACGACACAAATGAATCCTCACGAGAAGAAGATGTCACAGCGAAGTATTTCCCCGACCCTATCCCCACAGAGACCTAGCCCCCTTTCGTGTTAGATTCATCAGCTCCACAACCCCAATCTAACCACGACAACCCGGACCCAAATATTCACCTCAAATCGGAGTATTGGATATTGAGGGATTTGGTTATCTTTGTGGGTAGCTTGTGTATATTTGTCCCGTACAGAGACATGTCGCAAGCAAAGGAGTAACGATACGTAGTCACAGTATACCAGAGAATGACGACTTGGGTAGAGGAAGTAGGAAGATATGCAATGCTGATGCAGCAGGTATTTAGACGGCCTGTACGTTGGCGTATGTTTTTTCGTGAATTGATCCGAGAGATGTACATCCAAGGCGTAGGATCTATATGGATAGTGATGCTGATTTCGTTTTTCATCGGAGCTGTAATTACCATTCAGCTAAGCATCAATATCGAAACCCCTCTGGTGCCTAAGTTTACACTCGGATATACTGCACGCGAAATCGTGATGTTGGAGTTTTCGAGCACAATCATGTGTATGCTCCTCGCCGGCAAGTGTGGTAGCAGTATATCGAGTGAGATCGGTACCATGCGTGTCACTGAGCAGTTAGATGCAATGAGTATCATGGGGGTCAATGCCGCTAACTATGTCATTCTCCCCAAGGTCATCGGCATGATGCTTTTCGTACCATGTCTGGTGATTATCAGCATGTTTGTGGGGATTTTGGGAGGTTACCTCGGCGCTATGATCACCCCCGATCTCCCCATCGGAGAGTTCGTAAAAGGGCTACAGCTGGGATTTAAGCCCTACAAAATTCTCTACTCCATCATCAAGGGGGAGGTATACGTATTCATGATAGCGACACTCGCAGCCTACTGCGGTTATTATGTCAGCGGTGGTGCTCTTGAGGTGGGTCGGGCGAGTACTAAGGCTGTAGTGGCTGGCAATGTCTCTATCCTGATATGGGACCTTATCCTCACGCAACTCCTACTGACATGATTGAAGCTATAGATATACACAAGCAGTATGAGGGGAGAGAAATCCTCAGAGGTGTGAGTGCCACCTTCAAGGAGGGGGAGTGCTCCATGATCATAGGCAAGAGTGGTGCTGGCAAGACCGTGCTGCTGAAGTGTCTCGTAGGTCTGGAGCACGCAGATAGCGGGCAGATACTATATGACGGCACCGATCTATACGGTATCAGTGAGCAGACGGTAGACAAGATGAGACAGAATATGGGAATGCTCTTCCAGAACTCTGCCCTCTTCGACAGCATGAATATGTATGAGAATGTGATGTTTCCACTGGAAATGTTCTCCAAGGAAAATGGGAGAGAGCGTCGTAACCGTGTCAAGGAATGTCTGAAGCGAGTACAGCTCTACGATGCTCGATACAAGTACCCAGGAGAGGTCAGTGGTGGAATGAAGAAGAGAGCAGCTATTGCCAGAGCTATTGCTCTACGCCCTCGGTACCTTTTCTGTGACGAGCCCAATAGTGGTCTGGATCCCGAGACATCTCGTGTGATAGACACGCTACTCAAGGAGATTACAGTAGAGGACAACATCACCACCATTGTCAATACGCACGACATGGGATCCGTATTCGGTATCGGAGATCACGTGATATTCATAAACAATGGAGAGAAGAGGTGGGAGGGAGCTGGTAGCGACATAGAGAATGCTAACGACGAGCTTCTCAAAAACTTTGTCTACCTCAGTCAGCTGTGATATTCCCAACTTCCAAAGACTATAGAGGAGTGGCAGATACACAACATCAGCACAGTGTTTTTTGATTACAAATACAGATTAATAAATGAGCGAAGCAATCAACACACATGAGATCACGGGAGCAGAGAAGTCTCTTAACTTTATAGAGCAGATCGTGGAAGAGGATCTGCGTAGAGGATTAAACGGCGGACGAATCCAAACCCGTTTTCCACCGGAACCCAATGGTTACCTACATATCGGACATGCTAAGGCTATCTGTATGGATTTCGGTATAGCTCAAAAGTACGGTGGTGTATGCAATCTTCGACTTGACGATACAAATCCCGTCAAGGAGGATGTGGAGTACACTGATGCGATCATGAATGACATCAAGTGGTTGGGCTTTGAGTGGGGAGCGGTTTATCACGCCTCCGATTACTTTCAGCAGCTATATGACTTCGCCATGGATCTGATCAAGAGGGGACTTGCGTATGTGGATGAACAGTCGTCAGAGCAGATAGCAGCACAGAAGGGGACACTGACACAGCCAGGGACAAATAGCCCATATAGGGATAGACCTGTGGAGGAGAATGTAGACCTCTTTCAGCGTATGAGAAACGGAGAATTTCCAGAGGGAGCAATGACCCTACGTGCCAAGATCGACATGGCACACCCTAATATGCACTTTCGTGACCCCATCATCTATCGTATCCTACATCACCCACACCACCGAACAGGCACAGACTGGAAGGTGTATCCAATGTACGACTTTGCACACGGACAGAGTGATTACTTTGAAGGTGTAACACACTCTATCTGTACTCTCGAATTTGTGGTACACCGCCCCCTCTATGACTACCTCGTGGATCTACTCAAGGACGGAGAGTACAGACCGTACCAGTATGAATTCAATCGACTTAACCTTACCTACACAATGATGAGCAAGCGTAAGCTCATGGAACTCGTAAAACGTGGGCTTGTGCATGGCTGGGATGATCCTCGTATGCCTACACTCGTAGGATTGCGCAGAAGAGGATACACACCACAGAGTATCCGCAACTTCGTAGACGCGATCGGCTATACCAAGGTGGACGGTACTGTGGATATGGCACTGCTTGAGCACTCTGTACGTGAGGATCTGAACGAACATGCAGAGCGTGTAGCGGTGGTCATGGATCCTATCAAGCTCATCATCACTAATTACCCCGAAGACGAGAGTGAGCAGATGACCGCTGTCAATAACCCTCAGGATCCAAAGAGTGAGTTGCACGAAATCACATTCTCGAGAGAGCTATGGATAGAAAGAGAAGACTTTATGGAAGAAGCTCCCAAGAAGTACTTCCGACTCACACCGGGACAGGAGGTCCGCCTACGCTGTGCCTACATCGTGAAGTGCACTGGATGTAAGAAAGATGAAGCTGGCAATGTAGTGGAGGTATATGCAGAGTATGATCCCGATAGCAAAACGGGAGGAGAGAATGCCAATAAGAAGGTAAAGGGTACAATCCATTGGGTAAGTACATCTCATGCCCTTCCTGTGGAGGTACGCCTGTACGATAGGCTCTTTACCTCAGAGAACCCCTCTGATGAGGACTATGACGACCTCAAAGACCTACTAAACCCTGAGAGCGAAAGGATCATCGAAACTGCATACGCCGAGGATTACCTCCAAAAGGCAGAGATCGGAGACCACTACCAATTCGTGCGCATGGGTTATTTCACTACAGACAAAGATAGTTCAGCAGATAAACTGGTGTTCAATCGTACAGTTACCCTCAAGGATAGCTGGAGCAAAGAGAAGAATAAGAAATAAACGATAGGATCGATATCATGAAGACAGTGAGCGCACACTTTGGTGCAATATTGGCCATTTTGTATTTAGCATTTCCGACATGCTTGTGTGCACAGAGCAAGTCCAACGTAGTGGATGAAGTAGCATGGGTCATAGGTGATGAACCCATACTGCTCTCTGACATCGAACGACAAAGATTGTACTATGAGTCCATGGGACAAGTCTTCCCTGGTAACGCAAGGTGCATTATCCCTGAGCAGATGGCAATTAACAAGCTGTTTCTCAACCAAGCCGTAATCGATAGTATAACTCCCAATGCACAGATGGTTAATCAGGCTGTTAATCAATGGTTGGAGCAAGTAACAAATCAATTGGGCGGTAGGGATAAGTTGGAGGAGTATCTTGGGCGCAACTACTCTCAAATCCGTGACGAGCGTCGCAAGATTATATCGGAAGAGTACACCGTGATGCAGATGCAGCAGAAGTTGGTCGGTGAAGTGAAAGTGTCACCCTCTGAGGTTAACCGCTATTATGAGAAAGCGATAAAAGATTCTCTTCCTTTCATTCCCACGAGTGTAGAGGTACAGATCATTACAACTATGCCGAAGATAGCGATGAGCGAAGTGGATGCAGTCAAGGCTCGACTGATTGAATTGACCAATGAGATTAACTCTGGAGTTCGGGATTTTGAGACAGCTGCGAGGCTTTACTCTCAGGACAATGAGACAGCTATCAGAGGTGGAGAGATGGGCTTTGTCGGCAGGGCGGAGCTGGAGCCGGAGTTTGCCAATATCGCGTTTAGTTTGAATGATCCTTCCAAGGTATCTCGTGTCGTCCGTACCGCTAAAGGGTATCATATCATACAGTTGATAGAAAAGAGAAATGACCGTATCAACGTTCGCCACATTATGTTGCGCCCTATAGTACAGGATGAAGAACTGTTGAGTGCCACCAACCGCATGGACTCACTAGCGACAGCCATCCGCAAGGACAGTATCTCCTTCGGTGATGCTGCAAAGTACCTGTCTTCGGACGTCGACACCCGACTATCCAATGGTCAAATGGTAAATACCAAGGATCATCAGAGTGCACTTTACGGTACATCCAAGTTCTTTATGCAGGAACTTCCACAGGAGATATCCAGTGTTGTGGCGAAGCTCAATCCCGGCCAAATATCTGCACCGTTCACGATGACAGATAAGAATAATAACCTCGTTGTAGCCATAGTAAGACTCAAGGCACGTAACGAGGGTCACCGCGCTAACCCTATAGATGACTACCAGACACTAAAGGACATCGTCACAGCAAAGAAGCGTGGTGAACTGATCGAAGACTGGATTAAGCAGAAGCAAAAACAGACATTTGTTAGGATTAACCCTGCATACCGAGAGTGTGAATTTCAATACCCTAATTGGGTGGTTCAGGACTAAGTGAAGCAATTACCATCCGGGATATACTACTATGATGATGCGATACGGCCACACCCGTACTATACTAGTCCTGTTAGCCCTCCTGCTGACCTTCGTGATCGCTCAATCACGAGTAGTGAGGGTCAGTGTACTCGCGCGACATCTATTCCTCGAGGACAGTGTGCAAGTATCATCTACCCTTGGTCTTCCTGGTCTTCCCCCCGTCCCTACCGCCACGACGCCCTTACCCCCAGGGACTGAGCGTATCTTCATAGAGAATGTAGATGTGTGGCGATTTGATGCAGCCATCAATCCTGATGCACAGATCCTGACTGGCAATGTTATTTTCAGGCACAAGGATGCTTATATGTACTGTGACAGTGCCCTTCTGTATCAAGCAACCAACAGATTCGAGGCTTATGGTGCGGTACGTATAGATCAGGGCGATTCGGTACATGCTTACAGCGGATACTTAGACTACGACGGCATTCTTATGCTCGCACAAATGCGTGACCTCGTACGATTAGAGCAGGGAAATAATATTCTCTATACTGACAATCTGGACTACAACCGCATGAACGGATTGGCTTACTACTTCGACAATGGTTCAATCGTCGACAGTCTCAACGTGCTTTCATCCACATACGGTGAGTACTCCACAATCACCAAACAAGCTGTGTTTAATGACAACGTCAGGCTCGAGAATGATAACTTCACGATGACGTCTGAAACACTGCACTATGACACAAATACCAAGATTGCTACAATCTTAGGTCCTACAACCATTGTGAACGACAGTGGGCGCATTGAAGCTACACGAGGAACCTACGACACCGGGGTTGACCGTGCGACGCTACTGGATCGTGCCGAAGTATTTTCCGGCACACGATGGATGCAGGGTGATTCGATGTTCTATGATCGTCCTCAGCATCTCGCAGAGATGTATGGAAATGTCATCCTCCGTGATACTGCCGAAAAGGTGGAACTCAGGGGTAATTACATTGAGTACCATGAGGATACCGAATACGGGTTAGCGAAAGACAGTGCGTACGTCATGGAAGGCTCCAGCAAAGATACCCTGTATGCTCATGCCAAGGTTATGGAGATGATGAAGGTAGACTCTGTCAACAATGTCATCAGAGGAGTGGGTAATGTCCGTCTCTACCGCTCTGATGTACAGGCAACGTCAGACTCCATGATATACTACACCAAAGATTCACTCATCCACTGCATCGGCTCACCATTTATCTGGAGTGGTAAGTCGCAAGTGACAGGAGATAGTATCACTTTCTACATCAAGGACGGCGCCGTCCAAAGGGCCCACATCAGGGAGAATGCCTACCTCGCTAGTGAGGTTGAAGGAAAATACTTTGACCAGGTGAGAGGGCGAGAGGTCATGGCCTACTTCAATGACAACAAGATGGACTCAGTCCGTACAAGCGGTAATGCTGAGACAATTTACTACAGTCTTAATCCTGATAGCATTGCTCTGGAGCAAGTTAGATCTCAGAGTAGTGCAATCCTCATGCAGTTTGAGGAAGATGAGATTTTTCGTATCGTTCTCTTCGACAAGACTACAGGATCACTTACACCTACTCCTCTACTGACCTCTGATCAATATGCCTACCCTTCGTTCGTGTGGTTCTCCGAGGGTAGACCGCAGAGTTTCATTGACATTTTCCGCACCACTCCACGCCCAGGAACCACAACTCAATCCATAGCTCCTGCTGCACCAACAGGAGGACTACTGTCCGACCCTGAGGAGAACAACCCGCAAGAAACTCAAACTACAAATCAAGAAAAGGAGGAATAATCCATGGGATTGATGAGCTTCTATAAGCCACAGAAACCTAAGAAGTTTAGATATACCTACCGCTACCATGACCCTAAGAAAGATGCTCTCCAGCGCAAGATCAATCGGGCAGTTCGCAGGCTGGATCCTGATGCCAAAATTACGGCTGAGGAGGTCAAAGATAACCTTAAAGGTGCGTTTCATAGACAATCCGACACACTGGAGCGATATGGCTACGACAGAGAGAGTTTCCAGGAGGATGTGCGTGAAAAGACATGGAAATCCCTACTCTTTCTCGTCCTACTTATTGCCTTTTTCATTTGGCTTTACAACAGTGTAGGCGAAAGATTCTTCGCCTACTTGGGTTTCTAAAATGACATTCTCTTTGCTTTAGATGGACAGCGTAATACGTTTATTACCCGACAACATAGCCAATCAGATTGCTGCCGGTGAGGTCATTCAGCGTCCCGCATCAGTGGTAAAAGAGTTGGTCGAAAATGCCATTGACGCAGGAGCCACAGATATAGTCATCAACATCAAGGATGCTGGCAAGACACTTATCCAAGTCATAGACAACGGCAAGGGCATGGCTCCCATGGATGCTCGTATGGCATTCGAGCGACATGCGACGAGTAAGATCCGTACTGCCGATGATCTTTTCGCACTCACTACCATGGGCTTTAGAGGCGAAGCCCTTCCCTCTATATCTGCCGTCTCCCATGTGACGCTCCAAACCCGTACGGCTGATGATGCACAGGGTACGAAGCTACACATTGAGGGCTCCAAACTCATTTCTTCCGAGCCTGTTATGTGCAGTTTGGGCAGCAACTTCTGCGTCCGACACCTCTTCTTTAACGTCCCCGCTCGTCGGAAGTTTCTCAAACAAGACTCCACAGAGTTCCAGCACATCCTCACCGAAGTGCGTAATATCGCTGCTGTACGCGCTGAGGTTGCTTTCACCATAACTCACAACGATCAGGTCATCATACAATTATCCCCCACAGCACTTAAGCAGAGGATTATAGATCTCTTTGGGAGCAAACTCTCCTCCGTACTGCTGCCGGTAGATGTGGAGACACCACTGATTACTATTCGGGGCTTCGTCACTCGGACATCACATACGCGCAAGCGTGGTGCATCACAGTACTTCTTCACCAACGAGAGATACATGAAGCATCCATTCTTCCACCGCATGGTCATGAATGCTTACGGTGAGCTCATTCCCCGAGGTGAGCAGCCGGAGTACTTTCTCTATCTCACCGTCGATCCAGCAGGAATAGATGTCAATATTTCGCCCACCAAAACCGAGATCAAGTTTGAGGCGGAGAGTGACATTGGCTCTATACTCTTCTCGTCAGTCAAGGAGGTACTAATGCTCGGTGCAGCCGTGCCGACCCTTGAATTCGACATCGAAGACCGCATACACATCCCGGTAGCCAAGCACATCAGCCCCGAGTACCTCGTGGAGCCTCCTACACATGCTCCCTATGTCGAGATCGGCAGTAGGATGAATATTGGTGAAGGTAACCCGAATTCCTCCACCGGCGCCATAGGGCAAGAAGGTTCATTCCACGACGCAACTGCCACGCAAGCAGCACAGACTCCGGATCTCTCCGACTGGGATTCGTTCTACGAGCAATTTGAGACAAATCGTAAAACTCAGCCCTCACAGCACACCATCCTATCGTCTGCTATCTCCGGGGCTGACAGAGTTGGCTCTGCACTCTTCACGCACACAGACGAACTGCAGCCAATCAGCACCTCAGACTCCCCCTCTCTCCCCATCATTTTCGGGGAGTATGCTGCCTATACCGACGAGAAAGGGATGACGATCGTGCACATGTCGCGGGCACGCTTTCATATCATGTATAGCAAGCTCATGTCGCTCTACACCCAGGGGCAATGTGTATCTAGTAGGCTCCTCTTCCCGTCACTTTTGGATCTTGGACTCCGCGAGCAGCAGCTCCTGCAGGAGTATATGCCCGATCTCTTGTCGGTTGGCTTCGATATTTCGGATATGGGACAAGGAGCATTCGCCGTCAATGCTGTCCCCGACGGTATCAATGCGGGTACGGAAGAGCAGGTCATCATCACCCTCCTTGATGAATGTAGTGCCACCGGGAAGTCGGGACAGGAAGTTCTCGGAGAACGCATGGTACGACACATCGCAGGCTACAGGGTCCAACAACAAACCAACCCGACCCTCCCCAACGAGGCACAACAATTGATCCGTGACTTAATCACCATACCCGACCATGTGGTTACGGTCACGGGCAAGACGATTATCTCCATACTCACTCCACGAGAGATCCTTAAGCGTTTCGGCGCCTAAACACCATAAAAACAAACGGAAAGCAAGTCTGATCGACTATAGAATGACTTGCTCTCCGTGTTTGTACAGTCGCAGAAGCCCACAACAGGACTTGCGAGCGATTTACTTCCTGAGCTGGGTTACAGCCTTTTCGATACGTATCATCGCCTCTTGGAGGACTGAACGCGGTGTACCGACGTTAAGTCGCATGAAGAACGCCCCCCCTGTCCCAAACATCTTACCGTCATTCATAAACACCCCAGCCTTGCGGATAAAGAAATCACACAGCTCCTCCGTTGTCTCGAATCCCAGCTCTCTACAGTCGAGGAAGATGAGGAATGATGCCTCCGGCTTAATCATCTTTATTGTCGGAATCCGAGTGCGAAGAAAGTCATCCACATACGCCATATTATCCTGCACGTAGTCCATGCACGCACGTGCCCACTCATCCCCCTCACGATACGCAGCAGCTACGGCGTCAAAGGTATAGCATCCTGCGTGCCCGAGACCATTCTGCTCCAGATAAGCGAATAGGTCAGTACGGATATCCGCATTAGGGACATACAACTGGGATGCTATCACACCAGGCATATTAAAGACTTTGGACGGCGCCATTAGACTCACCGATACTTCCCGAGCGTCATCGGACACAGAGGGGAACGGTCGGTGCTGCATACCACGGAATGTAAGGTCTGCATGTATCTCATCACTGATGATCCGCACCCCATATTTCTTCGCTATCGACGCCACACGCTTCAGCTCCTCGAGGGTCCACACACGTCCGCCCGGATTGTGCGGATGACAGAAAAGCAGGATCTGGGACTGCCGGAGAGCTTCTTCCAGGCACTCCCAGTCGATCTCAAACCTCTCATCGCGGATAATCAGAGGAGCTTCTACCAGTTTGCGTCGGCTCCCATTGATTACGTTGGCGAAAGGATAGTAGACCGGAGGAAGTATGGTCACACCGTCACCCTCCTTCGTGAAGTAGGAGATGAGCTTATAAATCCCAGAGACAACTCCCGGGGTGTACACCAGTTCTTTACGCTCAGGGCGAAATCCATATCGTATCTCAAACCAATCTTGCAGCGCCACATAGTACTCATCTGTAGGGATCCCATACCCCAAAACCGGATGCTCCAAACGCTTGCGAATAGCATCTGCAATGAATGGGGGAGTGGCAAAATCCATATCTGCTATCCACATCGGTATGATGTAGTCATAGTCGCTCTCAAACTGCCCGTAACCGTCAAACTTAGTACAGTAAGTTCCGTTTCTATCAATGATTTTGTCGAAGTTAAATTTGTTCATAATAACAAAAGGATAAATTGTAGGCTCTACTATAGGTGAGTAAAAGTACAAAAAAATATTGTTATCATCACTATTCGAATCCACTTATTTCATCGTACCATTTATACAAATTCAATCATTCGAATACCACTGGATACACACCCCAATTCATGTAGCGTGTTTACCCCACCTCGCCATTTCGCGTAGTCCAAGTATCTCGATCCTGACTATACCTACTCAACCCTGCACCACAGCAGTGCCACATACTCAGAAAATCAGAAGAATCATTGCTGGCACATCGGCATATCTTGTCAGCTGAGACCACCTATTTTTCCGAAAATGTTCCGCATCCAAAAGTACAGAGGGTAGTACCCTCTGTACAAAGCAAACTTTCCTCTATACAAAGGGTACCATGCTCTGTACAGAGGAAAGTTTACTTTGTACTTTACATCCGCTACTTCGGAGAGGAAGGGAGGGACAAAACAGTTTTGGAGCAACTTTACCGACAGAATAGAGTTGATCGGTAGCATCATAGGAGTAATGAAGTATTGGGACCTTTGGTACGGTGGGTGATTTTTGTTATTTTTGCTTTGGCGTATTGTGTGTATATGAATTGAATTTATGCAAAAGTACAACGAAGAGAATAAAGAAGTAGCAGACAGAGAAAACGAAGATATAACCCATCCTGATCAGACTGCTGAGGAGCACCGCCCGGAGAGGAAGAGTCTCGAAGACCCCACGCCTGACGGTAAGGGGGGATATGTGCTGACAGGAATGTACAAGAGCTGGTTTCTCAGCTATGCCTCATACGTGATACTGGAGCGTGCCGTGCCACATATCACGGACGGTCTCAAGCCTGTGCAGCGTCGCATACTGTACACAATGTCTCAGATGGAGGATCGGCTGATCAAAGTTGCGAATATCGTGGGGCAGGCGATGCAGTTGCATCCTCACGGGGACGCCAGCATAGGGGATGCACTCGTGCAGCTGGGGCAAAAAGAACTACTCATAGACACACAGGGTAACTGGGGTAATATCCTCACCGGTGACGGTGCTGCTGCCGCTCGGTACATCGAAGCTCGCCTAATGCCGATAGCAAAGCAGACCCTCTTTTCACCCAAAATTACGGAATACAAGCCATCGTATGACGGGGCAAATAAAGAACCTGTGTCCCTCCCCGTCAAGTTTCCCCTCCTACTGGCTCAAGGCGCGGAGGGCATAGCAGTGGGCTTGTCGTGCAAGATACTGCCGCACAACGTGCGTGAACTACTGGAAGCATGTATCCAGTACCTGCAGGGACAAGATTTTAGACTCTATCCGGACTTCCCTACCGGAGGATTGGTGGAGGTAGAGCGGTACAATGATGGTGAACGTGGTGGACAGATCAAGGTACGTGCTCAGATAGAAAAGCGTGACGCCAAGACACTTGCAATCACCGAGATCCCCTACACTCGTACTACGGCTACCCTGATAGAGTCGATCCTCCGTGCGAATGACAAAGGGAATATCAAGATCAAGAAGATAGATGACAAAACCGCAGCAACAGCTAATATAGAGATACAACTCGCTCCGGGTACATCGGCAGACAAGACCATAGACGCACTGTATGCCTTCACGGACTGCGAAGTGTCCATATCACCCAATTGCTGCGTGATACTGGAGGATAAACCTGTGTTCCTCTCAGTAAGCGATATCCTCCGCGACGGCTGTGAGCGGACCATGGTATACATCCGTCAGGAACTGAATATCAGGCTCGGGGAGCTGGAAGAGAAGCATCTGATGAACTCGCTGGAGCAGCTCTTCATCACAAGGAGGATTTATAAGGACAAGGAGTTTGAAGGTGCCAAAGATCTCCCTACCGTCCTCTCCCACATCCGTGCACGTCTGAGTGATGTGATAGAGACGATGATACGCCCTGTGACGGACGATGACCTAAAGACCCTCCTCGATATACGCATGGCACGTATCCTAAGATTCAACGAAGAGAAGAGCAAGCTGCTGATACAACAGCTGGAGGATGAGATGCAAGATATCCGGAGACAGCTGGCGGACATACGTGGTGTGACGATAGCATGGTACCAGGGGTTGCTGGATGAGTATGGCGATAAATTTCCCCGCAGGACACGTCTGCAGAGTTTTGATACCATAGAAGCAGCCAAGGTGGTAGAGAAGAATGAAAAACTGTACGTCAATAGAGAGGAGGGATTCATAGGCACAGCACTCAAGAAAGATGAGTACGTGTGTGACGTATCCGCTATAGATGATGTAATCGTATTCCTCCGCAGTGGTAGCTACCAGATCATCAAGGTGAGCGACAAGGCCTTTGTCGGCAAGGACATCATACATGTGGCACGATGGATACGCAATGACAATCGTACAATATACAATGCCATCTACCGCGACGGCAAGGATGGTGTCACGTACATCAAGAGATTCAATGTACAGTCTGCTATCCGTGACCGTGCGTATGATCTCACGCAGGGGAAATCGGGATCGAAAGTACTATACTTCTCAGCCAATCCCAACGGTGAGGCCGAGATAGTGAAGGTGGTGCTCCGCCCCAAAGCACACGGCAGACAGAGACAACTGATATTCGAGAAGGACTTTGCCGACATTATTATCAAGGGACGTAGCGCAAGGGGAAATCTCCTCACGAAGGGAGCGGTATTCCGCGTTACTCTCAAAGAACAGGGGGCCAGCACTCTCGGAGGACGTGAGGTCTGGTTTGACTGGGATGTGTTCCGCATCAACTATGACGGCAGCGGAGAATTTATCGGAGAGTTTAAGGGGGATGACAGAGTACTCGTAATACTTAAGAGCGGAGAAGTGTACACTACATCGTATAGCGACACCAATCACTTTGAGCGAAATATCCTACGCATAGAGCAGTATGACCCTACAAAGGTGTGGACATTAGTTTACTTTGACGACTCAAGTGGCTACACATATATCAAACGCTTCGGCGTAGAGGAGGACATCAAGCGTGAGAATATGCTCCAGAATGAGAAGAACAGGTTGATACTTCTGACAGATGAGGATTACCCTCGATTGCAGGTGGACTTTGGCGGTGCAGATAAGCATAGACCGTCAGTAGAGATAGAGGCTTCAGACTTCATTGGAGAGAAGAGCATTCGTGCTAAGGGCAAGCGTCTGAGCACATACGAAGTCCTGAGCGTGTCGGAGTTAGAACCCCGAGAGCGTCCGGAGGATGAAGTCGAGGACGTGACAGAGGAGCCCGAGATAGACCAGTATGACGAGAAGGAAGATGAAGAGAATTCGCGCCTGCTGGAAGAGGTTACAGGCCAGCAGAGACTGGTATTCGACACCAAGGACGAGGAAGATGAAAATGACGAATAAGAGATGAGCAGAATCTATAAAATACTGG
>JBAKGE010000079.1:0-9155 GCA_037191085.1 Porphyromonadaceae bacterium | reverse complement strand
GTGGCCTCACGTGGGTGGCGTACGGGTTCATCATCACGATGGTACCCTTGCTGATCGTATCCGTGCTAGCCCGATTCGTTTATCGCATTGACTACTTTACCCTCGCTGGTTTAATTGCTGGTAGTACTACTGACCCACCAGCCCTTTCCTACGGTAATACCCTTACGAGTAGCGATGCCGTCTCTGTGGGTTATGCGACGGTGTACCCTCTGACGATGTTCTTGAGAGTACTCATGGCACAGCTAATGATCCTCTTTTTCATGTAATCGTATACAGATTAAGCACTAATCTACTGTTTGCATTTGAAGTACCTCAGCTCTGGGGTACTTCAAGTGCTAGAAGGTGGTGAGGTTTCTTTTTCTTCAAGGAAAATAATCTCTATTCACTAAAATATTGATTATATTTGCGTCTGAATGTAAATAACCCAATCAACAATAAGTTCTAGTTTGATATTTATGGCCAATGTGATTAAAATCAAGAAAGGACTGGACATTAGACTTGCCGGCGAAGCACCCAAGGTGGACATATCCTCCCGTATGGGTAGTACGTTCGGTGTCGTTCCGGATCATTTTCATGGATTCAAGCCACGCCTATGTGTACAAGTAGGGGACAAGGTGCTTGTCGGTAGCCCTGTGCTGCAGGATAAGAATCACCCGGAGTTCTTCCTGACTGCGCCCGTGAGTGGTGAGGTCGTCAACGTAGTCCGTGGATTGAAGCGCAAGATTCTCTACGTGGAGATAAAGGCGGATGCCACCATGGAGTACAAGTCTTTTGATACAAAGGGAGCTGTGGACTCAAGGGCGGATGTCCTTCGCCTACTCCTCGATAGTGGTCTTTTTGCCCTTATCAAGCAGCGTCCATATGACATGATCGCTGATCCGACGGTTACACCACGTGACATCTTCGTGACGGCCAATTTTACCGCTCCACTGACTGCTGATGCCATGGATCTCATACGTGATGATGTACAGTATTTGCAGGTGGCTGTGGATGCATTAGCCAAGCTAACGACAGGGAGAGTATACGTGGGTACATCTGTGGGAGCTGGACTCAAGCTCAATAGTGCTGAGGTGTACGAGATAGCAGGACCCCACCCTGCAGGCAATGTGGGCGTGATGATCAATCACATTAAGCCTATCAATAAGGGAGAAAATGTGTGGACTCTCTCTGTAAGTGAACTGGCACTGATAGGTAGATTCCTCGCTACCGGAAGGGTCGACTATTCACGTAAGATAGTTATAGCGGGCTCGAGGCTCAACACAGCGGGGTATACTAAGGTGATCAGCGGGGCTGAGATAGCACCTATACTAGCAGACAAGTATGACAGCAAGACTGCTACACGTCGTGTGATTGATGGCGATGTACTCACCGGAGTACAAGTGGAGGGGGAGTATCGATTCCTTAGTCCATTCAGTAACATTATCACGGTCATCCCTGAAGGTAATGATGTTCACGAGATGTTTGGCTGGGCAGTCCCTGGCTTCAATAAGTATTCTGTCAGTCGCACTTACCCTGCATTCCTAACGAGCAAGAGTCGTACGTACGACATTGATGCCCGCATACAGGGAGGTCGGCGTGCCATTATCGTGAGCAATGAGTACGACAAGGTTTTCCCCATGGATATCTATCCAGAGCAGTTGATCAAGGCTACTATAGCATTTGACATTGACCGTATGGAGGAACTCGGAATCTATGAGGTTGCACCGGAAGACTTTGCTCTATGCGAATTTGTGGACACATCCAAGCTGGAACTTCAGTACATCGTACGCAAGGGTCTGGATCAATTATACAAGGAAATGAATTGAGGTTGATAGAGTATGGCATCCGTGTAGGATTGACTACTCCACAGCCATTATCTACATATAATAATACATTACTACTTTGAACGCTCTTAGAAAATCCCTCGACAAGATAAAGCCGATGTTTGAGCCAGGAGGCAAGTACTCCAAGCTTCGCTCGGTGTTTGACGGTTTTGAGACCTTCCTCTTCGTCCCCAATACAACGAGCAGGCGTGGTGTCCATATTCATGATGCTAATGACTCCAAGCGTACTATGATTATTGTGGTGCTTGCCCTCGTGCCAGCGCTTCTTTTCGGTATGTACAATGTTGGATACCAACACTACCTCGTCACTGGCACAGAGGCTGGATTCTGGACCATGTTCTTCTATGGTTTCCTTGCCGTCCTTCCAAAGATCATTGTTTCCTATCTTGTAGGTCTCGGCATTGAGTTTACAATAGCACAGATAAAGGGTGAGGAGATTGCGGAAGGTTTCCTCGTTTCTGGTATCCTTATCCCGATGATTGTGCCCGTAGAGACTCCACTGTGGATCATAGCTGTAGCTACCGCTATGGCTGTAATATTTGCCAAAGAAGTCTTTGGAGGAACAGGCTACAATATCTTTAATGTAGCTTTAGTCACACGTGCGATCCTCTTCTTTGCATATCCCTCTAAGATGTCCGGTGACCAGGTCTTCATCCGTACTGGCGATACCTTTGGCATGGGAGGGCAGTCTACTATAGATAGCTACTCTGGAGCTACTCCTCTGGGGCAGGTTGCTCTCTGGGGCGACAAGACTGAGGCAATCCATAGTGCTGTGGGTACTCCTCTGAGTACTCTGGATTATATTATTGGTCTCATCCCTGGTTCCATTGGTGAGACTTCTGTCATCGCTATCCTCATGGGCGCACTCATTCTTATGTACACTGGTGTGGCAAGTTGGAAGATCATGGTCTCAGTATGTGTTGGGGGCTATCTCACGGCTCTGATGTATAATGCTGTGGGTACCTCTGGTGCTATGGCACTCCCCGCGATAGACCATTTAGTGCTCGGTGGCTTTTGTTTCGGAGCCGTCTTTATGGCTACTGACCCAGTGACCGCTGCACGTACGGAGACAGGTAAATGGATCTATGGTTTCCTAATAGGATTCTTTGCCATCAGTATCCGTGCACTTAATCCCGGTTATCCCGAGGGAATGATGCTTGCAATTCTGCTAATGAATGCCTTTGCACCGCTGATTGACTACTATGTAGTGGATGCCAATGTTAGGATGCGTAAGAAGCGCATCAAGGCAACACTCTCAACCCAAAGGTAAATTGATCGCTAAGGAAACAATAAGATTAGATTTCGGACATGAATAAGAACAATAATTTATATGTGATCCTCTATGCGACCATCATGGTGATTATCGTGGCGATTGGTCTTGCTTTCACTTCAGAGTCTCTTAAGGATCGCCAGGAAGATAATGCCAATATCGATACCATGAGGCAGATACTACGTTCACTGGATATTGATGTCAAGGCCAATGAAGCTCAAGCTAGGTATGCCCAAATAATCACGGATGCTTATCTTGTAGACGCTAATGGTAACGTTCTTGAGGATACTAAAGGAGTGGCTGTAACTGACCCTGCATTCCTCGCGGAAGCATCGAAGATGAAGTCTCCAGACACTAAAGGCTACCCAGTATTCGTAGCAACTATAGACGGCCAAACCAAGTACGTCCTCGTGATGTATGGAGCCGGACTTTGGGGACCTATTTGGGGATATATTTCCCTTGACGAAGATATGAATACCGTATACGGTACGGACTTTAGCCATGCGAGTGAAACCCCAGGTTTGGGTGCAGAGATTGTAAAACCCGAATTTCGCCGTCAATTTGTGGACAAAAAGCTATATCGTGATGGACAGTTCACCAGTATCGCTGTCGTGAAGCCAGGAAAATCTGACGCGTCTCGTGACTATGTGGACGGTATCTCGGGAGGTACGCTGACCTCAAAGGGTGTGGATGCCATGCTCGCAGAGAGTCTCAAACTGTATGATCCTTTCCTAACCAACGCTAAAAAGTAAGACAAACCATGGCATTGTTTGATAATAAAAATAAAGCGATACTACTTGATCCTATCAGTAAGAACAATCCTGTCGTAGTACAGGTACTAGGTATCTGTTCTGCCCTTGCCGTGACCTCCAAGTTGGAACCATCGATAGTGATGGCTCTCGCTGTGACTATCGTGGTGGCTATGGCTAATGTGATCATCTCACTTCTGCGCAACACCATCCCAAATAACATACGTATGATTGTGCAGCTCGTAGTAGTGGCTACTCTCGTGACGATAGTAAGCGAAGTTCTCGAAGCCTATGCTTTTGAACTCAACAAGTCACTCTCTGTATTTGTCAGTCTGATTATCACCAACTGTATCCTCATGGGACGTCTCGAAGCCTTTGCCTTGGGTAATGGACCTTGGTCTTCATTCCTTGATGGTATCGGAAATGGTCTTGGCTATGGTCTGATTCTCGTCATTGTTGGATTTTTCCGAGAGCTCCTTGGCTCTGGGACCCTCCTCGGTCATCAGGTGGTTCCGCAGTGTTTCTACGATGCTGGGTATATGAACAATGGTCTCATGATTTTGCCTCCAATGGCGCTCATAATCGTTGCTTGTATTATATGGATACACAGAACTATTAAGCCCGAACTCCAAGAAGAGCAATAATAGAATATTTTCACTGTCAAATCTTTGAAAAAACAACATGCAAGAATATCTAAGCTTATTCGTTAAGTCCATTTTTGTGGACAATATGATCTTCGCTTACTACCTTGGAATGTGCTCTTACTTGGCTATTTCCAAAAACGTGAAGACTTCTCTTGGTCTGGGTATCGCTGTCGTATTTATTCTGACACTTACTCTGCCGATCAACTATGTGCTTGAGAACTATGTCCTGAAGGAAGGTGCACTCAGCTGGCTCGGTCCACAGTATGCCAGTATAGATCTGAGCTTCCTTAGTACGATTATCTTCATCGCTGTGATTGCCTCTTTCGTTCAGCTTGTGGAGATGATTGTGGAGCGTTTCAGTCCTTCGTTGTACAATTCTCTTGGTGTCTTCCTCCCGCTGATCGCAGTGAACTGTGCTATCCTTGGTGGTTCTCTTTTTATGCAACAGCGCAATTTTGCCAATATAGGTCTCGCAACTACCTATGGTTTTGGATCTGGTATCGGCTGGCTCCTTGCTATTGTAGCTATGGCAGCTATCCGCGAAAAGCTCAAATACTCAGACGTACCTAAACCTCTTCGTGGTCTCGGTATTGCATTTATCATCACTGCGCTTATGGGTATAGCGTTCAATAGCTTCTCTGGTATCAGTCTCTGATGTATTTGACCCCAAAGATTCTCCCCTAAGCTCCTATTTGGTTTGATTCAAGATTATATAAATAATGATGACACATTTAATGCTGATAAACGCTATATCATCTGCTACGATATGGACAAGTACTATTCTCTTCTTGGTGGTGATACTGCTTCTTGTCGTGGTTCTCTTAGTCGCCAAGGCTAAATTAGTTAAGTCTGGCAATGCCGCTCTTGAGATCAATGGCGAAACCCCTCGTCAGGTTACCATGGGAGGTACTCTCCTTGGTACCCTTCAGAATGAAGGCATATTTCTCTCCTCTGCTTGTGGCGGTAAGGGCTCATGTGGTCAGTGCCGATGCAAGGTTATCGAGGGTGGTGGCGAACCCCTTCCTACTGAATTACCCCATTTCTCTCGCAAAGAACTCCTCTCTCACAATCGTCTCGCATGCCAGGTGAAGGTTAAGGACGATATCAAGGTAGAGATCCCCGAAGAAGTGTTTGGCGTAAAGGAGTGGGAGTGTGAGGTTATCTCAAACCGCAATGTCGCCTCGTTTATCAAGGAGTTCGTGGTACGCCTACCGGAGGGTGAACACATGGATTTCAAGGCTGGGTCATACTCCCAGATCAAAATCCCCAAGTACGAGGTTAAGTATGCAGACTTTGATATCGATGAACGTTTCAAGTCCGAATGGGATAAGTTCAAGTTGTGGCCTCTTGTCGCCACCAATGACACTGCTACTATTCGTGCATATTCGATGGCTAATTATCCTGCAGAAGGTAATATCATCACCCTCAACGTGCGTGTAGCTACTCCTCCATTTGATCGCAAGACTGGTGGTTGGGCTGCTGGGATCAAACCTGGTATCGCATCATCCTATATCTTTTCTCTCAAGCCTGGGGATAAGGTTACCATGAGCGGTCCTTATGGGGACTTCCATATCCAGGATACCGATGCTGAGATGCTTTACATCGGTGGTGGTGCCGGTATGGCACCTCTCCGTGCTCAGATCCTTCATCTCTTCCGCACAGAGCAGACGACTCGTAAGGTGTCCTACTGGTATGGTGCCCGTTCGCGTATCGAGATCTTCTACGAAGAGGACTTCCGTGAACTCGAACGTCTCTTCCCCAACTTCAGCTTCCATATCGCCCTCTCCGCCCCTGCACCCGAGGACAATTGGACAGGTTACACTGGTTTCATCCACCAGGTTATCTATGATAATTACCTGAAGGATCACCCAGCACCAGAGGACATAGAGTACTATATGTGCGGTCCTGGTCCGATGAGTGCCGCTGCTGTCAAGATGCTTGATGACCTTGGTGTCGAGAAGGATCGTATCTATTTCGATGACTTTGGAGGCTAATGTGTGCTTAGTCTCTCACACGATTGATAATGAGCAAAGGGCGAGGAATCCAATATGGATTCTTCGCCCTTTTTGATTGCTGTAGCCCCGAAGGCGATGCATCAGGTGGTAAAGAGTACGGCTCGTGTGATTTTGATATCACACGAGCCGTATTCCCTATTAATAATAGTAGTGGTGTCAACCTTCTACTACGACGAAGTCTTCCTTGGAAGCTCCACAGAGTGGGCATACCCAATCATCCGGGATATCTTCAAATGGAGTGCCTGGAGCGATACCACCGTCAGGATCGCCTACTGCTGGGTCATAGATGTAACCACATGGTTCGCATTCGTACTTTTTCATGACTAATTTATTGTTTTCCTTGTTAGTGAATATGAACAAACCCTTTTGTTCCCAAAGTTACTGATTTTCCTCTGCTCTACCAAGAAATAGGTATTGAAATATACAACTCTGATTACTCATGTCAGACTCCAACCAGTAAGTGTAAAATAGGAGATTCACTCGTCATAATATTTAGGTACTTCCTAGATTGAGTGAAGGCATTGTAGGTCGGGAGAAAAAGCTCTGGGTCGTCGACGTATCGTTCTCCCTAAGAAACTTTTGGGAATCTCCGGGACATCGACGTATCGATGACCCAGAGGTTTTTGCATCCTCTTGTCGCACGCCCCATTCTCTCCCGTGCGGTGAAATGATGTGCTTAGAATCGTTGCTCGCTGAAAGCGAAAGCTCGATGTAGGCAAATACCATCTCCGCTCATGACTTACGGCAAGTTTACATTGCCGATCGTTTCGTATGCTGGAGAAGATGATAATCGTAACCTTAACCCATCAAGTCGAAAGGGAATGAAAAGGGACACTAAAGGGATAGATATAATTTGACCACTTCCGAAAGAAAGGGTAAATTTGAGACAAGATACCATTATCTCGTACTCACCGAATAATATTTGCCTCTATGAGTTATCTGAAGTTTGACAAATCGGTTATGACCAACTTAGGCGAGTCTTTGGATCGAGAAATCCTCCGATCCAATCGACGGGGAGCATACCTCTGCTCCACTATCCTTGGGTGCAATACACGTAAGTATCATGGATTGCTCGTAGTGCCTTCGCCCACGGAGCGAAAGCAATCTCGAGTGCTGCTATCATCGCTCGATGAGACCGTGATACAGCATGGTGCGGAGTTTAACCTTGCCGTGCATAGGTACGAGGACGGTACATTTGCCCCGAATGGTCATAAGTACATCCGAGAGTATCAGGTGAATGGTGTCATCACCACGATATACAGGGTAGGGGGCGTGGTGCTGCGCAAGGATATTGTCTTCTCTCGCGAATGCAATCAGCTGATGATTCGCTACCAGCTCGTGGAGGCGCACTCACGCACACGATTGAGACTACGACCGATGCTGGCGTTTAGGACGGTGAAAGAGCTAACGGTGGAGAATGGAGCCATTGACTGGAGCTATATAGAGGAAGTGAACGGCGTATCCATGTGCCTGTATCAGGGATTCCCGAGACTGTATATGCAATTCAACCGCTCGAAGGTGGAGTGGCATCATGAGCCACGGTGGTACAAGGGATTTCGCTACGACAAAGAGGCCGAACGTGGCCATGCCTGCACTGAGGATCTGCCGGTACCAGGGTACTTCGAGTGCGAGATCAATAAGGGGGAAGAGATCATCTTTTCGGCAAGCGATGTGGTGGCTGATGCTTCGACACTACGCCGAGCATACAAGAAGGCTGAGGGTGATGTATGGCGGCAGGAGACGTTTTTGGATTGTCTCAAGAGTGCAGCCGATCAGTATTACTATCAACCTGATGAGGAGCATTCGTACCTGCTGTCTGGCTATCCGTGGTTTGGAGTTACCTTTAGGGACGAGATGATAGGCCTGACGGCATGTAGCTACGGTATCCAGCGTAAGGAGCGGTACGACGCAGTGATGTCTACAGCTCTTGGTGCCTTGTGGCGTTATTTGGACGATGGAGTGGCAGATCAGGTAATATCGAATATAGAACAACCGGATTCCCTTCTTTGGCTCGTCAATGCCATACAGGACTACTACCGCTGGGAGGGGACTAAGGCGACGGCAGAGAAGTACGGAGCCGTCGTAGAGAGAGCTATTGAATATTTGATGGAGGGAAAGGTGCCGAATATGAGACTCCACGATAATGCTCTTCTCTATGCAATGCCGCCGAGCCCAGCTCAGCCTATAACGTGGATGGATAATACGCTGGACGGCTATCCGGTAGTGGATCGTAAAGGATTTCTGGTAGAGTATAATGCGCTGTGGTACAATGCGCTCTGTTTCTATCGTGATTTGCTGGGCAAGTGTGATGCACGATTGGATGAATTTATAGATCGGGTATCGGAGAGTTTTGTGCGTGTCTTCGTGAATGAGCACGACTATCTCTTTGACTACGTGGTCGAGGGACAGCACCTTGACTGGAATGTCCGCCCTAATCAGATATTTGCAGCTGGGCTGACCTACTCTCCTCTCTCCCGCAAGCTTCAACGCTCCGTGCTGGACATAGTAACCAAAGAGCTCCTGACCCCTAAGGGAGTACGCACACTCTCACCCAAGAGTCCTTACTATCGTGGCTATTGTGATGGCTCACTCCATGAGCGCTATTATGCCTCTCTACAGGGAGGTGTATGGAGCTGGCTACTATACTACTATCT
>JBAKGE010000015.1:0-31082 GCA_037191085.1 Porphyromonadaceae bacterium | reverse complement strand
CTCGTGGGGCGCCAGGGAAGTCGGTCAGTGTAGAGGTGTGGTACAGAGGTGTTGATGACTCCCGGGGGGCATAATATGGCATATGGGTATCCCAGTGATATAAGCTCAAGTAATCGGCATATCCTCCTCGTAGCTCTGCCGTGAATCCGTATAGGTTACCGATCTGTAGTCCCATGCTAGCCCTGTACTGTGCGATGTCGTTGGCGAAGTATGTACTTACGCCTTGGGCGTATCGATTGGTACGGTAGAGGTCACGTATTGAGTTGGTCGCTGCTCCACCATCCACCTCAGCGATGATTGCCAGCATTTCGTGAGCATCCCACTTCATCTGCAGCTTGGGTGCTGCGATGAATTTCTTTGGACCGAATGACAGTAGCTGGAGCCTTGCACCGGCTTTAATACTAAAATTGTCCATCACATACGACACGTAGGGGTCTATGGACATGTATTGTGATGCTGGGGTGCCATAGGGTAGGGGGATACCGAAGAGCTGGTTACCCGATAGGAGAGCATCCACACCGAGGTTCACATTGTACGACATCAATCCATAAGCAAGGTTCCCTCCTACCTGGAGATTCATACCGGATATTGCGTGGCGAGGGTCTGAGGGAATCATTCCAGCGCCATTCAGTTGTATATCCTGCTTATTGGTATACCCCACATTGCCGTGTAAGCTGTACTGCCATTCCGACCGTAGTGCTATAGGTGTTGGTGCCAGCTTCACGTGCAGCTCTGCACCCGTCATACGGTATAAAGGGTTGGTGGATGGGGTTTCCGGTACAGCTCCGATGAGAGTCGTCTCCCCCAACCCATACATAGTATGCATGTTGTTGAATACATCCACTCCGATTGAGACGAGTCTATCCCCTAGCTTTCCACTATATTTTAGCCCTACAGATGTGTCGTGTGTGTTATTCTTTGACCCGTAGGTCGAATACCTCTGCACGCCACTCAGACTTTGTGACAAGTGATCCACCGCCAATTCTACGGACCCTTGCTCTCCGACTCTATACAGCATACCGAGGTTTGCTCCATAGCGTACGGGATAACCACCCAGTAGCCTCAAGTGCCATGCATTGCGTTCAGGTACTATGGCGTGACTATTCTCTAAGGGATCAAAAAGATGTGGTCGCACATTCATACTCACTTCATACGTATTTCGAGCGAAGTCCAGAGGCTTCAAAGCCTGGGACTTTATCCCTTGTAAGGGGTTGAAAAATGCTTTCTGCGCCTGCTTTGCTGTGGGTACGAAATCCCGCTCCAGCACCATCTCTCTATTGATTGTATCTCTTTCTGCTGTCTGAGACTCTGCTGTTATCGTGCAGCACAGAGACAGGACCATTGTGAGCGCATATATCGGAGGGTTGATGAATTTCATATGCTATGTATTCTTTGCTGTCTTAGTTTTTTGATCTTATTCTCAATGGATTGTTACTTTCGCCAGATGCTTACTTCAACTTCTCTAGTCTCTCATTCACCATCTGCATGATGCCGTCGGAGCTGTTAGGATAGCTGCTCTGTATCCCTTCGAGGTACGTACGAGCACTGGTCTTGTCTCCCAACTTTGTGTAGGTATCTGCCAGTAAAACAAAACCTCTTGCTAGCCAGTAGGCATCTGTTGATCCCTGTGCAGTTAGGGTGTTCATACTCTTCTGTACTGCGATGTAGTTCGCCTTGTCGTACATATCCAGAGCCTTTACTACCTTGGCCATAGTGTGCTTACCCTGATCCGGTAGTGCGAGCACTCTGTCGGCATACTTCAGGGCAGCATCTTTACGGTTTGCCTTGGCGTATGCTTCGCCAGCATAACCGTACGCAAAAGCCTTGGCCTGGTCATTCACCTCTATCTGACCTCGAGCAATGTCACTCGCTAACCCGTATATGAAGTCCTCACTTCCACTCTGCACGGCACGGTCTACTGCCAAACGTACTGCTTCGCTTCTGTCAGTTATTGTCGTTGCGGCGTGTGCTTCCTTCAGGAAAGCCTCTGCTGCACGTCCTGGCTGGAGCATCTTGTCATACGACACTCCCAGCAGGTGATACGCATCCTTTGCGATGGGACCGGCCGTCTGATCCCCCAGCCTCTCAAGTATAAGTGCTGCGTCAGAATAATTACCACTATTGTAGAGTATCAGAGATTTACTGTAGGCAGCGCGGTTTACGAATGCCCCATTGGGATACTGCTGTAGGTACTTATCCAACGCTTTCAGTCCTTCACCCTTAGAATCCTGTGCGACAGCACGCTCCGCTGCTAAGTAAGCTAATGAGTCCATTTCCGTGTCCGAAACGCTTGCTGATGCACCTGTCTGTCGGAGGAGGTCGTTGAATTGATCCACCCTATTCAATTGTACGCTGATAGACTTAAGGTCCTGCAGAGCTGTCTTTGCCTCATCACTCTTTGGATAACGGCGTATTACGTTCTCGTAGTGACGAGATGCTTCTGTGAGGTCACTATCGTTGAAGTAGGACTGAGCCAGTTCTATCTCTGCCTTCGGTGCCAGAGGACTACTGGGATATTCTCTATTAAATCTTCCAAAGGCTTCTCTTGCCCCCTTCTGATCTCCCAATAGTGCCAGACTACGCCCCTGCTCCAGTAGAGCCTCTGCTGCGTGTGGTGATCCGGGGTATCTGCTTGCCAGTTGTGCCAGTACAGCAGCCTTCCCCTTATAGTCCTTCTGTAGTCCTAATACTTGTCCCCTGGTAAAGTGTGCGTAGTCTGCTTCGTTACCACCGGCCTGCTGTGCCTGTGCGAAGTAATCCAATGCTGTCGCATAGCTCTTCCGCTGTATGGCGATGTCTCCAAGCCGATTGAGGACACTCGTTCGCTCGTTTGCTGTAGCATTCGTCTTTGCGCTGAGGAATTGTCTCAGTGCCTCCTCTGCACCATTGTAGTCCTGTCGGTTGAAGAGAGCATATCCCAGGGTATAGTACGCGTTGGGGTTTAGCTCTTGATCCTGTGGACGGACTCTCAGGTACTCCCTCGTGCTGTGTATCGCCTCCTGATAGTTGCCGTCACGGTACGCGGCTTCACCTTTCCATAGATGTGCTTGTGCCACACTTGACGGGTCCACTCCGGCGCTGATAATCTCATCATACTGACGAGATGCAACCCCTGTATTCCCACTCGCCAGAGCCTTATTAGCCTGTCCCAGCCTTACTCGCTCTCGGATGCGACTAAGTTCAGAGGGAAGGGGCTTTATCTTGTCTAGCTCTCGTAGGGCGAGGGCGTTGTCCCTCTCATTGAGAAAAGCATCGCTGAGGTGCCCTATCACACGAGGTCTGAATTCACTCCGATCATACTGTGCCAAGAATTGTATCAGTCGACGGCTGCCGTCGCCCACACGCCCTGGGGCTTTGCTGTATGCTGCGAGGGCGGCGTTGAACGTCGCCACCTCTGTCAGTGGGGCATGCACCCCTATCGAAGCAGCCTTGTCGAAGGCGGTGAGTGCCGCAGAGCTATTCTTGGAGGAGAGGAGACACAGCCCACGATAGTAATTAGACAGCTGTGACATGAAGTCTGCTTGACCTGTATCCACACGCTCCAGATACCCGACAGCCTCGCCAGACTGACCGAGGTCGAAGAGATTCTTGCCCAGCGTCAGCATCTCCACACGTCCGGGTTGTGGAGCCACCGTCATATACCTGCGCAGGTACTCCGTGGAGGTATCCTGCTGTCCCAGCGCTGCCGCTGCGAGTCCTGCAGAGCGGAGCAGCGACTGCTCTACTGCAGAGCTGAGGGCGGGATCCCTGTCCATCGCTGCGCGTGCCGTGCTTAGTGCCTCCGTGTACTTGCTGGTGGATAGCAATCCCTCAGCTATGTACGCATCCGCATACATCCCATATGCAGGGTGTGATGTCACCTGCCTCAGGTACTGTAGCCCTGTAGGGATATCGCCTGACTTCATACTCAGATAACCGGCGTAAAATCGGGCATCCTGTCTGTACTCTGCCGTGTGTGTCAGGGGCTGAAAGATCCGAAGCGCCTCTGCATCACGTCCCTCACGCATCAGCGCATACGCATGGTAGTAGTCTACCGCCATGCTCATCTGCTCCGGTAGTAGCGAAGTATCTACACGGCGGAACCAGTGCACCGCACTACCATACTGACCACGGACGTAGTACCACTCGCCCAACCTGCTTTGGGCATAAGGTAGGTAAGCAGAGTGTGGATGATCCTCTATGAACTTGAGGAGCTGGAGTTCTGCTTCGCTCGTACCCAATGCTTGACGAGCCACAGCGTCGAGGTAGAGTGCCTCCTCGCTGTAAAGCGGCAAGCTCCATACATCGCGGAGTATGGGCTGAAAAGCCTCTATCACACCTACCTGACTCGTTAGCTGTGATGCTTCGCGTGCACGTAAGAGGTGATCCTGCTCCCAGGATACATTCTGTGCTAATGCCGGAACTCCCACACTGATTAGTGCGAATGCGATCATCACCTGTCTCGATTTCCGATATCCTCTCATATATGTCTCTTTTGACTTAAATTTCTGTATGTATACTACAGCCAAAGATACACAAAACCCCTCAGATACTTGTTCTATTTGCTTTGTTTTACATTTGTGACTCACTCCACCCGGTTGCTCGAGAGGTTTGAGAGTTTGAGGACAAGGATATGTCTGCAACCCTCCTCCCGGAGGTAGAATGCTGCACATCGGAATTCTGGAATAGCACTATTGGGAGGAGGGGAAGAAACGACCCGGAGAACGGTCGATCGACTTCCCAGAGGTCTCAAAATCGACCTTCCAGAGCTTTCGGAAGAAACCTCTGGGTCGTCGCAGAGAGGTCTTTGGGGTCTTTGACGGTGGGGACGCTGTATAGGGTTATGAAAGAGTACACAGGATCATTGTTCACACCCTCCGCAAAAATCTCGAGACAAAAAAAGATGCCGGATTTTTGGTACCTTTGCGCAGACTGTAGGATCTTTGAGTGCTCGGGTATGCGAGTGACGAGGCACCGCAGCATACATCTTTTAGCAATTTTCATGAGCACATTTGAAGAACTTGGCGTCATTACGCCCCTACGCGAAGCCATTGAGAAGATAGGCTTCGAATCCCCCATGCCCGTACAGGAAGCTGTGATTCCGCTCCTCCTGGGTAAGGGTATCGACATTATAGCACTGGCACAGACCGGAACCGGCAAGACGGCAGCGTACGGTCTCCCTATCCTCCAGAATCTCGATCGTACCAAGCGTACACCACAGGCACTCATTCTCTCTCCTACGCGTGAACTCTGTATGCAGATCATGCGCGATCTCGCTCTTTACTCTGCCCACCTACCGGAGGTAAGTCTCGTGGCTGTATACGGAGGAGCATCCATAGATAATCAGATCAGTACCCTCCGCCGTGGGGTGCAGGTAGTGGTAGCTACACCGGGTCGTTTGCTTGACCTCATGCGACGGGGTGCCATAGATTTGGGGCAGATACGTGACGTCGTCCTTGATGAAGCCGACGAGATGCTGGATATGGGGTTCAGTGAGGATCTGGACATGATTCTCGAGGGAATACCACGAGAGAGACATATGCTCCTCTTCTCGGCGACCATGCCACAGGAGATTGCACGCATCACCAAAAAGTATATGAACGCCCCCCGGGAGGTTGTGGTAGGTGAGCGCAATGTGACCAACCGAAATATCCGCCACATGTACTACATGGTGTCGGCGAAGGACAAGTACCTTGCCCTTAAGCGTATCTGCGATTACTACCCCGATATCTATGGGATTGTATTCTGTCGTACTCGCCGCGACACACAGGAGGTAGCGGATCAGTTGATACAAGACGGATACAATGCTGACGCTCTTCACGGTGATCTTAGTCAAGCTCAGCGTGATTCCGTGATGCAGAAGTTTAGGGTTAAGAATATCCAACTCCTAGTGGCTACTGACGTGGCGGCACGTGGGCTCGATGTGAACAACCTTACCCATGTCATCAACTATACCCTTCCAGACGATGCGGAGACCTACACCCACCGTAGTGGTCGTACCGCTCGTGCAGGTAAGAGCGGGATATCTATAGCTATCTGTCACGTCAAGGAGAAGGGACGTCTCCGAACGATCACACAGGCGACGGGTGTGGAGTTCGAACACCCTAAGCTTCCCTCAGGCGAGCAGATATGTGAGAAGCAGTTGCTGCAATTAGTGGATCGCATTGAGCGCACAATACCTAAGGAAGAGGCGATAGCACCATTTATAGATGCAGTGACGAAGAGACTTGGCTGGCTGGATAAGGAGCAACTGATACAGCGCGTGATGTACATGGAGTTTGAGCGTCTGATCCGCTACTACGAAGACGCTCCGGATGTGGAGGAGGTGTCTGAGAGGGAGCGTAAGAAGCCTACTCGTGAGCACAAAACTCCTGAGGAACATCGTACAGGGGTTGCACAGAAGGGATTTACTCGCTTGTGTCTCAACTTCGGTAAGAGGGATAAGATATATCCAAATACTCTCATAGATATCATCAATCACTGCATGGGACAATTCGTAGAGGTTGGGAAGATAGATATCGTCGACCGCAAGTCATACTTCGAGGTTCGCAATGCTGACGTGGAGGATGTGATGGAGGGAATGAATGACTTTGAACTCGGCGGACGGGCCATACGTGTATCTGTGTCCACGGAACCGATACCGATCTCCAAGCGTGGAGAGTATCCTCGTGGCAGGAGAGATGGTAAGCGGAGGGAGAATAGGACCTTCACCCGTGATCAGCGTAAGCATAGGAGACGTGACGACTGAGTGGGAAGGTGAGAGCGTTTTTGGTATCTTTGTTAGTACCTGAGTGGACGAGAGAAAAGAGATTGATGACGAGAGCAGAAGATAGAATAAATTAATAGATGTTGACGATAGACTGGATACGCCATACCTCCCTGCTCGTGACGGGAACCACAGCCTACGGTCAGAGCGACCTCCCCGTGGCATCGACCTTCGAGATCGAAGCTGAGGCGGTCAGGGAGGTACTGAGCGAAAGACAATACGATAGGGTATTTACGAGTCCCTTATCGCGCGCCAAAAAGCTGTGTGAATATTGCGGGTACTATGATGCAGTGGTGGATCCACGCCTGATGGAGCGTAACTTTGGCGAGTGGGAGATGAAGCCCTGGGAAGAGGTGTATGCAATCATGGCTAAGCACCCCGACAGCCATCTGTATGGAGATAGGCTGGAGTTGATGTCACCCCCTGGTGGTGAGAGTGTGGATGCCCTGACGGAGAGAGTAGGGAACTTCGTGCAGGAGGTACGCATGCAGAGGTGGACTCGCATAGCAGTGTTCTGTCACGGTGGTGTGATTAATAGTGCTCGCTACTGGTACGGCGAGATAGATCTGGAGCATCTATTTACACACGTTCCCCATTATGGCACCGTGACCTCATTGGTGTACCCTTATCTGGACGAGAAGATTATCAGGAGCAGAAAAAGAATGTGATGGTAACGGAGATCTTCTACATCCTGCTTGGGCTGGTACTTATAGTCGCGGGGGCTAATTACATGACCGAGGGGGCATCGTCAGTGGCATCACGCTTCCGTATCCCTCAGATCATTATTGGTCTGACGGTGGTAGCTTTCGGAACTTCGGCACCTGAGCTGACGGTAAGTGTCTTTGGGAGCATCGCGGGCAATGGCGGTATAGCAGTGGGAAATGTGATTGGGAGTAACATCTTCAATTGTCTTGCAATCCTTGGACTGACGGCTGTCATCACCCCACTGCCTGTGGAGCGCAACTCTTGGAGGTACGATATCCCAATAGCGATTTTCGCAGGGATAGCGTTACTCCTAGTGACGTCTGACGTATGGTTGGAGGGGACGATTTCGACCATATCTCGAACAGAAGCTGCTTTCCTTACTATATTTGGGGTTCTCTTCATCTCCTACACGGTCTTTATGGGTAAAAAGTCAATACGAGAGACCAGACAGCGGAAGAGGGAGGAAGGGAACATACCGGCGGATAAGCGGCACCATGTCGCAATTGACATTGCGATGATAATTATGGGGCTCTCGGGGCTTGTACTTGGGGGAGAGTTCTTCGTGGACAATGCATCTAAGGTAGCATCTGCCCTCGGAGTCAGTGATACGCTGATCGGTCTGACGCTGGTGTCGTGGGGGACTTCCCTCCCTGAGCTCGCGACCTCTGCCGTAGCAGCATTGAAAAAGAATGTGGGCATAGCAGTGGGGAATATAGTAGGGAGCAATATCTTCAACGTTTTCTTCGTTCTCGGGATTGCCGGAGTCGTGCGTCCATTAACGGGACTTCAGTTCACTACATTGGATATCTTTATGCAGTTACTTGCTATAGTATTGACCTATTTTGCAGCAGTGTTCTTTGGTAAGCACAGGATTACTCGTTGGGAAGGTGCTGTAATGTTGGCGATATTTTTAGGTTACAATGTCTACATTATCAGCAATGCAATCACTTTGTAATTTTCGTAGCATAATATTGCAAAGAATTAAGAGATGATACTTCAGATAGTCCTTATATTCCTCGGGGTTGTACTTATAGTTGCGGGGGCTCACTTCCTGACAGAGGGTGCTTCAGGTGTTGCTACTCGATTTCGTATACCACAGTTGGTGATCGGTCTGACGGTGGTGGCTTTTGGAACGTCCACCCCAGAGTTGACCGTCAGTGTGCTCGGGAGCTTGGCACACAATGGTGGTATAGCAGTGGGGAACGTGATTGGGAGCAATATTTTTAATGGTCTGGCTATTCTCGGTATTACAGCTCTGATTACACCTTTGGCGGTGGAGCGAAATCTTAATCGCTTTGATATCCCGATATTAATATTTGCAGCTATTGCACTCGCTCTCGTGATCTCTGATCGATGGATTGACGGTATGCCGTCAACGATTTACCGTAGTGAGGCTATATTGCTGGTGATCTTTGGGCTGATTTTTTTGTCTTACACCGTGTACATTGGTAGGCAGGGTGCCCGCGAACAGACCATCAATAACATTAACAATAAGGAGTATCCAACCGGACGTCGTATTGTGGTTGACGTTCTTTTTACTCTTCTTGGATTAGGAGCTTTGGTATTCGGTGGTAACCTCTTCGTGAACAATGCATCCCTGATAGCTTCAATCCTAGGTGTCAGTGATACGCTGATCGGACTCACATTGGTGTCGTGGGGGACTTCCCTCCCTGAATTGGCAACTTCAGTGGTAGCCGCACTTAAGAAGAATACCAGTATAGCTGTGGGAAATGTCATAGGAAGTAATATCTTTAATGTCTTCTTTGTCCTCGGAATCTCTGGGGTTGTCAATCCTCTAACTAACCTACAGTTCACTGAACTTGACGTCATCATGCAACTACTGACGAGTATAGTTATCTTTGCGGTAGCTCTGTACTTTGGGCAGAGAAAGATCACTAGAGCTGAGGGAGCCGGCATGCTTACATTATTTGTCATCTACAATATCTATATTATTAGTCAAGCCCTATAGGCATGAAAAAGATACCCATATTATTACTATTCTTCGTTACGATGGTCATGGTGATGATGGGGTGCCAAAGACCGTCCAAGGGAACAGTCAAACCCGTCGTAGCAGTGACTCTTCCACCCCAGAAGTTCTTCGTGGAGTCAATTGCTGGTGGCGTCGTCGATGTTGTTGTGATGGTACCTACGGGTAGTAGCCCCGAGGAGTATGACCCTTCGCCACGCAATATAATGGACCTGGAGGGAGCCGATCTCTACTTCTACATCGGCACACTTCCCTACGAGACCCGGTGGCTGGAGACGATAGCACGTTCGGCCAAACCTGCTCGCACTGTCAACCTGTCTGAAGCTCTACCTCATGAGCTAACCTGTACCCACGACCATGGGGAAGGGTACAAGTATGAGTCAGTGCATCCTATGGGTGATCCGCACTACTGGACATCCGTTCTTGCAGGTAAACTCATTGCCGACATGATTTACAAGTCCCTCTGTGAGTCGTTTCCAGAGCACAAAGCAACCTTTGAGGCCAATTATAAGCTCCTACAGGAGCAAATCAATACTCTTGCCCAGCGTGCCCTTGATATCTTCGTACATTACAACACTCAGCGAGCCTTTGTCATCTATCACCCTTCACTATCTGTCTTCAGTGAGGAGTGGGGACTTACCCAGCTCGTCATTGAGCAGAAGGGCAAACAACCTACTCCCTTTCAGTTGGCTCAGCTTTTGGAGGATGCCAAGACTAAAAATGCCACCGTCGTCATCATCCAGCAGGAGTACGATACTGAAACTACGGAAAGCATAGCGAAGGAACTATCCCTCCCTACGCATGTCATCAACCCTCTCGAGGAGAACTGGCTTCACCAGATGAATACACTCCTTGATGCCTTTGACACTGCAAAGAGATGAGTACTAAACCTCTGCTGACTGTCGAGCATCTGACGCTTGGGTATCCCAATGCTCCCGGCATCCTACGGGATCTCTCTTTTGAGGTCTACGAGAGAAACTTCATTGGTGTCATCGGACCTAACGGTGGAGGTAAAACCACTCTCATCCGTTCACTCCTCGGACTCCTCAGACCTGAGAGCGGATTGATCCGTTACTACGGTCCCACGGGTCGTCCCGTTAGATCTCTTGAGATTGGCTACATTCCTCAGCAGAGCAGGACGGACAAACAATTCCCTATCACGGTATCAGAGGTCATAGCGAGTGGTCTTCTGACACCTGGACACCTCCGTCTCTCCCGTGAGGATAAGGCAAGTGTCACTGCGACACTCGACAGAGTAGGGATGAGTGACTATGCGGATACTGCTATCGGCGAACTCTCGGGTGGGCAACTCCAGAGAGTTCTACTCGGGCGTGCCCTTGTCTCTACTCCCCGACTCCTTATCCTTGATGAACCCAATACCTATGTCGATAAGGGATTTGAAAATCGTCTCTACGAGATTCTTCCTGAGCTCAATCGTGACACCGCGGTCATGATTGTCTCCCACGACATAGGCACGCTCTCCAAAATGGTCAGCCGGCTCTTCTGTGTCAATCGCAGTCTTCATATCCATGAGGGTATAGATGCCGTATGCCACGCTTGCTCTGAGGCGAATGCATTATCCCACCTTACTCTTGCCGAACATGTCCCCAGTCGCTGACGAACGTATTCTTTCTCTCCAAATTCGCTATGTCTACCATCGAAATCATTGAGATAATCGCTGCTACCATAGGTATCCTCTATGTCGTTCTTGAGATGCGTGCAAGCATGTGGCTATGGCCTGTAGGGATCATCCTGCCATTCTTCTACATCTATATCTCGTGGAAGAGTCAAGTGTACGGAAATATTATCGTCAACGTTTACTACATCATTGCTTGTATCCTTGGTTGGATGGCCTGGCGTAGGAGTCGGGGACAAGCTCAGGACACTCCACATATTCGCTGGGCTCCTCCCGGTGTATTCTGGATATGCCTTTTCATCTCGGCTGCACTCGTTCCCATATTGGCTTACCTCTTTCACACCTACATGGATAGTCCCTTTCCCTATTTGGATGCAGTCGCTACTTCTGTCAGCCTTATAGGCATGTGGCTGCTTGCCAAAGAATACATCGAAACATGGTACTGTTGGATACTCTCTAATGTCATTTACTGTGTTCTTTACTTTGTCCAGAATTACACGGTTACAGGCTACTTCTTTGTCATCTACAGTGTCGTTGCCGTCTGGGGACTTATTAGGTGGATTAGACTAACCAACTCCCAGACAGCATGAATGACTTTGCACTTCTCCCCTCTGCTTTTGACGTCCTTGTCGTCGCTCGTGGAGACCTCCTCTCCCCTGATGAGATGCAGGACCTCTCTGGACGTGCTGCCCATACTATTGTCTGCGATGGGGCTCTCGGGCAATACTATTCACTCACCCTCTGTGCCCCTGAGGTTATCGTCGGTGACGGAGACTCTGTACAGCCAGAGCTCATGGAGCGTCTCGGTGTGAGTATCGTCAAGGTTCCTGAGCAGGAAACCAATGATCTCACCAAGTCAGTTCGTTATGCCCTCGCTCAGGGCTGGACACGTATGGTCATCGTAGGGATTTCGGGCAGGCGTGAGGATCACACGATAGCCAATATTTCTCTTCTTCCTTCTTACTATGGTATGGGCGTCGAGGTCACGGCAGTTACACCATATGGAGTCTTTGTTCCTTTTGCTGGTGATAGGGAATTTCATCTTCCTATCAGGACGCAGATTAGTTTCTTTACCTTCGATCATCAGCCTCTCAGTGCAGCGGGTGTTGCTTATCCCTTTGAGAGTCGTGTCTTTACCGAACTTTGGCAGGCTTCACTCAATGAGGTAACATCTCCCACTGTTTCCCTTCGTGCTGACGGCATTGCCCTCGCCTACATCGCCTTTGAACAAAAGTACACCCACAGATGATCACCCTCCTCTCCCCTGCCAAAACGATGCGCTCCACTCCCCCGGCGCATACTATCGTACCCACTTGTCCTGTCTTCCAGTCTCATGCGAATTGTCTAGCCAACGAGCTAAAGGATTGGACGGCTGATGACTGGAGTAATTCGCTCAATCTCTCTCCCGCATTAGCCACAGATGTCACATGTGCGTATGAGGACTTTGACACTGCTCCCACGCATCCCGCCGTGCTGGCCTATGACGGTATCGCCTACAAGTATCTCCGTCCCCACACTCTCACGTCTACCCAGCTCTCTACGCTGTACATCTGCTCATTCCTTTACGGTCTCCTCCGCGCCACTGATGCGATAGCCACCTACCGTCTCGAGGGAGGGCTTAGGCTCCGGAGTATCGCCTCTTCTTCCCTCTTTAGCTACTGGCGCCCCCTCCTCACACAGCACCTGATGCAGCTCCTTCAGGAGGATCCGGACCACACACTGCTCTTCGTCGCCAGTGAGGAGATGAAAAAACTCTTCGACTGGAAGCGGATCGCCCGTGCCTATACAGTCCTCCAGCCACTCTTCCTCCACCGCTCTCGAGGCAAGCTTTGTCAGGTTGTCGTCCACACCAAGATGTATCGTGGAACCATCGCACGTACAGCCCTTCTTGAGGGCTGGCATGGTACTCCAGAGGAGCTGAGGAGCTTTGCAGACAGTGAGGACATGGAGTTTGCCGAGGGCGCATCGGCAGGGGTCTATCACCTAATACTAGGCTGACGATGGATCCGGAGAAGAAGTACTACATCGTCTGGGCAGGTCTTGAGCCTGGGGTTTACACTACGTGGACAGACTGCCAAGCGCAGATCAAGGGAGTTAAGGGTTCTATGTTCAAGTCCTTCAAGGGGATCACTCGTGCACAAGCGGAAGAAATCTACCGCAGTGGCAAGCCTGAAAACTTCTATACCCCCACTTCTCCTACGGGGAATACCCCCTCTGCTAAGCCCAAGCCCACCGCTGACCAGCAGCGTGTCCTACGCATGGAGCACGGCATAAACCCCGATGCTATTGCTGTGGATGCTTCCTCCCAGGGCAATCCCGGACGCATGGAGTATCGTGGGGTAGTCGTAGACACAGGCGACGAGGTATTTCACAGTCAAGTTTACCCACAGGGCACCAATAACCTTGGTGAATTCCTCGCGATCGTCCATGCTATGGCATGGATGGAGCAGAACCATTACTTCGTCCCGATTTACTCTGACAGCCGTACTGCCCTCGCCTGGGTGCGCCACAAAGCGGTCAAGACTACCCTCCAGTCGAATTCTCTCAATCAGGATCTTTTTGCACATCTTCACCGTGCACTCACCTGGCTCCAGAACCATGATATCAAACGCTACACCCTTCTCAAGTGGCCCACTGAGACCATTGGAGAGATCCCTGCAGACTTCGGACGGAAGTGAAAAAATCTCTGGGTCGTCGATGTATCGATGTCCCGGAGGTCGTTGTAGAAAGCTCCGGGACATCGAGACATCGACGACCCAGAGAAATTTTTCCCCATATCGCCTAAGTGTCTGTCAGTAGTTCTTGCATAAAGATTTCTTTCGCTGTGTGGTGAAAAAAGCGTATATTGTATCGGTATCTTTTTTGATAATTCCCAAAATACATACATTAGGATCATGAGTAGAAGATTATTGGTAGCGGCGGGTCTGATCTCGCTGGTGGCTATGACGGGTCGTGCGCAATCGTTTACCGAATGGCAGGACCCTCGGGTGAATCAGGTTAACCGCTTGCCTATGCGAGCGCGCTATTTTGCCTATGAGAGTACTGATATGGCACTGCGTGGCGAACCGTTAGCCTCCGCGCGCACCCTGTCGCTCAATGGCACATGGAGATTTTCCTACAAGCAGGACGCCACAGAGTATGTGTCCGATTTTTTTCGTGTCGACTACGATGATAGCGACTGGCGTACAATGCCTATTCCAGGGGTTTGGGAGCACAATGGGGTTAATGATCCGATGTATGTCAATGTCGGGTTCCCCTGGCGTGGGCATGAGGAGAATCGGCCGCAGGAGCAGAATCCAGTGCCGACGAAGAATAACACCGTGGGCTACTACCGTCGCGTTGTAGACGTCCCGGAGAGCTTTCGGGGACAAGATCTCACACTGTACATTGGGGCCGTGACGTCCAATGTGTATGTGTGGATCAATGGACGATTTGTCGGCTACAGTGAGGATAGTAAACTTGAAGCAGAGTTCGATGTCACGAAGTTCCTTAGGCCGGGAGAGCAGAATACAATCGCTTTCCAGGTCTTTCGCTGGAGCGACGGTACATACTTGGAGGATCAGGATATGTTCCGCTTTACTGGCTTTACTCGAGATACCTATATTTACGCTCGCCCCCGAAACCGTGTGGACAATATAGAGCTGACTCAGGATTTAGTCAATGGCTTTTCCGACGGGCATCTACGGCTTCGTATGACCTCTGTGGGTAAGCCGACTTATGACCTCCGACTCATCAGTCCGACAGGGGAGGAAGTATGGCATCAGAGGGTCGCAGGACGTAACACGAATACAATCAGCACAACTATTCGCAATGTCCTGCCATGGAGTGCCGAGCAGCCCAACTTGTATCGCTTGGAGATAGAAACTCTCGAAGGACAGAAGAGTACGGAAGTGATACACATGAATGTGGGCTTCAGGCACGTGGAGATCAGAGGAAGTGTGATGTACTTCAACGGTCAGCCGATTCTCATAAAGGGAGCCAATCGCCATGAGATGTCTCCAGAGACAGGGACTGTCGTTAGTCGTGCTCAGATGGAGCAGGACGTGATCAATGCCAAGCGAATAAACCTCAATGCTATCCGTACCTGCCACTACCCGAATGATCCTTACTTCTACGACCTGTGCGATAGGTACGGACTCTATGTATTGGCAGAGACCAATATAGAGTCCCACGGCATGGGGTATGGCGAGCAGTCATTGGCGAAGTTTCCCCTTTGGGAGAAGCCTCATGTGGAGCGCAATGTCCGGCATGTAGTGTCACGTGGGATTCACCCATCAATATTCATGTGGTCGATGTCTAACGAAGCAGGCGACGGGGGCAACTTCACAGCCGCACGCCGTGCGATACTTGAGATAGATAGCTCACGTCCGATCATGCTTGAGCGTGCCCTTGTAGGTGATAATACTGATATCAATGCCGAGATGTACTGCTCACCTGCGGGGATAGAGGAGTATGCGAAGAATAATCCTCCGAAACCTTATATCCTCTGTGAGTACGCTCATGCCATGGGCAATTCACTCGGAAACTTCAGGGAGTATATGGACCTCTTCCACAAATACCCTGCTCTACAGGGCGGTTTTATCTGGGACTTCATCGACCAGTCCCAGTACATGGTTAAGGAGGGAGTACAGGTACAGGGCTATGGCGGAGACTGGAATGCGTATGATCCTTCGGACAATAATTTCTGCAACAATGGTCTTTTTGCTGCCGATAAGACCTTGCATCCCACTGCCCTCGAAGCTAAGTATGGTTACCAACCCGTTCACACGGAACTGGTGCGTACGTCAGTGGGTCGAGACAGCATCGCGCTGAGGGTCTTCAATGACCATTTCTTTGTTCCCCTTCGTGATCTTGCAGTGACATATAGTGTCGTCATTGGCGGGCATGAGGTGCTTAGCCGTACTGTCAGTTGTCCTATGGTCAAGCCCCAGAAAGCTGAGATGATAGCGATAGATGTACCTGAGTACGATGAGGGGTTGGATGTTTTCGTGAACGTGTTATACCGCACCACCCAGCCTACACAAGCTTTACCTGAAGGCTGGACCGTGGCTCAGGAGCAGCTGACACTTCAGGAAGGAGTGCTACGTCTACCTGATCTTGCCACGGCTGGGAGCGTGCGACTCCGTGATACCGGAGAAAAGGTGGTGGAGCTCGTGACTGACGGTGGCGTGGAGCTGACCTTTGACTGCGCTACGGGGCTGCTATCGGGTTACAAAGTAGCGGGAGAGCAGATGATGACCGAGGGGAGCCTGCTGAGACCGTCTTTCTATCGTGCACCGACGGACAATGATGTAGGTGCAGGACTGCAGAAGGTCTGGAAGATGTGGCGTAATCCCACTCTCAACCTTCTCTCTTTCGACTATTGTGTGCGTGATGCTAGGGGGGAAGTGAAGGCGGTATATGCTCTACCCGAACCTGGCGTAGAGCTGACGATGGCCTATGTATTGGATAGAGACGGAAAACTCTATGTGCACCAGGAAATCAGACCCGACAGTACTGTGGCAGACGGGAAACCCCTCTTCCGTTTCGGGCTGCGTATGGAGATGCCTAAGGCATATAGCTACTTGAAGTACTACGGTCGTGGACCGGCAGAGAACTATATAGACCGTACCACGGGAGCGTTTATCGGGCTATATGAACAGAGAGTTGCGGAAACATTTCATCCATACAGCCGTCCCCAGGAGTCAGGTCTGCATTCAGATGTGCGTACGTGGAGCGTGATCGATGATCGCGGGAGAGGGTTGACTTTCGTGTCAGATAGAGCATTCTTCGCATCCACAATCCCCCATAGCATCGATGTCCTTGACACCTATCCGGAGAAAACTCAGCGACATGTAGAGCTGTTACAGCCGGACCCCAAGTCCGTACACGTTAATATAGATGCCTACCACATGGGGTTAGGGAGTATAGACTCCTGGGGCTCACTACCACTGGATCGATACATGATACCTTATGGTAGCTATACGCAGGATATTGTCATCATACCTACCATGTCCGAATAATAAGGATACGCACGCTGACCAACGCTAAGGGCGGGGAGTACCATAAATGGTACTTCTCGCCCTTATTTTGACGTGAATTTGAGATAAGAAACATGAAAGTGATGTCTTGTGAATAATTGCTTAACCGGTTGAATTTTAGGAGACTAAATTGGTATCTTCGTAAGAATAATCCCCTCTTTGTTCAAACAATACCCTGCATCATTCACTGCGGAATGCGGACATACTCCACAGAAAGCTCCGGGTCGTCGGCCAAACGACCTTCCAGAGGTCGTCAGAGAAGGCTCTGGGTCATCGAATCATCGACGACCCAGAGAAATTTTACCATCCGTATATGTGGACGATATGTAAGAAGATTGCCCCTAGTAGATACTGTATCCCAAAAGGGTAATTTTCTTAACTCAAACTTGCGTCATTTGAATCTCTTCTACCTACTAATAGGTAATTCTTGCTACTTGTAGTTCCTTTTAAGGAAAAAAGTAGATAATGCTATTGGCATCTCGTAAATAATAGTTATCATTGTGTGTGAATGAGTGATAGATATATACAAGTCCTTTTATAATATCTATTATCATTCCCTTAGGTATTCTGCATGAATGTAGGTATTAAGCATCTGTGTGTCAATTTTTAGAGTGATGACAGTTATTGCAGAAATACTTCATGATAACTATTAGTATTAAACACTTGATTATGGGACACGAACTACAATTTGCCGAGATTATCATGGGGCGTTTCGTCGACCCGGATGGTGAAATCTTTCCTTACGTTACTTATGGGGACATCTGTACGAACGTGCTTGAGCGCAATGCTCGGAGTACCGAGGTAATAAAGTCTGTCCTCGCTAAGCTTGAGACGAATGGATACATTACCCCCTACAGGGATGGTTACAGATTGTCGGACAAGGGATACGGATATTTCCGTACCAAAACGCTCTCTCTCCGGAGTTGATGAATTCTTCCGGTTGTATCAGATACAAAAAAGAGCAGTAAATCAAATCATGATTTACTGCTCTTTTGTAATTCCGAATGTGAGGATAGAGAATCTATCCCTGCCCATTTCCTGCCGTAAGGAGTCGCTGTATTTCATTGAGCTTATTGAGTGCTTCCAGGGGTGTCAGATCATTGATATTGATTCCGATGATCTCCTCTCTGATACTTGCGAGGAGGGGATCGTCGAGCTGGAAAAAACTTAGCTGTACGGGAGCATCTGTGTGGTGTAAGGGTGGGGCAGAGGGGACTTTCCTGAACTCTGCTGTCAGATCTGTGGAGTGTCGCATCTGCTCTGCTGCAGACTCCAAACTAAGGAGAATCTCATCAGCTCGCTGCACAATCTCGCGCGGCATACCAGCCATTTTTGCGACATGGATACCGAAACTGTGCTCGCTCCCTCCGGGGATGAGCTTGCGGAGGAAGACGACCTTTCCTCCAGATTCCTGTACAGAGACATTGTAGTTCTTGATGCGAGGATAGATGCCCTCAAGCTCATTGAGCTCATGGTAGTGTGTGGCGAATAGGGTCTTGGCATGACCGTGGGGGTGCTCATGCAGGTACTCGACTATCGAGCGTGCTATGGAGATACCGTCGTAGGTGCTGGTGCCACGTCCCAATTCGTCGATGAGGATAAGGCTACGTGGGGTAAGGTTATTGAGGATAGAGGCAGATTCGGTCATCTCTACCATGAACGTACTCTCTCCTTTGGATATATTGTCCGAAGCCCCTACGCGAGTGAAGATATGGTCTACTATCCCGATGCGTGCTGCCGATGCCGGAACAAAGGATCCGACTTGTGCGAGTAGCGTGATGAGTGCTGTCTGACGTAGGAGTGCGGACTTACCGGACATATTCGGGCCTGTGATGACGATGATCTGCTGAGTGGAGCTGTCCAGATAGAGATCATTGGGGACATAGGTCTCGCCGGCTGGGAGAAGCTGCTCGATGACAGGATGACGCCCACCTTTGATCTCGAGGACATCGCTATTGTCAATCTTTGGGGCTGTATAATTGTACTTGCACGCAGTATCAGCAAAGGACAGGAGGACATCAATAGTGGATAGTGCCAGAGCATTGGATTGGAGTACACGTATGTGCTCCAATACTTTGGCTGTAATCTGTGAGAAGAGTTCTGCCTCAAGGATTTGTATCTTTTCCTCTGCGCCGAGAATCTTCTGCTCATACTCCTTGAGCTCGGGAGTGATGTAGCGCTCGGCACTCACGAGTGTTTGCTTTCGGATCCAGTCATCGGGGACTAAGTGCTTGTGGGTATTGCGAACCTCAATGTAGTAGCCAAAGACGTTATTGAAAGCTATTTTGAGACTTGAGATACCTGTCCGTTCGCTCTCTCTATTGCGCATTTGGAGCAGGTATTCTTTACCTCCTCCAGCAATGTCTCGGAGCTCATCGAGCCCAGCGTGGACGCCCCGGCGGATGACATTCCCGCGCCCTGCCTGCATAGGAGCATCTGGAGATATTGTTTGCTCAATACTATCGGCTAACTGTGTGGAAGCCTCTAGACGAAGAGCCAACTCCTGGAGGGGTTTCTCTGAAGATGTGGTTAGCTTTTCGATGATAGGAGCCGTGAGACGGAGAGAGTTGGCAACCTGAAGGAGTTCACGAGGATTGATGCGCCCGACAGCTACCTTGCTGGCCAAGCGTTCAAGGTCGCCGATCCCACCGAGGAGATCACCGACCTCTCGAGAGAGCTCGGGATGGGAGAGGAAAGACTTGACGGCATTCTGGCGATTGATGATCTCGTGTGCATCAAGTAGCGGGAAGACAATCCAACGCTTCATCAATCTCCCTCCCATGGGGGTACGTGTATGGTCTAAGGTCTGGAAGAGGGATACACCCTCCTCGCTGAGAGGTTGGAGTATCTCGAGATTTCGCAGTGTGAAACGATCCAGTTGTAGGAAGTTGTTCTCCTCCAATCGTCGTAGTGTCGTGATGTGACCGAGGTCATGATGCTTGGTAGCTTCAAGGTAGTAAAGGATAGCACCCGAGGTGATGATAGACAACTCCTCCTTCTCGATCCCAAATCCTTTGAGGTGATGTACCTGAAAGTGCTTACGCAGGCGTTCACGGCCGTAATCGTCCGTAAATACCCAGTCCTCGATAGGATACAGATTGAGCTTGTCACCGAAAAGGCGCTGTAGCTCGATCTCTGTACCTCGTTTGACGAGAATCTCTTTGGGTGAAAAGTTGGCAAGCATCTTATCTACATCACCAATCGCTCCCTCAGTGGTTAGAAATTCTCCGGTAGACAGGTCTAAGAAAGTAGTCCCCGCTTTCCCTCGCTCCACATAGAGTGCGGCGAGGAAGTTATTGCTATTGGATTCCAGTACGGTATCGTGCATGGTCAGACCTGGAGTTACGAGCTCGGTGACATCTCGCTTAACCAGTTTCTTAGTCAACTTTGGATCCTCCACCTGATCGCATATAGCGACACGTTTTCCTTTTGCGACAAGTTTGGGAAGGTAGGTGTCGAGTGCATGGTGAGGAAAGCCTGCCAGCTCGACATGAGAGGCAGAACCATTGGCACGCTTGGTGAGAGTAATGCCAAGAAGAGCAGAAACTTCTATGGCATCATCGGAGAAAGTCTCGTAGAAGTCGCCTACACGGAATAGTAAGACAGCATCTGGGTACTTTTTCTTGAATTTATTGTACTGAGACATCATCGGAGTCTCTGCTACCTTGGTACTCATTGTAGGGGCAAGTTTTATTGGAGTTTATTTTATTCCTGAACTTTTTGACAATAGCCCGGTAGTCCGCGGTATCTATTCTCAACCACCTTAATGAGACGCTCGCGGAGGGGAGCTAACTGTATTTTTTCGAGTACTTCGCTCATGAAAGCAATAGTGAGTAGCAGCTTGGCTTCCACGTAGGGAATGCCACGCTGTTGCATGTAGAAGAGAGCGTTATTGTCCAATTCCCCAGTCGTCATGCCGTGGGAGCACTTGACATCGTCTGCATAGATTTCAAGATGAGGTTTGGAGTACATCTTAGCTTTGGACGAGAGCAAGAGGTTGCGGTTATTCTGATACGCTGTGGTCTTTTGAGCATCAAGTGCGACATAGATCTTGCCACTGAAGCTCCCAATGGCAGCATCATTAAGTGTGTACTTGAAGATCTCATCGGAGTGACAGTTTGAGACACTGTGGCGAATGAAAGAGTAGTTGTCTGCCTTTTGCTCTCCGTCTAAAATGCAGATACCATTGAGGTATAGTTCCGCATATGCACCCTTGAGGTCAGCAAAGAAGTTATTGCGGGTGATACCGTTTTGAATCGTAAGCGTATTGATGCTGACGTAGCTATATTCTTCCTGTGTGACGTGCAGATTGCTTATGCGTACAGAGGTTTTCGCAGAATCCTCCACGTCGTACAGCTCGAAGTGGCTACCTTTCCCCGCATAGATTTCAATGACAGTATTGCTGACGCACGAAGAGGAATGCGTGGCATGGTCGCAGGAGAGTAGGCGCGCCTGAGCGTTTTCCTCAGCAATGATGAGCAGGCGTGGGGATACCCAGCGTTTTGCACCGGGATTGATTCCTGCAAGGCGTATCATATGTATAGCCTCCTCGACAACCGTATCGCGAGGAATAAAAAGTACCGCCACATCCTGCGTAAGGAGTGTATTGAATGCAGTGAGAGGATCCTGCTGTACTGATGACATGACTCCAAGGTACCGCTCTGCTACACCAGGATGATTGGCGCTAAAGTCCTTGAGAGACCCGAAGAAAATATTATCTTCATTGTTATTGCAGGTCAGATGTTCTTCGATCATGAGGGCATTGCACCTAGAGTCAAGTTCGAGCGAACAATGGTGCTTGAACTTCTCATAATCCACAGAGGTGACGGGTGCTTGAAATGCGTAGGTATACTTTCCTTCAAGCAGAGTAGAGATGTCAAATCTCTTATAATTTTCGTCGTTCGACGATGGTAACCCTTTTTCCTTCAAAAGCTCAAGTGCTCCTTCATGGAGCACTCTGAGTGCTGAATCCTGATGAGTTGTTGCAGACTCAAAGAGCTCGGAGTAGGAGCACGGAGATGTGTATGATGAGGTAGATTGTTTAATCATGGAGATAGCAGTGTCTTATACTTAGTCCCTGAGCCAATCATAACCTCTCTCTTCAAGTTCGAGAGCCAATTCTGGACCACCATTCTTAATGATCCTACCGTTCAATAATACGTGCACAAAGTCCGGTTGGATGAAGTCCAGTAGCCTTTGATAGTGGGTGATGACGATAGCTGAGAAGTTGGGGCTACGAAGACTATTGACTCCCTCTGCTACTATTTTGAGAGCATCAATGTCAAGTCCAGAGTCTGTTTCGTCCAAAACAGCAATCTTAGGATCCAGTACCGTCATCTGAAATATCTCATTACGCTTCTTCTCTCCACCCGAGAAGCCCACGTTGACAGATCTGCTTGTTAGCTCAGAGGATAGCTCTACTAACTTCTGCTTTTCTCGAATAAGTTTCAGGAATTCTGCTGCCGACATCGGCTGTTCGTCCTTAGATGCACGTTTAGCATTAAGGGCAGTGCGCAAGAAGTTGACCATGCTCACGCCAGGGATTTCCACTGGGTATTGAAAGCTCATCAGCAGGCCAGCCTGGGCTCGTTCTGCCGGACTCATCTCCAGCAGGTCTTCGCCCTCAAATGTTATACTCCCTTCGGTCACCTTAACTTTTGGATGCCCTGTAAGGACATTTGAAAGAGTGCTCTTGCCTGAACCATTGGGTCCCATGATTGCATGAATCTCGCCTGAATTGATAGAGAGATTTATCCCCTTAAGTATTTCTTTGTCGCCGATGTAGGCGCGTAGATTCTTTATTCTTAACATTTTGTTCGATCGATGATGCGTGGTTATCTGTACATAATTGTCCGTGGATGGAAGACTCTCTTTATCCCACAGATCCTTCCAAGGAGATGGATAGTAGTTTCTGTGCCTCGACAGCGAATTCCATGGGGAGTTTATTCATTACCTCCTTTGCATAGCCATTGATGATCAATCCTATTGCCTCCTCATCATCTATCCCTCTTTGGTTGCAGTAGAAGAGCTGGTCTTCACTAATCTTCGAGGTCGTTGCCTCGTGCTCAATGATAGCACTATCATTCAGTACCTCAGCGTATGGGAATGTATGTGCTCCACATCTGTCACCGATTAAGAGACTATCACACTGTGAGTGGTTGCGTGCTCCCTCTGCTCCGGGGGTTATACGGACAAGTCCTCGATATGAATTGTGACTTCTACCAGCTGATATCCCCTTGGATACTATACGGGACTTTGTATTTTTTCCGAGGTGTATCATCTTTGTTCCAGTATCAGCTTGTTGGAAGTTGTTTGTGACAGCAACGGAGTAAAATTCCCCCACTGAACCATCTCCCTTGAGCACACAGCTTGGGTACTTCCATGTGATAGACGAGCCCGTCTCTACTTGTGTCCACGAAATCTTCGACCTGTCTCCTTTGCATAGACCACGTTTGGTCACGAAGTTATATACCCCTCCTTTCCCTTCTTTATCACCAGGATACCAGTTCTGAACGGTAGAGTACTTTACCTCGGCGTCTGTCTCTGTGATGATCTCTACTATTGCAGCATGCAGCTGACTATCATCGCGCTGAGGAGCAGTACATCCCTCCAAGTAGGAGACATATGCCCCTTTATCGGCTACTATCAGTGTTCGCTCAAACTGACCTGTATTCACAGCATTGATACGGAAGTATGTACTCAACTCCATTGGGCACCGTACTCCTTCTGGGATGTAAACAAAAGACCCATCAGAGAACACAGCAGAGTTAAGAGCGGCAAAGAAGTTGTCTTTATACGTCACTACGCTACCCATATATTTCTGTACGAGGTCGGGGTACTCTTTCACCGCTTCACTGAAAGAGCAGAATATGATCCCTTTCTCAGCTAACGTTTCTTTGAATGTTGTCTTTACGGACACACTGTCCATTACGGCGTCCACAGCGTAGCCCGCAAGCATCTTACGTTCATTGATAGGGATACCGAGCTTCTCAAACGTTCGTTCCAGCTCTGGATCCATTTCTTCCTCTCCACTTTTGGGGGCCTTTGGCTGTGCGAAATAGATTATATCCTGAAAGTCTATCTCTGGGATATTTAAGTGTGCCCAATCAGGCATCTTCATCTCTTCCCATGCGCGAAAAGCCCTCAGGCGAAAGTCCAGCATCCACTCTGGTTCCCCCTTTTTTTGGGAAATCAGGCGCACGATATCCTCGTTCAACCCCTTCGGGATATACTCCGTCTCTATCTCCGTCGTAAAGCCGTACTTGTACTCGGAACGGGTTAAATCATCCAATATATTGTCAAAATTCTCACTCATGCCATTTGCTTATTCGGGACCTCACCCTGCCTAAGAGCGTCCTGTTCCTTCTGAATATCTAACAAATCAGAAGATATGAATGTTTTGGAGAGTGGAAGGATAGCCGTCACAACTTTCGAGTCTTTCATAAAGGCGATAGAATCTGCTCCACCACTCCACAGGATCAAAAAGTTAAATATTATGGAGAGTACAAACGCATTTACTACCAGTGAAAATGCACCACCCAAAATACCATCAATACCGTCCCCTCCCCGCTTAGGATGAAGCATCTTTCGGATGACTCCTCCAATGGCTACCAGGAGTACAAACGCAGCTCCCCAAGCTAATTGCCCGGAGTATACCCCCGATAGATTTTTAGTCCATCCTACCAACTGTGGGGCAAAGAACTTGGCACACGTCAGGGCTACTACCAAAATGACTAGTGACAGTAGTTGATCTACAAATCCCTTACGATACCCAGTCAATGTCGCTGACAATAGCATTACTCCCAACACTAGATCCAGCCAATTCATGTTTGTATGTTCTCGCCTACACGTAAAATTTCAGAGTTACTGACAATCCCAAGATTCATGTCTGTCCCTCCTTTTAAAGTGTGCGCTTGACTTCAATCTGCTCGTATGCTTCGATTGTATCACCAGCCTGGATATCGTTGAAGTTTATGATGTTCAGACCACATTCGAGCCCCGACACAACCTCCTTGGCATCATCCTTAAATCTCTTGAGTGATCCCAGTTCACCAGTATGGATAACTACGCCGTCACGAATGATACGTATCTTGTCGTTACGGGAAATCTTACCCTCTGCCACAAAACACCCGGCAATTGTTCCTACCTTGGTAATCTTAAATGTTTCCTTCACCTCAAGGTTAGCAGTCACTCTCTCTTTGAGTTCCGGGGAGAGCAGACCTTCCATTGCTGTCTTCACATCGTCAAGAGCATCGTAGATGATAGAGTAGGTTCGTATCTCTACCTCTTCGTCTTCTGCTACCCTCTTTGCTCCCTGTGCGGGTCGTACCTGGAATCCGATGATGATAGCATCCGATGCTGATGCCAGGATTACATCACTTTCGCTGATAGCCCCTACTGCCTTGTAGATAACGTTTACACGCACTTCATCAGTAGACAACTTTTCAATAGAGTCGGACAGTGCTTCTACAGTACCGTCCATGTCTCCCTTGACGATTATATTCAGCTCCTTTACTTTGCCTTCTGCTATGCGGCGACTGATATCCATGAGTGATGGGCGACGTTGCGTCCGCTCTCTCTGCTCACGCTTGAGCTGGGTACGCTTATTTGCTATGTCGCGAGCATCAGCTTCAGTATCCATAACGTTGAGTACTTCACCTGCTTGCGTGGCACCATTTAATCCTAATACCTTTACAGGTTCGGATGGACCTACTTTCTTTACGTTCTTGCCATGTTCGTTGAAGAGTGCTTTCACGCGTCCGTAGTTCCCTCCTGCGAGTATGTAGTCCCCCACTTTGAGTGTTCCTTCGAGTACCAGCACTTTTGTGGTATATCCACGTCCCTGTTCCATTGTGCTTTCGAGCACGGACCCTACAGCTTTCTTATCTGGGTTTGCCTTCAAGTCAAGGAGTTCAGCTTCGAGAAGAACTTTCTCCAGGAGTTCTTCAATTCCTATGCCTTTCTTTGCGGCAATTTCTTGGCTCTGATACTTCCCACCCCAATCTTCCACGAGGTAGTTCATTTCAGCCAATTGTTGCTTCACACGCTCTGGATCAGCACCCTGCTTGTCTATTTTATTGATTGCAAATACCAAAGGAACTCCAGCCAATGCTGCATGGCTGATGGCCTCTTTCGTTTGTGGCATTACGCCGTCATCAGCAGCTACCAGAATGATCGCCACATCCGTTACCTTGGCACCACGCGCGCGCATTGCCGTGAAAGCTTCGTGACCTGGTGTGTCGAGAAATGTTATTGATCTACCATCCTCCAGCTTCACACTGTAGGCACCTACATGCTGGGTGATACCACCAGCTTCTCCCTCGATGACATTTGTGTTACGGATGGCGTCAAGCAGTGATGTCTTACCGTGGTCCACGTGCCCCATAACGGTGACGATGGGAGCACGGGGCTTTAGATCCTCCTCTTTATCCTCTTCGATCTCTATTTGGTTGAGCATCTGTGCTTCCACATACTCCGCCTCATAGCCGTACTCTTCGAGGATTAGATCTATCGTATCCTTCTCCAGTCTCTGGTTAATAGATACCATCATACCGATATTGAAACACAGCATGATAATTTCATTGACTGGAATATCTATCATCTGTGCTAGATCGTTGGCCGTCACATATTCTGTGAGTTGTAGCTTCTTTTCTTCTACCTGCTCATCCAGCATCTCGCGCTCAAGGCGTCTTTGCTCGCTACGAGTTTTGCGCGAGGGACCATTCTGTGCACCACCTCTGTGGCGTCCACCCTGTATAGCAGCCATTGTCTCCTTGATCTGTCTCTGAATGTCCTCCTGGGTGATCTCGGTCTTCTGTATCTGCTGTTGCTTCTGAGCATGCTGAGCCTTACGCCCTTTCTTTTGCTGAGAAGTATTGGCATTCTTGCCATTATTCTGCCCACCACCTTGTTGCTTTCCACCTTTTTGCTGCTGGGTATTGGTGCCATCAGTTCTCTTTTGACCTGAGTTGGCATTGCGATTGGTAGTGTTCCTATTGTCGCCAGTATTCTGACGTGCTTGCTTTTCTATGTCTACTTTTCCTCCTTTAATGCGATTGCGCTTGCGTGAGCCGCGACCGGAGGACGCTCCCTTGATAGCATCGAGATCAACTTTACCTACAACTTTCACACCTGGAAGCTCGTCACTAATAGGGATAAAAGTTTCCGACTGCTGTGCGGACGTCTCACTCTTTATTGTCTCTGCCTTGGGAGCCTCTGGCTGTGCAGGAGCCGATTCCGGTTCCACGACTTCTCCTTGTTTGGGTTCAGGAGCGGTTACAGGCTTAGATTCCTCCAGCCTCACCTCAGGTTTGGGTGCAGGCTTAGGCTGCTCTTGTACTTTAACCTCCACGACCTCAACTTCCGGTGTGGGGACCGGAGCTGACTTCGTTACGATAGGCTCGGGGTTTGGAGCTTTGATTACAGGAGGAGTCTGTGTTTCCGCCTTGAGGATTGCTTCCTTTGTTTTTTCGGGGGTGTTTTCTCTCTTCTCTCGAATGACATTACCCTTGCTGTCGAGGTTGATGTGTCCGACTACCTTGGGCTGTACTAATATCGACTCATCCTGCTGTTGAGTGGTTGCTTTTGGGGTAGCCTTCTGCTTTGGAGCAGGGTGAGGGTCACTCTTCTTGGCTCCAAATTCGTCGAGGAGAGACTGGCGCTGCTCGGGACTCAATGATCCGCCATGCTCTTTCAGCAAGGCATTAAACTCTTCTGCTGAGATCTTAGTGTTGGCATTATAGTCACCATCTGGATTCTTAGACTTCAATGAGTCTGTTAGGGTACTCACTCCGACATTTAGTTCTCGAGCTATTTTATTCAATCTGACTCCAGCCATTTCTCTACTTCCTCTTATTTTTCTTCTGTCTATATGAAAATTTCTTTCCCCTCTCCGGTACTCCTCGTTATCTCCGAGGAGTAGCTCTATCCGTCACGCCTCCGTTTGCTCTGACTCATCAGGTGTCGTCAAAGCACCCTCCTCTATAGGGTTAGCGCGGTACTGTTCCTGACGAGGGGGCAGGAATGGGTACTTGTCCGCCGGTAACTCGCTATCGTCGAACTCAGCCATCAATACCTGTATGATATGATCCACTGTAGACTCCTCAAGGTCTGTAGCACGAATCAAATCCTCACGGCTACGGCGTAGGATAGACTTAGCCGTGTCGCACCCTATACTCATGAATACATTGATAATCCAAGGATCGATCTCGTCGTCGAATTCAGTGAGGAAGAGATCTTCCTCATCCATATCCTGAGCCTCGTCACGATATATGTCTATCTGTACACCCGTCAGAGCCATAGCAAGTCGGATATTGTATCCCATTTTACCGATAGCCTTGCGGATTTCATCCTTGGGCAAGTAAACATCGGCACGCTGCCCGTCCTCAGAGAGTCGTACCTCTGCTTGCTTGGCAGGGCTGAGCGCGCGCTGGATGAAAAGTTGGATGTTGCTCGTATACTGCAGCACATCAATGCTCTCATTGCGGAGTTCATTGACTACCCCTTGTATGCGTGAACCTCTCACTCCCACTACAGCCCCCACCGGATCTACACGCTCGTCGTAGCTTTCTACTGCTACCTTGGCACGCTCACCAGGCACGCGAGCCACGCTACGGATCGTCACCAGACCGTCCTGTATCTCAGGTACCTCGCGCTCAAAAAGCCGGGTAAGGAAGAGATCGCTCACACGACTCAGGATAATCTTGGGGTTGTTATTGTTGTAGTCTACACGCTCGATGATAGCATTGACACTCTCTCCTTTCTTGAATCTATCTCTCGGTATCGCCAATGAGCGAGGGAGGATGAGTTCATTGCCCTCGCTGTCCATGAGGAGTACCTCTTTCTTCCATACCTGATACACCTCTGCACTAATGAGCTCACCCACACGCTGACTGTAATTGGCATAGAGGGTGTCTTTCTCCAATTCCAATACCTTGGAGGCCAGCGACTGGCGGAGATTCTGAATTGCACGGCGACCAAAACTCTCAAACTGTACCTGATCCACGTACTCCTCACCTACTTCGATATCATCCTCTCCCAAGGCGTGGACCTCCGAGAGTGCTACCTGCTGCATGGCATTCTCTACCGTGCCGTCAGGCACCACCTCGCGGTTGCGCCAAATCTCGAGGTCTCCCTGCTCGAGATTCACGATGATGTCAAAGTTGCTATCGCTTCCAAACATCTTCGTGATTACATTGCGGAGAGATTCCTCCAGCACCTTCACGAGGGTATCCTCATCGATATTCTTCAGCCCTTGGTACTCGGTGAGGGCTTCTACTAATGCAGACTGTTTCTTCTTGCTCATTGGCGTATCTATTCAAAGTTTAGTGCTTGGATTCATCAGAATCACCTTCTCCCCAGGCACCTGCTTGTTGTATATTGTTCGTATTGACTGTCTATTCTTCCTTTTCTGTCATACCTTCAGGTCGTATACAGCACTCTTCACGTCCGTGTACGGGATTGTGAGTACCTCCTGCACCGCCTTTTTGCGTCGCTCCCCTTCGGGCTTGACCATTCTCGTTACCTCGAGGGTAATGGTATTGTCGTCGGCATAAGTGAGGATACCCTGCTCCTTGGTCCCGCTCCTCAGTATCACTATCATCTGCTCGCCTATATACTTGTGGTACTGGCGTGGCATGCGTAGAGGGCTTGTGAGTCCCGCGCTGGATACTGTCAGCTCGAAGTCCTCGGCATCCCTATTCAGCCTGTCCTCCACCCAGCGCGTCAGGCTCACGATCGTATTGATGTCTATCGGAGCCTCGTCGTGGTCAATCTCTACTAAGACCTCATCGGCACCATGCACCTCTACATGCACGACGAAAAAACCTCTGTCCTCCAGGCTGTCGATGTACTCCTGGACTATGGAATGGATAATATTGGCATCTATCATACGGCTTCGAGCTGTTTTATCTGTGGGACAGAAAATACTGTCTGTCATGGGACTTAAATACGAAAATGAGAAGACCTCGAAGAGTCCTCTCAATACGTCACCCCGACGCAAAGATACAAAATATATATACTTCTGCCAATTTTTGTGGCAGTCAAGTATTTGCGAGTATTTGTAGATGCTCTTCTGCCTTATCCCTCGTTGGGAGCTCAAGTGGCGTGCTCCTAGAGCTGCGAAAGGTCGGACGTTGCGGGTGAAGTTGTAGTACTTGTATGAAGGGAGTGCTCTGTCCTGCGCGGAGAAAATTCCCGTATGATACCTGAAAAAGCTCTGGGTCGTCGACGAAACGACCTCCCGGAGATCGTGAGAAAAAGCTCTGGGACATCGAAACATCGACGACCCAGAGCTTTTTATTTCCATGTATCGGAGGGGAATTCACCCTCGACTGCTCCAGAATCTTTATCCTGCCTTATGCTTAGTGATGTAACGAGCTCTCTATCAAACTCTCACTCCTCCCTGGGATTGGGGTATTCCTTCCCCAAAAACGGGTTGCTTGATCCGGGAACTTTGAAAATACGACATGTGCTATCTCGCTCAATACTCAGCGGAAATGAATTTGCTCTACTCGTGTCTCGTGTCGGATGAAGCGATGCGGGAGCGGAAGTAAGAGCAATCCGCAAGATGAAATCGGTTTATCAGACCTTCGGTGGCAGATGGTGGAACTTCATGACTGCTCCGGAAGTGATGGAGCGGATGTCTTCTACCCACTTGAAAGGATACCGCCCCGCTGCTATGTCTCATTTTGTCGGGAGGTGGAGCAATTGCGATACCTTTGGGTGCACTGTGTTTGTAGATGCCCCCTGAGCCGTATTTCTTTCACCGTTTGAGGGAGAAGGGCGGTCCCCCACGGTTGTGTGGTGAAAGATGATGGGATGACTCTCTCTACAGGCACTTCGACCAATGCTTCGGGTAGGGAAGCAGGGGGAGTGACCTTCTGCATAGCGCAGTCGTAAGTAGCAGACATATGGACAGGGTAATGAGGGGTATGATATTTTTATTCACAGGCTCAGGAGAGTAACTTTTATCCCCCCCCCAACGGTAAT
>JBAKGE010000078.1:0-9428 GCA_037191085.1 Porphyromonadaceae bacterium | reverse complement strand
ATTTACAGGGGGTTTCCTTGGCTTCTTAGTTCTTCGAGGTTAGGTGTGGCAGTGGTGGGCAGAATGTTTGCTCTATGTGCCAGACTAAAGAAAAGAAAGAAAATCAAGTGGTGGAAGTGCTTTGGCTCCACTGCATTAATGGGATGGCGACGACCTCCGAATCTCCAAGGTGTGAGGTCTCTGCAGTCGAGATTGCCTAAGAGCAATGTGATGTCGCTATAGTATCTGAATCTCGTCTTCGAGTCAAGTGGCACTCGAAGTGTGGTCGCGAAAAAGGCATGATGCCGGACCGGGTGGGCCGAAAGGCTAGCTGAGATGAAGAGAAGGCTTTGAATAGATCTGATAATGGATAAGGAGATGGGGCGAGAGCTCACGGTGCGGGGTTAACTGTCCGTTGTCCGCAAAGAGTCATCCGATTCCGGTACGTTATTTTGTGAATTAAGATGGTGTTGTGCAGCGAGCACACCGTTGGTCTCTGACTTTGAGGGGAGGTAATGAGACGTCGGAATGGGGCGTCGTCAGAGTGGTGTGTATTCGCAGTCGATATCAAATCAATAACGCATAGAAGGACCCTTGCTAAGTCCTCAAGCACGGCTCGCGCTGGCGGTTGTGCGGGATGAGAGAAGGGGAGATTTATTGTAAGAATAACAACAATGAGAAAAGCGAAACCAAGAAAGAGGCAAGTCCTCCCAGATCCGGTATTTGGGGATGTTAAGGTGACTAAGTTCGTCAATCATATGATGTACGACGGCAAGAAGAACTTGTCATTCGAGATTTTCTATAAGGCTTTGGAGATCGTGAAGACAAAGCTGCAGAATGAAGAGAAATCTGCGCTCGAAATCTGGAAAGTGGCACTGGAGAATATCACTCCACAGGTGGAAGTGAAGACTCGTCGTATTGGTGGTGCAAACTTTCAGGTCCCTACCGAAATTCGTCCAGAACGTAAAGAGTCCATCTCTATGAAGAACTTGATCCTCTATGCTCGTAAGCGTGGTGGTAAGACGATGGCTGATAAGCTGTCTGCTGAGATTGTGGATGCATTTAACCAGCAGGGAGGTGCTTTCAAACGCAAGGAAGATATGCACCGTATGGCTGAGGCGAACCGTGCGTTTGCTCACTTCAGGATCTAAACTAGTTCAATCATAGAGAAAATTTTTCTTAAACGACATGGCAAACAACTCACATTTAGAGCTAACGAGAAACATCGGTATCATGGCTCACATTGATGCCGGTAAGACGACGACTTCGGAGCGTATCCTCTTCTATACCGGTCTGACACATAAGATCGGAGAGGTGCATGATGGGGCCGCTACTATGGACTGGATGGCGCAGGAGCAGGAGCGTGGTATCACGATTACCAGTGCCGCTACGACCACGTTTTGGAATTATGCAGGTCGGAAGTATAAAATCAACCTGATTGATACCCCAGGGCACGTGGACTTTACCGTCGAAGTAGAGCGCTCCCTCCGTATCCTTGATGGTACTGTAGCTGCATTCGACGCAGTGAGCGGTGTGCAGCCTCAGAGTGAGACTGTATGGCGTCAGGCTGAGAAGTACGGAGTGCCTCGTCTGGCATATGTGAATAAGATGGACCGTAGTGGTGCAAACTTCCTAGAGGCTGTCCGCCAGATGCGTGATATGCTTGGCGCAAATGCGTGCCCTATCCAGCTGCCTATCGGTGCTGAAGAGACCTTTAAAGGGGTGGTGGATCTTATCTCCATGAAGGCGATCCTCTGGCATGATGAGACGATGGGCGCTGAGTACAGTATCGAGGAAATTCCTGCTGACATGCTTGTAGAGTGCGAAGAATGGCGTGACAAGCTCCTTGAGGCTCTTGCTGACATTGATGATGCGCTCATGGAGAAGTATTTCGAAGATCCTACGACAATCACGGAGGATGAGATTCGTGCAGCTATTCGCAAGGGTACTGTGGGGATGCAGCTTAATCCCGTGATGTGTGGTTCTTCATTTAAGAATAAGGGCGTCCAGACGCTTCTTGATGCGGTGTGCGCATATCTTCCTAGCCCTCTGGATACTCCAGAAATATTCGGTAAAGATCCTTCGGATGAGAGTGTGGAGCTGGTACGTAAGGTGGACTCGGAAGAGCCATTATGTGCTCTTGCATTTAAGATTGCTACCGACCCCTACGTAGGCCGTCTTTGCTTCTTCAGGGTGTACTCTGGGCATCTCGATGCAGGATCGTATGTGTACAATAGTCGCTCCGGTAAGAAAGAACGTATATCTCGTCTCTTCCAGATGCACTCTAACCACCAGAACCCTAAAGATACTATCGACTGTGGTGACATCGGTGCTGGTGTGGGCTTTAAGGATATCCGTACTGGTGATACATTGTGTGACGAAAATCATCCAATCACCCTCGAAAGTATGGAGTTCCCAGATCCTGTGATCAGTATTGCTATCGAGCCTAAGACGCAGAAGGACATGGATCGTCTGGGTATGGGTCTGGCGAAGCTCTCAGAGGAGGACCCAACCTTTACTGTACGTACGGACGAAGAGACAGGGCAGACCGTCATTAGTGGTATGGGTGAACTTCACCTCGAGATTATCATCGACCGTCTGCTCCGAGAGTTCAAGGTTGAGTCCAATCAGGGTCGTCCGCAGGTTAGTTATAAGGAGGCAATTACTGAATCGGTGCAACTCCGTGAGACATACAAGAAGCAGACGGGTGGCCGTGGTAAGTTCGCTGATATAATCGTGCGTGTAGAGCCGGTAGATGAAGGCTTTGAGGGATCACTCCAGTTCGTGGATGAAGTGAAGGGAGGTAACATTCCCAAGGAGTATATTCCAAGTATTCAGAAGGGTTTCGAGCGCGCTATGAGAAATGGTGTCCTTGGGGGTTATCCGGTAGATCAACTCAAGGTAACTGTCGTAGACGGTTCGTACCATCCAGTGGACTCCGATCAGTTGTCATTTGAAGTCTGCGCTATTCAGGCATTCAAGAGCGCATGCGAGAAGGCTGCCCCCGTGCTCATGGAGCCGATTATGAAAGTAGAAGTCGTTACTCCCGAAGAGAATATGGGTGATGTCATTAGCGATATGAACAAGCGTCGAGGTCAGGTGGAAGGGATGGATAGCAGCCGCAATGGTGCTCGCATTGTCAAGGCTTTTGCTCCGCTCTCTGAGATGTTTGGATACGTGACGGATCTCCGTACGATCACCAGTGGTCGTGCTACCAGTACCATGACTTTTGACCACTTCGAGCGCATGAGCGTCAATACTGCCAAGGCGGTACTTGAAGAGAAGAAGGGACGTGTGGACCTGCTCAAGTAGGCTGAGAGAATAGATATAGAAACACATCATATATTTGATAAGAATAAAGATGAATCAAATTATTAGAATTAAGATCAAGTCTTATGATCATGCGCTCGTAGATAAGTCTGCAGAACGCATTGTTAAGGCAGTAGAACCTACTGGAGTGCAGATCTGTGGCCCTATTCCTCTGCCTACGCACAAGAGAATCTTTACGGTCAATCGCTCTACTTTTGTGAATAAGAAGAGCCGCGAGCAGTTTGAGCTCAGCACCTACAAGCGCCTCATTGACATTATGAATGCTACTACTAATACGGTAGATGCTCTCGCACGCCTTGAGTTGCCTAGCGGTGTAGATATTGAGATTAAGACTGACATTTAATCTCTAGTTTACAGAGAATTATTATATTATTGTAGTAACCAAGAACGTTAAGACTGAAATGCCAGGATTGATAGGAAAGAAAATCGGAATGACATCCGTATTCAGTGCCGAGGGAAAGAATATTCCATGCACTGTTATCGAAGTAGGTCCTTGCGTGGTAACGCAGGTGAAGACAGTAGAAGTAGATGGCTATGAGGCTGTGCAGGTAGGTTTCCAGGACAAGAAGGAAAAGCATACTACCAAGCCACTTCAGGGTCACTTTGAAAAGGCTGGCGTTGCTCCCAAGAGATACTTGGCCGAGTTCAAGAACTTTGACAATGAATACAAGCTGGGTGATGAGATCACTGTAGATCTCTTCGCTGATGCGGACTTTGTAGATGTCATCGGAACCAGCAAAGGAAAAGGATTTCAGGGTGTGGTTAAACGCCATGGCTTTGGAGGGGTAGGCCAAACTACTCACGGGCAGAAGAACCGCCTTCGTGCGCCAGGTTCGGTTGGTGCATCCTCATACCCTTCAAAGGTATTCAAGGGAATGCGTATGGCTGGTCAGGATGGTAACCGTCAGGTAACCATGGAGAACCTTCAAGTGATTAAAGTAATGCCCGAGCACAATGTCCTCCTCGTGAAGGGTAGTGTGCCAGGTGCTAAAGGTGCCATCTTATTAATTGTGAAGTAAGTAAAATGGAAGTAAACGTACTCAAAATTAATGGCGAGGAGACCGGCCGTAAGGTGACATTGGATGATGCTATCTTTGGCATTGAACCCAACAATCACACCATCTACCTCGATATAAAGCAGTACCTCGCGAATCGACGTCAGGGTACTCACAAAACCAAGGAAAGAAGTGAAGTGGCTCGGACTACTCGCAAGCTCTTCCGCCAGAAGGGTACTGGTGGTGCTCGCCGCGGTGACCTTAAGTCTCCTGTAGTAAAGGGTGGTGGAACTGTTTTTGGACCCAAGCCTCGTGACTACAGTCAGAAAGTGAACAAGAAGGTTAAGCGTCTTGCTCGCCTGTCTGCTCTCAGTTATAAGGCTCGTAATGAGGACATTGTAGTGATTGAAGACTTCTCTTTCGATGTGCCAAAAACTAAGGAGTTTGCCACTATACTAGATGCACTTAAGCTGAATGGAATGAAGAGCCTTTTCCTCACGGACAATGCGGACAAGAGCGTGGTGCTATCAGCAAGAAACTTGCCCAAGGTTTGTGTACAGCAAGCTAATCTCGTGAATACCTATAAGCTTGTAGATGCTCAGAGGATAGTCTTCACGGAAAGTGGTCTTAGTAGACTCACGGAGCTGCTGAAGTAAGTAATAAATCTAGAAGAATAGAGTAAGAATTATGGGAATACTAATTAAACCAATTATTACTGAAAAGCAGACGGACATCACTGAAAATATGTCCAATCGCTATGGCTTCAAGGTGGTTCCATCGGCAGGTAAGGAACAGATTAAGCGTGCCGTAGAGGAGATGTATGACGTGAAGGTGGTTAGTGTAAATACGATGCGCTACGATGGCAAGCGTAAGGCTCGTTATACTAAAGGTGGGCTTATTGTAGGTCGTACCCCTGCTTTCAAGAAAGCTATTGTTACACTCGAAGAAGGTCAGAGCATTGACTTTTTTGGAAATATCTAAGTAGTATAAGAAATGGGAATTCGTAAATTAAAGCCCACAACTCCGGGGCAGAGACATAAGGTTATTGGTACATTCGAAACAATCACTGCGAGTGTACCAGAGAAGTCTCTTGTAGTAGGTAAGAAGCGTTCGGGAGGACGCAACAATACTGGTAAGATGACCATGCGCTACATTGGCGGCGGTCACAAGAAGAAATACCGCTTTATCGACTTCAAGAGGAGGAAAGATGGCATCCCTGCTACAGTAAAGAGCATTGAGTATGATCCGAACAGATCATCTCGCATTGCGTTGCTGTACTATGCTGATGGTGAAAAGACGTATATTGTGGCACCGGACGGATTGCAGGTAGGTCAGACAGTGATGAGTGGTGAGAGCGCTGCGCCTGAAGTAGGTAATGCCCTCCCTTTGGCAAAGATCCCAGTGGGTACCGTGATACATAATATTGAGCTTCGTCCTGGCCAAGGTGCTAAGCTGGTGCGCGCAGCGGGAACTTTTGCCCAGCTGACCTCGCGCGAGGGGACCTATGTGGTGATTAAGATGCCTTCTGGAGAGACTCGCCGTATACTTGCTGCCTGCAAAGCTACTATTGGTAGCGTAGGTAATAGTGACCATGCACTTGAGAGGAGTGGAAAGGCTGGTCGTAGCCGTTGGCTTGGTCGCCGTCCTCATAACCGTGGTGTAGTGATGAACCCTGTAGATCATCCAATGGGTGGTGGTGAAGGACGTGCATCTGGGGGACACCCAAGGAGTCGCACTGGCCTTTATGCTAAGGGCTTGAAGACGCGTGCACCTAAGAAGCACTCTTCTAAGTACATCATCGAACGCCGTACCAAGTGATGAAAGATACTCTTTCGTTGAGTAGACGATTAATGGAACACTAAAGCAAGTAGACAAAGAATAAAATATATGAGTCGATCACTAAAAAAAGGCCCATTCATCCATTTCAAGCTCGAGAAGAAGGTTTTGGAAATGAATGAGAGTGGAAAGAAGAATGTCGTTAAGACATGGAGCCGTGCCTCTATGATTTCACCAGACTTCGTAGGTCATACTATCGCTGTGCATAATGGTAATAAGTTCATTCCAGTCTTCGTCACTGAAAACATGGTTGGACATAAACTCGGTGAATTTGCTCCTACGCGTACATTCCGTGGACACAGTGGCAATAGAAAAAAGTAATCCTACCGCGGTAGATAACCAGTATTATTAGACAGATAAGAGAATTATGGCTCGTAAAAGAAAACATCTTGTCGCAGAAGCTCGCAAAGAAGCTCTGCAGACACAATACTTTGCCAAGCTCTCCAATATCCCTTCTTCCCCACGGAAGATGCGCCTCGTGGCAGATATGGTTCGTGGTATGGAGGTGAATAGAGCACTTGGCGTATTAAGGTTCTCCAGTAAGAACGCTGCTACTCAGGTGGAGAAGCTCCTTCGCAGTGCTGTAGCTAACTGGGAGCAAAAAAATGATCGTAGAGCAGACGAGGGTGAGCTCTTCATTACCAAGATTTTCGTGGATGAAGGTGTAACGATGAAGAGAATGCGTGCTCGTGCCCAAGGTAGAGGATGCCGGATCAGAAAGAGAAGCAATCATGTGACAATCTTTGTGGATACACGTAATAACCAATAAAAAAGCATGGGACAAAAGACTAATCCAATAAGCAATCGTTTGGGTATCGTTCGCGGATGGGACTCTAACTGGTTCGGTAAGAAAGCAGACTATGCTGATACTCTCCACGAAGACTACAAGCTTCGTACATACCTCACTGCACGTCTCTCTAAGGCAAGTGTGTCACGCATTGTTATTGAGCGTACACTGAAACTCATTACTATTACGATTTGCACTGCACGTCCAGGGCACATTATCGGTAGGGGTGGATCCGAAGTGGATAAGCTAAAAGAAGAGCTTAAGAAAATCACAGACAAAGATGTGCAGATCAATATTTTTGAGATTCGTCATCCGGAGACTGATGCTACTATCGTCGCGGATAGTATTGCACGTCAGCTTGAGGGCCGTATGAATTACCGCCGTGCTGTAAAGCTTGCTATCAGCAATGCCATGCGTTCCTCTGCAGAGGGAGTCAAGATACAACTGAGCGGTCGTCTCAATGGCGCTGAAATGGCTCGTAACGAAATGTTCAAGGAAGGACGTACACCTCTGCATACATTCCGTGCTGATATTGACTATGCACTCGAGCCTGCGCTTACTAAAGTGGGACTGATTGGGGTAAAGGTCTGGATTTGCCGTGGGGAAGTGTATGGTAAGAAAGATCTTGCTCCAGACTTCACTCAACCAAGAGAGATGAGTCGTCGTCGTGAGTCTGGCCGTCCAAATAGCCGCCGTGGTGGAAATGGACGTCGAGGTGGTCGTGGACGTCGTCCAGCCAACCAGGAATAAAGTAAAGAAGAATTTGAACCGCATAGCATAAGGTAATAACAATGTTACAACCCAAGAAAACAAAGTTCAGAAGGGCCCAAAAAGGTCGTATGAAGGGCAATGCGCACCGTGGTGACCAGCTCGCATTCGGATCCTTTGGGATCAAATCCCTCCAGAGTATGTGGATCACAGGTCGTCAGATAGAAGCTGCTCGTATTGCAGTAACCAGATATATGCAACGACAGGGACAGGTGTGGGTGCGTATATTCCCAGATAAACCTATCACCAAAAAGCCTGCCGAAGTACGTATGGGTAAGGGTAAGGGTAATCCTGAAGGATTTGTTGCTCCGGTTACTCCGGGTCGTATAATCTTTGAAGTTGAAGGCGTGAGCTACGAAGTGGCTAAGGAAGCTCTTCGTCTCGCTGCCCAAAAGCTTCCCGTGACGACTAAGTTCGTGATACGTAGAGACTATGAATTTTGATTCATTCCCTCTCGTAGGCAAATAACTATATAGAAGTAGTAGTATAATAGGAAGCTTTTTGAAGATTGAGATATGAAAAGTAACGAACTAAGGGAACTCACTGTGCAGGAACTGCAGGAGCGAGTAGAAACCGAAAGCAAGAAGTATGATCGTATGGTGCTTAACCACAGAGTAACTCCTATGGACAAGCCCTCCACAATAACTACTCAGCGTAAGCTTGTAGCACGTCTAAAGACTGTACTGACGGAGAAAATGAACGAACCAAAAGCAAGTAACCAATAAATAACCGCTCTGAAAGATGGAAAAAAGAAATCTGAGAAAAGTAAGGCAGGGCGTGGTCTTCAGCAATAAAATGGATAAGACCATTACCGTTGCTGTATCGTGGAAGGAAAAGCACCCTATCTATGGTAAGTTTGTGAGCAAAACCAAAAAGTTCCATGCTCACGACGAAAAGAATGAGTGTAACGAAGGGGATGTGGTACGCATTATGGAAACTCGTCCTCTGAGCCGCACCAAGCGCTGGAGACTCGTACAGATAGTTGAAAGAGCTAAGTAATAACTGAAAGGAAAGTTACATAGAAGTATGATACAACAAGAATCAAGACTAGCCGTGGCCGACAATAGTGGAGCAAAGGAAGTCCTCTGCATCCGTGTCCTTGGGGGAACTCGTCGTCGCTACGCTTCGATCGGTGATATCATCGTGGTGAGTGTGAAGAGCGCTATACCCAATGGCGACGTGAAGAAAGGGGCGGTAAGCAAAGCTGTCATCGTGCGTACGAAGAAAGAAATTCGCCGTGCTGACGGCTCTTATATCCGCTTTGATGACAATGCTTGTGTGCTCCTGAACAATGCAGGTGATATCCGTGCGACGCGTATCTTTGGGCCAGTAGCTCGTGAGATCCGTGCTGTGAATATGAAGATTGTTTCACTCGCGCCTGAGGTGCTGTAAGCAGTAATACCGTATAAAAACTATAGGACGATGAAGAAGTTTCATATAAAGAAAGGCGATATTGTATACGTCAACGCTGGTGAAGCAAAGGGTGGAAAGGGGCGTGTTCTTTCTGTTGATAGAGAGAAGGAACGTGCGATCGTTGAAGGTCTTAATTTCATGACCAAACGTACCAAGCCTAATGCAAAGAACCCTCAAGGGGGGATGGTTAAGGTTGAGGCACCTATCCATATCTCTAATCTTAACCCTATTGACCCGAAGACCAACAAGCCTACTAGAGTCTCACGTAAGAGAAATGAAGCAGGTAAATTGGAAAGGGTGGCGAAGTCAGGTGAAGTATT
>JBAKGE010000077.1:0-9503 GCA_037191085.1 Porphyromonadaceae bacterium | reverse complement strand
CCCCAACTAAGCCATGTCGACGAGAAGGAGCTTGCTTTTTATCAATATCGGATCCCCCCTATCCACATCAGTACCTGACGTAAGTGCATACCTAAAGGAGTTCCTGACAGATCCACGCATCATCCCCCTTCCGTACCTATTCCGCCATGCCCTTGTCAAGGGTATCATCGCCCCTCTGCGCGCCAGAAAGTCTGCCAAGCGCTATGAACTGATATGGACAAAAGACGGCGCTCCGCTGGATATCTACACCCGCAGGCTTGCAGCCAAGGTATCCGACCTCACGGGTATCCCGGCGTACGTGACCATGCGCTACACGTGTGGCGATACGATAAAGCAATTGGATCAGATACAAAAAGACGGTATCGACAAGGTCACCCTCATACCCCTTTTTCCGCAGTATGCGAGGAGTAGCTTTGAGTCCTCAGTGGCGCATGTATATCAGGTCTACCGTCGGGGAGCTGAGGCTGGGAGATACACATTCAGTATCCAGACCATTCCACCATTTTACAGCCATAGTGGGTACATCAATGCACTCGTGGAGTCTATGGCATCCCATCTCCGTGCTGATGCGCACCTAATATTCTCCTTTCATGGCATCCCCATGGATCAAGTGCTTCCTTACCGCCATAGCTCCACGAAAGACTACCTCTATCACTGTGACCAGACGCTTCGGCATATCCTATCACACCCGAGCTTGAGACACATGGGGGAGCAATTCTCATACGAGATGGTCTTTCAATCTCGTTTCGACTCCCGCAAGTGGCTCAATCCTACCCTCGTCAGCCGTCTACAAGCACTACCCTCTGAGGGCAAAAAGAATGTAGTCGTCATCAGTCCTACTTTCATCTGCGATTGCCTTGAAACCATAGAGGAGATAGGGATAATGGGGCAAGAGATCTTCCTTAATAACGGAGGAGAGGACTTCGCCCTCATATCCGCACCCAACGACAGTGATACCATGGCACGTGCATTTGCAGACATGGTCAATGATCACGCCATACATACTGATCTAAGCCAATGGATCTCGAGGGACTAAAAGCACTACACTTCATCCACCACAGCACATATCTCCTCAGAGCAGAAGAGTGCTGGGTGCTCTTTGACTACTATACCCACTCCACACAGGTGCTGGCACATCTATCCACAGCTTCCACCCTACCGCTCTACATACTCTGTACCCACTCACACCACGATCACTACAGTCCGGAGGTCTTGTCGGCATTTCGTGGTCATGAAGGAAAGGTTCATTATCTATTCCACCACGAGCTCAAAGAGCACGTACCCATGGAGCAAAGAGATCTGGTGACATTTATTCGTACAGGTGAAGTAGTCTCTACCCCACACATGGAGGTGAAAGCGTATGGAAGCACTGATCTTGGCGGTTCATTTCGCATCACAATGCGGCAGGATCACTTCACTGTTTTCTATGCAGGAGATCTCAATTGCTGGCATTGGAATCAGGAGGCTTCCCCCGACTACATTCGCCGGTACATAGATCACTGGCACCGAGAACTCGATATCATCGTCCATGACCACCCGAAGATAGACCTCCTCATGTTTCCCACAGATTTACGCTTGGGACCCGATTACCTCATGGGGTTGCACGAGTTTCTCGCCCACATTCCTACACGCTATCTCGCCCCCATGCATCTTAATGGTACCCTCCACGATCTCAGTGAGCTGAGAGCCCTCAATGTCCGACTGCTTACGGATGCCATAAAGTAAAAGGCTCCGCCCTTCGTCTCACCCACCCCATGCATATTACATACTCCCTATAGTGGATACTCGTCAGGTCTACATCGACCTTATCCATTCACTTCTCCTCCCCCGTCACGTCCGAAGTTCTCAAACATGCATGCAGATTTCTCTGGGTCGTCGATAAAACAACCTCCCGAACCTTTCTTTGGAAACCTCCGGGAGGTTGCTTTATCGACGACCCAGAGAAATTTTTCCCTCCCACCACCACTCCCCGTTGGCTTACCCCAAACTTTCTCTTCCACTGGCGCTCACATCCCGTTCTCCATGCCCACTTATAGTGTGTTCTGACTATTGCAAATAAGGGCAAAAAAGACTAAATTTGTGGTCATTAGTAACCTTTACAATCAAATATATTAACAAGATGAAAAAAGAATATCGAGTCCTGAGTGTACAGGATGCAGTACGGGAAATCAAAGACGGCTCCCGACTCGTATTCAGTCATGGGGCAGTCTCCCCATCCTATGTCGTGGATGAGATCGTACGCCAGCACGAGCGCTACCATGATCTTCACATGCTCCACCTGATTTATATGGGCAAACCCTCACACTTGGCTCCGGAGATGGCAGATCACTTTAGGGTACGGTCTATGTTCATGTCTGGCAAAGATATCCGCACCGCTGTGGCGGAGAATAGGGCTGATTACCTGCCCATGCACTTCAGCATGCTACCGAGTATCTTCCGGCAGGGAGGGAGCTATGAGCCTGACTGGGCTATAGTGCAGGTAACACCTCCGGATGCACAGGGCAGGCACAGTGTATCACTGGCATCCGACTATGGACTCCCGGCAGCACGCGCTGCCAAGCATGTCCTCGCGATCATAAATGACAAGCTACCGTTCGTCGGTGGCGATGCTTTTCTCACACGTGACGAGATAGACATCGTCGTAGAGCACTCCGAGCTTCCTTTCGCAATGCCTGCGGCTACTTCAGGTGAAGTCGAGCAGACAATAGCACGCTATTGTGCAGATTTTATTCCGGACGGAGCTACCCTGCAGGCAGGCATAGGTGCCCTACCCGACGCTGTACTTTCTATCCTCACCGATAGACGTGACCTCGGAATCCACACGGAATTACTGACCCCAGGGGTCGTGAAGCTCCACAAGAGCGGTGCTATCACCGGACGTAAGAAGGGGATCTACGACGGCAAGATCATCTGTACCTTTGCCCTCGGAGATCAGGAGATGTACGACTGGATGGATCACAATGACGAGCTGGAGATGTACCCGGTGGACATCGTCAATGACCCACGTATCATAGGACAGAATAAGAATATGATCTCTATCAACTCTGCTGTGGAGATAGACCTCTGTGGGCAAGTTTGTGCAGAGAAAGTAGGAGGCAAGATGTATAGCGGATCGGGAGGACAGATGGACTTCATCAGAGGAACTCGCTACTCAGAGGGTGGCAAAAGCATCATAGCACTATCGTCTACTGCTTTGGGTGGTAAGGTCTCCCGTATCGTGCCTCGACTGACTGAGGGTGTGGTGACTTCCCTCCGCAATGATGTGGATTATATCATCACCGAATATGGAGTGGCACAGCTCTTCGGCAGGACGGAGAACGAGAGAGCCAAAGCTCTTATCAGCATAGCTCATCCAGATTTTAGAGAAGACCTCGAAAAAGCTTGGAGAAGTCGCTAAGAACGTAGTAATCCCACACTAGAAATCAAAATACAATGAACTTCAAGAAATATATCATAGGGCTCCTGCTCTCAAGTGTAGCATCACTATCGGTGGCCACGGCTCAGGACTCCCCACGCTGGATGCGCTATCCGGCTATATCTCCGGACGGGAAAACGATTGCATTTTGCTACCAAGGTGACATCTATTCGGTCCCTACGGAAGGAGGTACGGCAACCCGTCTCACGACGAATCCTGCATACGACTATATGCCCGTGTGGTCTCCGGACGGACAAAAGATAGCATTCAGTAGCAACCGCAATGACGGTGCATACGACATCTACGTGATGTCTGCTCGAGGTGGTGTAGCCAAGCGGGTAACTACCCACTCTACGACGGAAACTCCACTATTCTTTAGCCCCGACGGTAAATTTATCTACTACACCGCCCACATACAAGATCCTGCGTCGAGTGCTTTATATCCGAGCGGTGCACTCAACGAACTGTACAGGGTTCCTGTAGACGGAGGACGCACTACTCTGGAGCTGGCGACCCCTTTGGCTGCCGGGGTGATATCTCGGGACGGGAAGACCCTTGTATACGAAGATGTAAAGGGATTTGAAAACACTTGGCGAAAGCATCAAGTCAATTCAGTGGCACGCGACATCATCGAGTACGATTTTCAGTCTGGCAAGTACACTCCACTTTTGACGTGGGAGGGCGAAGATCGTAATCCCGTACTCTCGGCTGATGGTAGTACTATATATTTCCTCAGCGAGAGATCCGGAAGCTTCAATGTTTACTCCGCTGATTCGCACGGACAGAACGTGAAGCAGCTGACCAATTTTCACAAGCATCCTGTTCGCTTCCTTACAGGAGCTCAAGATGGAACTCTCGCCTTTGGCTTTGATGGGGAGTTGTATACCCTCAAACCCGGTGCCCAGCCACGGAAAGTGCGTGTATCCATATTCAATGACACGGAACTCGCACAAGTGCAGGATCTACGCCTGCCTGGTGGTGTCACCAGTGCGGCTCTCTCTCCTGACGGGAAGCAGGTTGCTTTCATCATCAGAGGAGAGGTCTTCGTGACGTCAACCGACTACAACACTACACGTCGCATCACCAATACTCCTGCTGAGGAGAACAGCGTTACCTTTGCCGACAATCGCACACTCGTCTATGCAAGCAAGCGCAATGGTCGTAGTGACCTTTTCGTAGCGAAGATAGAGCGAAATGAGGAAGCAAACTTTCCGAACGCTACCGTTATCCGCGAGGAACTACTGATGCCTAACGTCAAGGGAGAGAAGATGTTGCCGTCCTTTGCTCCCAATGGTAAGGACTTGGCATTCGTACTCGATCGTTCGAAACTAATGGTGTACAACATCGAAACCAAGGCTATACGCCAGATCACTGACGGCAAGTACCAGAACGAACGTACTGGATACATGGATTTCGTGTGGTCGCCGGACAGTAAGTGGTTAGCCCTTAGTCTCGTGATGAATAACCACGAACCCTACTCCGACATCGCTATAGTGAGTGCGACAGAGTCTAATGGTGAGATTCACAACCTTACGCAGTCAGGTTACTTTGCTATGAACCCTCGTTTCGTCATGGGAGGGAATGCTATCATATACAGTAGCGAAGAATACGGCATGCGCAACCACGCCTCATGGGGTTCCATGAGTGACGTGATGATTGTGTTCCTCAACAGAGAAGCGTACAATAAGTTCCGCCTATCCAAGGAGGACTTCGAGCTGCTCTCGGATGCAGAGAAAAAGGCAAAGGAAGAGGAAGAAAAGATTAACAAGGACAAGAAGGACGACAAGTCTACGGATAAGAAAAGCGATGATGACGTCAAGGTCGAGTTTGACAACATTCACCGTCGTATCCTACGTCTGACACCTTCCTCCTCCAACTTGGGCGATGCTTATGTCACTGATGACGGTAAGAAGCTCTACTATTTCGCTGCCTTTGAGGGAGGCTATGACCTCTGGACCACCGATCTGCGCAAGGGCGATACTGAGCTTCTGAGCAAACTCGACGGTCCCTCATTCTCGATGATCCCTGACACTGAAGGCAAGAGTCTACTCCTTGCCAGCAGTCGTCAGATGAAGACCATGAACCTCTCCACTGAAAAGCTCACCAATGTATCATACAATGCCGAAATGAAGCTCCGTCCTTTCGAAGAACGAGCATTCATGTTCGAGGAGGTACGACGTGAGGAGGGCGATAGATTTTACGTCAAAGATATGCACGGTGTCGACTGGGCAGCCCTCACCGACCACTACGAGGGATACCTACCCCACATCAGCAATAATCAAGACTTCTCTGAGATGCTCTCCGAACTATTAGGTGAGTTGAATGTATCACATACTGGGAGTGGGTACCATGGTCCCAATACTGCAGATAAGACTGCCGAGCTGGGATTATTCCTGGACTTCTCTCCGGATCGCAGAGGGATACGGGTAGATGAAGTCATCATCGGTGGTCCTTTCGATGTGTACAATTCCAAGGTCAAGTCCGGCGACTATGTCGTGGCTATCGACGGCGAACGCATCACAGAGGATATGGATTTTTTCCCCCTTCTGGCCGGTAAGGCTGGCAAACCGACACTCGTGACCTTCGCCAATAATAGTGGAGAGTGGAGCGAGAGCATCAAGCCCATCAGCTCCGGTGCCCTATCCAAACTCCTCTACACACGTTGGGTGGAGCAGCGTGCCGCCGAAGTGGACAAGCTCTCCAATGGCAAACTCGGATATGTACACATCTCTTCCATGAACGACGGTAGCTTCCGCAAAGCCTACTCCGATCTACTCGGCAAATACTATCAACGTGAGGGCGTCGTAGTAGACATTCGCTACAACGGCGGAGGTCGCCTACACGAGGATATAGAAGTACTTCTATCGGGAACCAAGTATCTCACACAAGAGATACAAGGTAAATACTACTGTGACATGCCCAGCCGTCGATGGACAAAGCCAAGCGTCATGGTCACCTGCGAGATGGACTACTCCAACGCACACGGCACACCGTGGGTATATCAGCACATGGGTATCGGCAAGATCATAGGTATGCCTGTACCGGGCACTATGACCAGTGTGAATTGGGTTACACTACAGGATCCCTCTCTGTTCTTTGGCATACCTGCCGTGGGTTATCGCACTGCCGATGGGTATTATCTCGAGAACCACCAGGTAGAGCCTGATATCAAAGCTCCACTTGACTTCACCAAGGCACTCACCGGCAGTGACACCCAAATGGAGGCAGCCGTCAGAGAACTCATGAAGTAGACAATTGCACGACTTCCATAGCCCGAACGACAAAGTCTCGGTGTCTCCCTGATCCGGAGACACCGAGACTTTTTATCCGACACAGCGTAACCAGATCAACATTGTTTTATTCACACATGAATACGATATAAGAAGCATAATGTATCGTCTCGTAATATTCATTGATCCATCGAATTCAAAAAACATTAATGTATTGATTCCGCAAAGAATACGGCACATCATCGTAAGTTATACCACCTCATCCATCTCAAACATGCAGATATACCCTACAAAAAGCTCTGGAACGTCGGTAAATCGAAGACCCAGAGGTTGCCAGAGAAAGCTCCGGGAGGTCGACTTCGCGACGATCCGGAGAAATCCGAAGACATATCTACATCTGTAATCCGTTAACAAGGCTAATTTAACAGGTCAAATTCACGTCAAAACACTGCAATTACGCTTTATCGTCTATTTTCCAAGTAATGTATTTATCGTACACCGATACACGTCATCCTTGACTAAATAAACGCCGAGTCTCGATATCCCACATAGCAGGACATCGAGACTCGGCATTTCGGAGCAACCTAAAGTATCCTCTGGTTTACTTCATAGTTTTCACTGCTATAATCTGCTCGGCGCGAGCCAAAGCGACGTGGATATTAGGACAGATATCTTCTTCACTAAGTACCGATGTCAGACCACCGCTGACCAGGGTAGTACGCACATCGTCACTCACACCGGAGAGGATGATATGTATGCGCTCATCGTGAGATACTTGTATCAGAGAGGTGAGATTATTGATCCCTGTCGAGTCCATGAATGGCACTCGGCGCATACGGATGATACGCACCTGAGGGTGACGCTTGAGCTGACCAATAACTTCGTTAAATTTATTCGCAATACCGAAAAAGTAGGGTCCGTCGATCTCGTATACGTCTACCCCATCAGGTATCTCGATATGCTCTGCCCCCTTGCCTGTCTCTGCTCCTGCTGTAAGGTCTATCCTGTCCGTGAATACGGAAATGCGGGTGCTCTCCGTCACACGCTTAAGGAGGATAACCATGGCCAGGAGCATACCCACCTCTATGGCTATCGTTAGATCCAAAAAGACCGTGAGCAGAAACGTAATCACAAGTATCGAGACATCACTCTTCGGATGCTTGAGGAGCTTGCGACAAGTGCGGAGATTACTCATATTGTACGCAACTACCACCAATACGCCGGCCAGACAAGCCATGGGAATATGCTTCGTCAGCGGAGACAGGAAGAGGAGGATAAGTAGCAATACTACTGCATGTACAATCCCTGATACAGGAGTTTTGCCCCCATTGTTTATATTGGTCATCGTACGAGCGATCGCACCGGTAACAGGTATTCCACCGAAAAAAGGTACCACCACGTTTGCCATACCTTGAGCTATTAATTCTGTATTGGAGTCATGCTGCTCACCCACAACTCCGTCGGCTACAGACGCGGACAGTAGTGACTCTATCGCTGCCAACATGGCTATGGTAAAGGCCGAAGGTAGCAGCAAACGAATGGATTCAAAGGTCAGTCCTAATTCCTGAGGCTGGGGTATAGAGGCAGAGATGCTAAACCGGTCGCCAATCGTTTCAATCGAAGTAATCCCCGCATATTCACGCAGTAGGTAAGCTGCTATAGTCATCACAATAATCGCGATGAGCGATCCCGGTATCTTTTTGGATAGCTTGGGGGCAAGCAGGATAGTCATAACACTAAGGACACTGATACCCACAGCCCATGGGTTAATAGAGTGGAGATGAGAGAAGTAAACCACCCACTTGGAGGCAAAGTCACCAGGAACCTTATCTATATGCATCCCGAAAAAATCGGGCATCTGAGTGGTGAAGATCGTAAGCCCTATGCCTGCTGTAAAACCGACGATGATCGGGTAAGGGATAAACTTGATGATCGTCCCGATCCTAAAAAAGCCCATCGCAACAAGAAGAATCCCCGCCATAAAGGTCGCCACAGCAAGCCCTTGTACCCCGAATGTCTCGATGATGCCGTAAACGATGATGATAAAAGCACCCGTCGGTCCCCCAATCTGCACAGAACTGCCACCAAATGCCGAGACAATAAAGCCTCCGATGATCGCAGTGACGAGTCCACGCTCAGGACTAACACCGGACGCGATCCCGAAGGCGATAGCCAGAGGGAGTGCCACGATACCTACGATGATCCCTGCCATGAGATCCCTATAGAAATGGCTGAGGTTGTAGCCCTTTAGTGCAGCCAACAATTTTGGCTGAAAAACAAATGGTCGCATGCTCGTTCGTAAATAATGAGGTTTTATGATATGTATAATGTGATAAAGGAGGGGCAAAGTTAACACATTATTTCACCAGCACCAAAAATTCGGTAGATACGCGTTACATGTAAAAACACTTGCTGTGTACGCTGGATGATTCGTTCGCACTCCCCTCGCCCCTCCTCAGACTCCCTCCGACTTTACACTCCCCACGGTGCCACAATAAGCATCAAGTCCCCATCCATCTCACACAGCCACCATACCACAGATAGTACCGCTACTGTACAAAAATTTCTCTGGGACGTCGAAGTTCCGATGACCCAGACCTTTAAAAAGAGAGCTCTGGGTCATCGGAACTTCGACGTCCCAGAGCTTTCTATCCCTGCGTACGAGACTATCCGGAAGAGAGTTTACCCTTCATTAACCTCACGAGTATATAAATCTAATCTCTAATGCTAAGTTCCCACTCCTAGGAGATATGCCTGGTACGATAATCAACAATACGGTCCCAAATGGGGACTTCCCAAGTATTGGGCACGAAAAAGGGTATGCTCCTCCACGTGTAGAGAAAAGCATACCCTCAATA
>JBAKGE010000014.1:0-31823 GCA_037191085.1 Porphyromonadaceae bacterium | reverse complement strand
GTAAGTCGGGCTCAACATGAACTCTACGGCTGTCATCATCGGAGCCATGCTGATATCACCCCTCATGGGACCTATCATAGGACTAGGACTAGGGCTAGGGATCACAGACTTCAATCTCGTGAAGAGAAGTTTACGCCACTTCGGATTCGCCACCATAGTGAGTATCATCACCTCCACAATTTACTTTATCCTCACGCCGATAGACACTGCCCAAAGTGAGCTACTCGCACGTACCCAACCTACGACGTTCGACGTCTTTATAGCTCTTGCCGGTGGATTTGCAGGTATCATCGCAGGCGCAAGCAAAGCGAAGGGCAATGTCATCCCTGGTGTAGCCATCGCCACAGCCCTCATGCCACCATTGTGCACTGCAGGTTACGGGCTCGGAACCGGGCAGTTTAACTATTTCTTCGGAGCCTTTTACCTCTACATCATCAATGCTGTCTTCATTGCTCTTGCTACGTTCATCACTGTGCGAGCGCTCAAGTACCCTCGAATGAGTTACATAGATCCGACGAAAGGAAGAAAGCTCAATAATCTGGTGCTTTTCATCGTTGTCTGTACTCTCATACCCAGTATACTCCTCGCATCTCAGATGATTAGACAATCAGTGTACCAAGAACGAGAAAAGGCATTCATAACAAATGAACTCAACCTCGAAAATAACTACCTCCTCTCCTATGAAACCGCTCAACGCAACGATACCACCTTTCTACTCGTATCCATGATCGGGGAAGAGGTCCCTCAGTCGACCATAGATGTGCTGCAAGCAAAACTCGGATCGTACGGGCTCACCAATACGCAGCTGATCATACGACAAGGCTATGGCTCCGCGAGTGTTGACCGGCTCAAGCGGTCAATCCTGAGCGATATCGATAAGAAGTCAAATAGCGAACAGGATTTCATTCGTCTCCAGAATATGCGCATCGACTCTCTGCAGACAATCGTAAGTAGAATGGCGCAGTACCAGAAGGTTTCCAAGAGCATATCTCAGGAGCTGAAGAGTCTCTTTCCGATCGTCGAGCAAACAGAGTTTTCACGTGGTTTCACCTACGATCTGACGGATGCTCAGAATACTACTCTATCATCCGACACACTCTCTATCATCACCATATACTCCAAATCAAAGCTGACACCAGCACAGCAAAAAACGGTAGCCGACTGGATATCCCTCAGGCTCCCAAAGACAAAAGTCAACTTCTCTACAGAGATACGTAAATAAAGCGTTAATCTAAACATGAGAAGCAGGAAATTCCGCCTTCATAATGATTATTCAATCGATTGAATCCAAGGAAATAATCTGAAAAATCGTAGAAGTGTACCACATTGCTGTCGGCGATACCCCCGTTCATACATTCTACACATGTGGCTCCTTTCCCCCAAAAAGCTCTGGGTCGTCGGCGAAACGAGTACCCGGAGCTTTCTTTCACGACCTCCGGGAGGTTGCTTCATCGACGACCCGGAGCTTTTTGCCTACGTGTTCGGGTACGTATAAAAGACTATACTGACAGGCTGTCCCCAAATGAGTTGTAAATTCTTCAGGGCGAGCACGCATTAAATAATCAAAACAAGACAATCAGTCTCAAAAGAAACCGTTATATTTGCGGGAAAATGAATAGAAACACTAAATTATTACTTATAATCCAATAATCACTCAAATCAAGAACAAAAAGATGAAATTAAGAAAGATGATTCTTGGGCTTGCTCTCGGTATGCTGATCCTCCCTTCTGCGCGTGCTGACAAGGGAATGTGGCTGCTCAATGAGCTCAAGAAAGAGAACATCAAGCGTATGCAGGAGCTTGGCTTCAAGCTCAATCCCCAGCAGCTCTTCAGCATGGATGCCCCCAGCATCGCCAATGCTGTAGTTATTTTCGGTGGTGGCTGTACCGGCATTACTGTATCTAACGAGGGGCTTATATTCACCAACCACCACTGCGGCTATGGAGCGATCCAGAGTCAGAGTTCCGTAGAGCATGACTATCTCCGTGACGGATTTGTGTCCCACAAACAGTCTGAGGAGCTACCTATACCCGGTCTGAAAGTACAGTACCTCCGCGAAATTATCGATGTGACGGAGCAAGTAGTCGCTCTGGTAAAAGACTATCCTAACGAAATAGAACTTATCAAAGCACAGCAGAAGCTCATGGAACAAATCGTAGAAAAGTATACCGCTGAGCATCCCGATGTGAGCGCGGAAGTATACCCGTTCTACGAGCGCAATAAGTTCTACCTCATCGCATACGATGTGTTCAACGACGTGCGCCTTGCATTCGCACCTCCGAGTTCTGTAGGTAAGTTCGGACACGATTCGGACAACTGGATGTGGCCACGTCACACCAATGACTTCTCAGTCTTTCGTGTGTACGCAAATGAGAAGAACGAGCCAGCGGAGTACAATGCGAATAACAAGCCCTACCGCCCACGCTATGTAGCCAAGATCTCACTCGCCGGAGTGAAGGAGGGCGACTATGCTATGACGATTGGTTTCCCCGGCTCCACAGACCGCTACCTCTCCTCATGGGGCGTGAAACAACGCATCGAGAATGAGAACGAACCCCGAATCCTTGTCCGTGGTCTCAAGCAAGACGTGTGGATGAAATACATGAAGGCCGACCAAGCTACCAACATCATGTACTCGTCCAAGTATGCCCGCTCATCCAACTACTGGAAAAACTCTATCGGCATGAATCGAGGCTTGAAGAGACTTAATGTGGTTGACAATAAGAGGCAACTCGAAAGCGAATTTACCAACTGGGTATCCAAGGATGCTGGTCAAAAGGCCAAGTATGGCAGCGTTCTGGATAGTCTTAGCATGCCTCTATCCAATGCTGGCAAGTACTACTATGACCTTACCATCCTCTCTGAGGCTCTCAGCGGAACAGAGCTACGTGCTCTATCTGCTATGCCCTCCGCTGATCTCACTCAATTCGATGCAGATGAGCTATACAAGGACTTCAGCCCGACGGTAGCTAAGGCGACTCTGCCTGTGATGCTCAAGGTTGTAAGAGACAAGGTATCCCCGGAGTTCCTTCCCTCTATCTTCGGTCGTATCGACAGCGAATTTAGTGGCAACTACGAAGCATATGCCGACTATGTGTACGATAATTCTGTAGTTGTTTCTCGTGATCGCATGCTCACCGCACTCAAGGATTATGATGCATTCTCAGCTGCCTTCTCCAAGGATCCTGCTGTCGAACTGACCCAGAGTTTCCAAGCTAAACTTCAGGAAGTCACTAGCCACGTGCAACCCTATATCGGTATGTATATGAAGGGGCGTCGTCTCTTCATGAAGGGTCTCCAGGAGATGAAACCAAACGAAGCTCTCCCCAGCGATGCCAACTTCACCATGCGTCTCAGTTATGGTTCAGTGGGTGGTTACAAGCCCTACGACAACGCTTGGTATCAGTACTACACTACCCAAAGAGGTGTATTCGAGAAACAAGACTCCACCAGCTACGAGTACGCGGTACAACCAGAAATACTCAACCTCCTCAAGGACAAGAAGAACTATGGTCAGTATGCAGATAAGGACGGTGACCTCCATATCAACTTCATATCCAATAACGATATCACCGGCGGCAACTCCGGAAGCCCTGTATTCGATGGCAACGGTCATCTCATCGGATTGGCATTCGATGGAAACTGGGAGGCCATGAGTGGCGACATCGAGTTCGAGCCCAATCTCCAGCGTACCATTAGTGTGGATATTCGCTACGTGCTCTTCTTCATAGACAAGTGGGGCAAAGCCAATAACCTCATGAAAGAACTCACACTTGTGAAGTAATCTACCCTCTTATACCAAGACATGTGACATCCCCTGTGCTCCATCAATAGAGCGCAGGGGATGTTTCTTCTGCAGATTCATTCACTCCAAATCGCACAGTCTTGTGAATTTGAGCGAATTATCGCAGAAAAAATCGTAGGAATAACCCACTACGTGATAAACCGTGTCTCCTACCATTCTGTCCAGACATGTGGACTACCCTATAGAAACCTCTGGGTCGTCGACGTGGCGATGTCCCATAGGTTGTCAAAGAAAGCTCTGGGTCATCGCTTCATCGACGACCCGGAGCTTTTTTAAACCCATGTGTGCATGTAAGAATATGGAACTAAAGGTTATCCCCACGATGATTTCTTTAATCCGGCTCACACTGCATACTTCACTAAACCCCGTATATACGGTATTTTTTGGTATCTTCGTGTACAATAAAAGAATAAAAATACCGACATGTCCAGACAACGACTCTTCCTCCTCGATGCGTACGCCCTCATATACAGAGGTTACTTTCCTTTCGCCAATCGTCCCCGTCTGACGACGAAAGGAGAAAACACCTCTGCAGTCATTGGTTTCCTCAATACCTTTGAAGATATTTTACGCAGAGCGGAAGGTGGATATATCGCTGTGGTCTTTGATCCTCAGGGAGGAACCTTTCGTCACGAGATGTACCCTGAGTACAAAGCACAGAGGGAAAAGCAGCCCGAAGCTATCGGCTTTGGGCTGCCCTACATCAAGGCTATCATCAAAGCTATGGGAGTACGTATGTATGAAGTCGCGCACTACGAGGCAGATGACGTCATCGGCACCATAGCGCACAAGGCTGCTGCAGAACATCCGAATCTGGAAGTATTTATGATTACTCCCGACAAGGACTACGGACAGCTCGTGACAGATAGAATACATATTCTACGACCGGAAAAAGGGGGTAACTACGAAGACTATGGACCTGCCGAAGTCGCTGCGAAGCACAATCTACTCAGTCACAATCAAGTCATCGACTTCCTCGCCCTCATGGGAGATGCGTCGGACAACGTGCCCGGTATCCCTGGGGTGGGAGAGAAAACAGCCGCTCAGCTCCTTCGTGAATTCGGTTCCATAGAGGGGATATATGATCGGATCGATAACCTGACTAAGAAAGCCCTCAGGACCAATCTGACAGAAAATAAAGACCGGCTACGGCAATCTCGGACACTCGTGCGGATCATCACCGATGTACCCATGTCTTTCACATTAGAGGACATGAAGCCATCCCCTCCAAATACCCAAGAGTTACTAGAGATCTACGAGCAGTTAGAATTCAAGTCTCGGATAGATCGCCTGCTGAAAGACAGCAGTACCACCGACGGTCAGAAAGGGACGGTGCCGGAGCGACATTCCCTATTCGAGGGACAGCAGGACCTTTTTACCCGAAGTGAAAATGAGGAAGTAGATCCCTCGAACGGTGAGACAAAGAGAAGCCTAGACACCATCAACACTATCCCCCACAGGTATCACTGTCTGTGGGAAGAGGAGGATATCATAACATTGGCTAAGCGCTTGGAGAAAGCCCAAGCATTCGCATTCGACACTGAGACAAATGGTCTCAATGCCATGGAAGATCAGATTGTAGGCATTTCATTTGCCATAGAACCACACGAGGCATGGTACATTCCCGTCTCTCCACTCATGCCCGAAGCTATGGCGCAGTTGGCACACTTCAAGAAAGTATTTGCTGACGAACAAATACTCAAGGTGGGGCAAAACATCAAGTTTGATTTGAAGTTCATTCGTCGCTACGGCATAGAGCTCCACGGTCCCTACTGGGACACTATGATTGCACACTATCTACTCAGCCCCGAACTCAGGCATGGTATGGACTTCATGGCACAAACTTACCTCAACTACGCCCCCATACCTATCACTTCCCTCATCGGTGACAAAGGGAAGAAGCAGAAGAACATGAGTGAACTCTCCCCGGAGGAAATAGCACCATATGCCGCAGAGGATGCTGACATCACGCTACAGCTATATCACTATCTACGTCCTCTGATAGACGGTGATGAGAGTCACAAAAAGCTCTTCTACGACATTGAGATGCCCCTCATGTCCGTACTCATGTCCATGGAAGTAGAGGGAGTTCGGCTCGATGCCGCGATGCTCAGAGAGACCCTCACAGATCTCAAGAAAAAGCTGAGACAGATAGAGCAGATGATCATAGAATCAGTGGACGGGTATACGTTCAATGTCAATTCTCCACGCGAAGTCGGGATACTTCTCTTCGAGCAGTTGGCACTTGTTGATCGACCTAAGAAAACCAAGACTGGCCAATACTCGACCAACGAAGAAGAGTTGGAAAAACTCCTCGACAAGCACCCTGTCATAGGTTTGATCCTCAAGTACAGAGGGCTGAAAAAACTCATCTCTACTTACATCGAACCCCTACCGGGACTGATCAATCCCATGACAGGACGCATCCACACACACTACAACCAAACCGTGACCTCCACTGGACGTCTCTCCAGCAATGATCCCAACCTACAGAATATCCCCGTCCGTGACGATGAGGGCAAGGAGGTGCGGAGAGCCTTCACGGCACATCACCCCGACTCTGGAGACATATTCGTATCAGCTGACTACTCACAGGTGGAACTTCGACTCATGGCGCACCTGAGCCAGGATGATGCACTTCTGGAAGCCTTTAGATCAGGCATGGATGTCCATGCGATCACTGCATCCCATATATTCCGCGTCCCGGTAGAGAAGGTTACATCCGAGCAGAGACGGAGGGCAAAGACCGCTAATTTCGGTATCATCTACGGCATCTCCTCCTTCGGGCTCAGCAGTCGTCTCTCTATCTCTCGCAAGGAAGCTTCGGAACTAATCCAAGGATACTTCGCCTCTTTCCCAAAGGTGAAAGAGTACATGAGTAACATCATCAAGCAAGCTCAAGACATGGGATACGTAGAGACTATCCTCGGACGCAGGAGTTATCTTCCCGATATCCTCTCGCGCAATTCTGTCGTGAGAGGCTATGCCGAGCGGTTTGCTATCAACGCTCCTATCCAGGGTTCGGCGGCAGATATCATCAAGCTCGCAATGATTAACATTGCTCGCAGACTGAGAGCAGAAAACTACGAAAGTCGGATGATCCTACAGGTACATGACGAACTCTGCTTCTCTGTTGTCCCGGAAGAAAAGGATCGGCTCATGAGCATGGTTCGTGAGGAGATGGAAGGAGTATACCCTGACATCAGAGTGCCACTCACGGTGGATGTAGGAGTAGGTGAAAATTGGCTCGAAGCACACTGAGTCTTATCTACATGCCCTATCCTTTCGTGCGTACCTCACTATACTGGACAGTCAGCACCCTCCTGCTTCTGTGTAGCACCATTGCTGCCCGGGGGCAGAAACCCTCTGATATCGACAGAGAGAACTGTATCCGTGAGCTCCTCGAGCTTACGGAGGATGAGGAAACAAGGACCCACCTGGTTGAGGTTCTACAATCCCTATCGGAGCATCCCATAGATCTCAATAGAGCTACCCACAAGGATCTGGTCCAGCTGCCACTCTTCGACGATTTCTTTGTCCGCAATTTGCTCCTCTACCGCTCTCGCACTAGTGGCTTCTCCTCTATCTATGACCTCAAACACGTACAAGGGGCACCCATAGCATTGCTTCCACTACTCGAGCCGTTCATTACCGTATCGAGCAGGATCAACACATACCGTCCTCGCACACATACCGCATTTATAGGCTCCGAACTGACGCTCTATGCGCCGAGTCAGAGCTATCCTACCACCCCTTCATTCCTCTTCCGATACGAGAGTACGGGACGCGTAGGATGGCACGTGGCGGTGGAGAACGACCGTGGTGAGTCGTTTAGACCACTTAGGGAGGGCTTCGCGGACTATAGCACACTGTCCGTATACGGGGATGCGAAAGTACGCCAGACCGACCTCTCATATGTCGTCGGTGACTATCGTGTCAATACCGGTCAAGGGCTTCTACTCGGACAGAGTAATAGTTACTTCTCCTCCCTATCCTACGGCACAGGACTTCCCGTCCTGTCGCATCGGAGCCTGAGTCCACACCGATCATTCAGAGAAAATGGATACCTCCGTGGTGGTGCCCTGGATGTCATGCTACCAAGCGGATTAGAGCTAATGCTCTTCGCGGGCTATGAACCCATAGACGCTCGCATCGAGGGTGTAAGGCTGCAAACCATATATGCCAACACGCTACATCGTACTACCAATGAGCGCAGATACCGACACACCGCCCAACGTCAGGCTATAGGTGGCTATCTCGCATACAATCACGCCAATCTCCACATAGGGCTCAGTACAGTGCACTATCGCCACAGGTCTGGTGGTATCACGCTATTACCTCCGCTCCGCTATCCACAGTCAAAGACACTACAGCAGTGGGCTATAGACGCCTCATACACGGCACAGCGATGGCAGGTATTCATAGAAAGTACACTCGATCGCAGTGATAGGCTCGGGGTACAAGGAGGTTTAAGGTACTTCGATGATCATCTGGGCAGCATCACTCTCCAGGGGCGATACTACGGGACTCACCATACATCACCCTACGGGTCGGCGGATAGTCACTCCGCCACCGGACGTAACGAACGCGGGCTACGGCTGATGTGGCATGGTGAAATAGCACGATGGACAACCGCAACGATACTCATTGACCACTTCGGAAAAGCTGACCACCGCAGTCAGCCAAGTACCATATTACAAGGGCGAATCAGTTACCTAAACTCCGGCACAAGTGCACAGGGACTTGTACGCTTATCCTACCGAAGCAACGGAAGCCATCGATTCACCTCACGTGCGACTGTGCTGACGGAGGTCAGCCCCCTACTGACCGTCCGAGCAGGGGCACAGCTAACCTACACCCACGGTACCCCCCTATCCTACTCCCTCTACACGAGGGCCCAAATAGGCAGAACCGGTGATCTGAAAGGTGAAGTGGGGCTGCAGTACTTCTCCTCATCCGGGTCCTCCTTCCGTGCCGATACGCCATACATGCCCTACCACTACTACAATCCTGCACTTAGGGGAAATGGTCTGTATGTCAGCGGTGCACTCCGCTATCCGGTGACGTCACACGTCTCACTGCAGGCTCGAGCATCACACACAATCTACATACACCCGAAATCCCAGACTCCCAACCCTAGCCTACTCTACCTTACGCTATCAATAAGGACATAACCAATGCTATCAATAGCAGGTTGTCCATAGATGACAACATACAGATAATGAGAAATATATTATCCTCAAAGGTATATTTCCACCGGTACTGTCCCCAAAGAAGCAAAAAATTTCTCTGGATCGTCGATTAACCGATGACCCAGACCTTTCGAAAAATTTCTCTGGGATATTGATCGACCGACGACCCAGAGCTTTTCGACAACCCTTTCGAGAGCTTTTGGGTGCCTCTAAGCACTTCACCTTTTACGTCATAAGAGGGTGTAGGCACACACATCCCCGTGCATAATATTCAGTGCAGAGCGAATCCTCTCACTCGTCAATTATAGCTCCATGCGGGATAGTTCATCTCATAGAAATAAGTTATATTTGCGTATAAACAAGAAGAAACATATTCAGACATTAGTACTCTAAGATTAAGATATGGCAGATATTTCGACCCGGTATGCCGGCTTGGAGCTTAGGAGTCCGATCATCGTCGCAAGCTCCGGTCTCACCCAGAAGTTTGAAAAGATACGCGAATTTGCTCAGGCAGGTGCGGGGGCAGTGGTACTGAAGTCCATCTTCGAGGAGCAGATGGAGAACGAGGTGGCATACATGTCTAATGGGACGGACTTCCCCGAGGCTATGGAATACCTGAGCCATTACGTCCACAGTCATGCCATAGACAATCACATCCAATTGATGAGGCGTTGTAAGGACGAACTCGACATCCCGATCATCCCAAGTATCAACTGCTACAAGGCCGACACATGGATGGGCTACGCCGAATCACTGGTAGGGGCTGGCGCGAGTGCTATAGAGCTGAATGTGATGAGACTCGAAAGTTCTATGGCCCAGGAGTGGGGAGCTGCGGAAACAAACCTCTGTCAGCTGGTATCGAACCTCAAGAAAAATAAACTGGGTGTACCTGTGATCATCAAGCTCTCCAAGTACTATACGAACGTTATCCGACTCGCGCGTGACCTCAAAATCTCCGGGGCTGACGGCATCGCGATATTCAATCGGATGTTTGCTCAGGACATCAATATAGAGAAGGAGACACTCTCGGCGGGCCCTATCTTCGGCAGTGAGAATGATCTATATGTAGGTATCCGCTTTGCGGGTCTCATCCGCGGTGCTGTACCTGACCTTTCGTTCGCAGTATCGTCCGGAGTACGCAGCGGAATAGACGCAATCAAGTGCCTGCTCGCTGGAGCCGATGCAGTACAGATGTGCACCGCCCTGTATCAGAATGGTGCCCGCGTGATCACAGAGGCCAACCAGATACTGGATGCCTGGATGGATGAGAAGCAATATCACAATATAAGCGAAATCCGTGGGCGACTGGCAGCCACTCGTGTGGATCATGCTACACTGTACGAAAGGACACAGTTCATGAAGTATTTCTCGACCTACGACCCCACGCCGACCAATACATTCGGAGAAAATCTGAAGCACCCTGACCTCCCTCACTAACCCGTAGTACGGAATAAGAAGTTTGAGAAGTAAAGCTGGCAAAATCCCCTTCTATTCGGACGTATTGGGGCAGGAGGATATCATTCGTCATCTGAGGACGTATATTCAGAGTGACAGTTTGCCTCATGCACTCCTCTTCGCTGGTGAAGATGGGGGAGAGGCGCTTCCTCTGGCACTTGCATTCTGCCGTCATATCCTGTGTATGGAGCCGACGGCTGAGGGAGCATGTGGACACTGCCCATCGTGCAGACAGATAGGCACACTGTCACATCCCGACCTCTACCCAATCTTTCCTGTGGTTAAAGTGGGTGAAAAGGAGAGTGTATCCGCCGACGTTTTGGATCAATTTCGAGATCTGCTCCTCGGGCAAGAACGCTTCACGTACAACGAATGGAAAGATCTGCAGAAGAGTGGGAATAAGCAGCTAAGTATCCTCGTCGCTGAAGCAGAGAAGCTGATTCGCCACACCTCGCTACGCTCATTTCAGAGCAAACATCAGGTTATATTCATCTGGATGCCTGAGCTAATGCGTACCGAGACGGCGAATAAGTTGCTCAAGCTACTTGAGGAACCTCCTGTCGGTGTTGTCTTCATCGCCGTCTCTCATCAACCCCATAAGCTACTTCCGACAATCCTGAGCCGCTTCCAGCGAGTTGCGGTACCTCCAATCCCGGAGGAGGTCATCATTCAGTATTTAGAGCAGGAGGTAGGGATACCCTCCTCCGAGACCAAGGAACTGGGACATCTGGCTAAAGGGAATCTCTACAGAGCACTATCCATGCATCGTCAAGAGCACAAGAGTGAGGAGATAGAACAGGCTCTGCGGCTTCTGGAGATACCGTTGTCGCGCGATCCGCGTATGTACCAAAAGGAGATAGAGACCATATCCAAGCTCTCCCGACCACGGGTACTTGACCTAATCGTCGACGTCACTCACTTGCTCCGAGAGGTGTTGGCATCCTCCCTCGACAACCCAGATATCGTATATACACCCTCTGCATACCATGCCCGACTACGAGCCTTGGGAGATCATCTGTCTATCGACAGTATAGAGGAGCTGATGCAGGACTTGCAGGCAGCATCACTGGAACTTCGCCAAAATGCCAACGTGAAGATCGTTTTCTTTGATCTCTTCCTTCACATTTCATTCATCTACGCACGTCACCGCTAATACCACATACATGGCTATCCTTTCTGTAGAAAACCTCACCAAGAGTTTCGGGACACTTGAACTCTTTCGTGACCTCTCTTTCGTCATCAATAAAGGTCAAAAAGTGGGTCTCATAGCCCCTAATGGTTCGGGCAAGACTACGCTCATGCGCATCATCATGGGCGAGGAGACGGCGGATTCGGGAACCATTGCAACCCCAAAGGACGTACGTATCTCCTATCTTCCACAAAGCAGTGATTTCTCTGCCTACCCTGACATACTCAGTGCCAGCATCAGTGGCGTACGCAGTGAGATAAGAGACGCTATCTTGTCGTACGAGCATGCTGTCAGAGGTGGCGATGCTGACGATATCACACATGCGATGGATCGAATAGATGCCGTAGGAGGGTGGCAGATAGAGCAGGAGCTGACTGCCCTACTCTCACGTCTCAACATCACCGATCCCATGGCGACGACAAAAGGACTCTCAGGAGGGCAGAGCAAAAGAATAGCACTGGCATCTGTGCTCCTCGGTGATCCGGACTTCCTCATCCTCGACGAGCCAACCAACCACCTTGATCCCGACGTCATCGAGTGGTTGGAGGAGTACCTCTCCTCACATCCCGTGACCCTACTCATGGTCACACACGATCGTTACTTTCTGGACCAAGTCTGTGACACCATATATGAGATAGACGGAGGGACACTGTACACCTATGAGGGCAACTACTCCCTATACCTCGAGAAGAGAGAAGCACGTCTGGAGCAGATGCGCAGTGAGCAGCAGAGCCTACGCAATATATATCGGAGGGAGTTGGAGTGGATGCGCAGCACACCTCAGGCACGCTCATCCAAAGCCAAGTACCGAAAGGATGCGTTCCACGAGACGGAAGCAAGGCTCAAACAGGTAAGTAGCACAAGTGGACCGAGACTGGAGTCGGGGAGCGTGTACATAGGCAAGAAAATATTTGAAGCTCGCGGCCTATCACGTAGCTTCGACGGTAAGACGATTATCCGCGACTTCACCTACGACTTCGCTCGCCACGACCGTGTCGGCATCATCGGTCCCAATGGCGCAGGCAAGACTACCCTGATACGCCTAATCATGGGACTGTTGGAGCCTACAGCAGGTACGATTAGTGTCGGAGAAACGGTACAGTTCGGTTATTTTTGCCAGCAGGCACCCGACTTTCCGACGGATAAAAAGGTCATTGATGTCATCACCGACAAAGCCGAAAAGATCACCATGCCCGACGGACATTCGATCACGGCGATGCAGTTCCTCAATCACTTCCTATTTCCACCCGGACGTCAGCAGGACTTCGTAAACAAACTCAGCGGTGGCGAGCGTCGACGCCTACAGCTGTGTGCCCTTCTGATGGAGAACCCAAACTTTCTCGTCCTTGACGAACCGACCAATGACCTTGACATCCCTACCCTACAGGTACTGGAGGAGTATCTGATGAATTTCGACGGCTGCCTGCTCATCGTCTCACACGATCGATACTTCATGGATCGGCTCACAGATCATCTCTTCGTACTTGAGGGAAACGGAGTAGTACAGGACTTTCCCGGCAATTATACAGACTACCGACTTGTGACGAGAGAAAAGGCAAAGGCCGTATCGTCCAAATCCACATCCACCAAGGCAAGCTCCAAACCACCCAGATACCGCACCCCACAGGCAAAAGTCAAAAGGAGCTACAAGGAAGAGCGGGAGTACCAGATGCTCTCCAATCGAATCCCCGAGATCGAGCAGGAACTACGTACCATAGAAGAGATAATGAGTGCACCTGCTCTTTCCCCCGACGAGTTGATAAAAATGAGTGAAAAGTACAGCTGTCTCAAGGATGAACTGGAGGAGGGTGAAATGCGCTGGTTGGAACTTTCGGAGATCGAGTGACAGACATAAGATATAGCAGCAACCCCATATATGCCCCCGAAAGCTCTGGGTCGTCGACTTCTCGACGACCCAGAGCTTTTCCGAAAAAGGTCTGGGACATCGAAATCACGACGTCCCAGAGAAATCTGCCGATAGTTACGACCCATCAGGCATAGCACTTTCACTCGTATCCCTTAGTGTATCCGGGCTCTCCATCCGCAGGTAATAAAAAGGCTACTCCTGTTATTCCGGAGTAGCCTTTTTATTACCTGAATGAATAGTTACTTTACCGAGCGACGGCATCAGATACCGAGCTTAGCACGAATAGCCTTGGGGATAGCATTCTTATTCACTACAATATTCATAGTACGACCGGCAACAAACTGCTCAGATGCATACCATACACCCTCATAGTCACCGGAGCTACCCCAGGAGTTCTTTACGATATAAAACTTCTTTCCCGTCTGATCCTTAGCTATACCATAGATCACCATACCGTGGTCATCCGTGAGAGAAAGGTTCTCGAAGCTCTCTTGTCTGTACTGCTGAGTTACTTCGACCTCGGGCATGCCAATCTTGCCAAGCATAGACTTGAGGATGTTCTTACGCTCAGAGGGTGAAGCACCGACCCAACGCTCCTGGTCAGAGCCATGAGAAGACTTAGACTCCATATCCACAAGCAGTGCGAGACCATTACGAGTAAAGCCTGGTTCGCTCACATCAGTACCCCACGCCACCGCGTAGTCGTTATTGACAGCATTGTCAATGATCTGCATCATTTCCTCGAATGGGACGTTATATGAGGAGCCGTGACGCCAATTGTCCGGGATTTCAAGTATGAAAGAGCTATAAAATGGGTGATGAGTGTATGAAGTGATAGATACATAGTCATCGGGATTAATCTTGAGAGCCTTAGCGAAAGACTTAGGGGTGTACTTCTTGCCCTCATACACGAACTCGGTCGGAGCTTTGCCGAGGTAAGCGTCAATGATACCGTCAAATGCGGTACCCCAAGCAGTGGTCAATCTATTAGCTTCTCTCATTTCTTTCACAAGAGCTTTCAGGAATCCTCCGGCCACACTCTCCAGCTCACTATGAGAGTGACGCTTGGTGCCATAGTTGAGCCCCGACATCTCACTGAGCGGAATTATACCGTGCTCTCGGATCACCACAAGTACGTCATTGAATGAGCCACCCTGCGCGAAGTTAAGATTGCCTTGATAGCGTACGTAGTCACGCGCCTTATCCTTATAGCTCTGTGCTACGATGTACATAGGAGAGAGGTCTACCTTGATGCCACTATTGCGGAGAGCTTCAGATTCAAAGAATCCAAGACCACTAAATGACCAGCATGTCCCACTATTTGCCTGATCCTTGACGGGAGTGATGCTTACCATTTTCTCGGTGGTGAATACATACTTCTCCCTCTCATCGGCCTTGGGAGTATTGTCCTGTGCCATTACGGGAAAAGCCATAGCCGTGAGTAAAGGCAAGCTCAGTAGGTAGATTGAAATCTTGTTCATACGGTTAACGATTTGGTTTATGAAAGTTGTTAAAATTGGTTTGAATCAATATCTAATATTAGAGGGTTTATCATTTAGAGGGTAGGATGAAGGTTAAGCTCCGAGACGAGCTTTTTGAAATCCTCGTTCTGCTCCTCGAAGAAGCTAAGTATGTCACGAGGAGTCTTTGGCAAGTGGGATACAGGGGCACTCACTATCGACACGTTCAGACGGATGAGATCGTTTTGTAGCTCATCCGCCAACTCGCGCATCAGATCCTCGAGCTTAATCTCTATCTGACTTGCTTCTGTCTGCGACGTAAGTTCCATCTGCAGGACAAAGCCCTCTCCCAATGTGGGTACATGATCTCGCATCACTGCACGAAGAAAAGGATCAGACTGCTTGCCTCTATAGTTCATCCATGCGGTCATCAGCTGTTCCTGGTCAAATGGTTGAGATCGCTTCTGCTGCGTCTCTGAAGGTTCAAGCTCTTGACTCTCCTGGGATTCATCGAGGGAAAATCCGTATCGCTCCTTGGTCTGTACTTTCGGCTTAGTTACAGGTCTTGCCGTCACGATACCACTAATCTCATTGGTGGTAGGAGGGGTCGCCCGATATCCCTGCTGTGGCTCGGACACGGATGTAGAGGCGTGTGGTGTCTGTCGCTGGGTGGAGACTTCCGAAGACGATGATCCCGCTGCTCTCTGGTTAATCGACGCAGACACTCCTGTGGATTGCTGCGACAGGGCTCCTCCACCTCTTTGGGGAGCATCAGTCGCCGTAGGGCTATGAAGTGGACTGTCAGGTGACTTCTCCGCCATCTTGAGGAGTGCCACCTCGAGCGCAAGCCTACGCTCACTATTGTCTCGATACTGAGCACCAAAGGCTGTACTTATCTTGAGATACTCCCACACGAGGTGTGGGGGAATGTATCGACCAGCCTTGATAAGTCGATCTCGGATCGCTCCAGGAGCTTCGATGAGAGGTACCGTCTGATCATTCTGCGAGAGGATAACATTGCGGAGGAATGCAGAGAATCCTCTCATGATGACACCACACTCGTAGCCTCGTCGAGTAAGACTGTCGACAAGTGTCAGTATCTGGGTATGCTGTCCCTGATAAATGTAAGCAAGCAATGCGAAGTAGTCACTGTCGTCAAGAAGGTTAAGATTAGCACGCACACCGACTGTTGTGATCTTCCCATTGCCATATCCAGCTATCTGGTCAAACATACTGAGAGCATCGCGCATACCACCGTCGGCACTTATCGCTATCATCTGCAGCGCATCGTCCTCTGCTTCCACGCCCTCCTCCGCAGCTACATGACTAAGGTGACGGGCAATATCATTGCTGGTAATGCGATTGAAGTCATGTACCTGGCATCGGGAGATAATCGTAGGGAGTACCTTATTCTTCTCCGTCGTCGCGAGAATAAAGATAGCATGTGCGGGGGGCTCCTCAAGGGTCTTGAGGAATGCGTTGAAAGCACTGCTTGAGAGCATATGCACCTCGTCGATAATGTAAACCCTGTACTTACCCGATGTAGGAGCCACATACACCTGCTCTATGAGCTGACGGATATCGTCGACGGAATTATTGGATGCAGCATCAAGCTCGAATATATTGTATGATCTCTGCTCGTTGGCAGCACGGCAACTCTCACACTCGTTGCACGCCTCTCCGTCGGCAGCACGATGCTCGCAGTTGATAGTCTTGGCGAAGATGCGTGCACAAGAAGTCTTGCCCACTCCTCGAGGACCGCAGAAAAGATAAGCATGCGAGAGTTTACCTTGACTGATTGCATTCTTGAGGGTTGTGGTCAGTGCCTCCTGTCCCACCACGTCACGAAACGTAGCAGGACGGTACTTACGAGCCGAAACGATAAAATCACTCATCTATGTTCTATGTATGATCAGGCTTTCCTATGCGAGTAAATATGGATCTCGAGAAAACTCAAAGGCTCGAGGAGTCAAACGTAATAGGCAATAGGTGACGACAGTCCGGCACCACGAGAGCACTCTCAGGTCCCGCCATGATGACACGGAATGGGGAGTCGAAGCGATCAGCAACCTCCACCATCACCTGACGGCATCCCCCACAAGGAGCTGCACGCTGAACAAGGACACCGTCCTCCTTCATAGCCAGCACTACCAACTCCTCCACGGGGTCGTTCGGGTACTGCGCCCCTGCATAGAAGAGAGTCGTCCGTTCGGCACATAGACCGGACGGATAAGCAGCATTCTCCTGATTGGAGCCGGCCACGATAGCTCCACTACGCAGACGGACAGCACACCCTACCCTAAATTTAGAGTACGGTGCGTACGCCTCTGCAGCAGCAGACTTAGCCCTCTCTACCAACTCAAGAGTAGGAGCAGAAAGCCCACAAATAGGGATAGTAGAGATCGGGGTTATAATAGCTTCTTCTTTCATATTCTTGGTACGGTTCAGCCAAGGGCATCGCTTGACCATTCTGTTATCGAGCATAAAGGTAGCTATTTTTTCCCACTTGACCAATCGCCGCGTGCTCATCACTTGTCCTCGAGAAGTATTACATTTGCAGCAAAAAGACGTAAATAAACAGTATGGGCAGAAATAAGTTCTCGGCACGCGAGATACACAAGATAAGACAACTACTACGGCTAAAGAATGCAGGCAATAGACACCAGCAGAAAATGGTTCGTCACCAGCTGAGAGTAGACTATGAATTCAACATCTCGGACTTCAATGTACCGGGCAAAGCATTCGGCGAAGGGGATCTACTCCAAGCTCTTGACCGCGGAGCGATACAAATCCTCGACGATGCCACCATCGCAGACATGGTAGCCAAAAGAGCTCGAGACAAAGCACATGACGCGGCTCTTCGTGAGGAGGACGGTATAGCGAGGGGAGAAGTCACAGATTGGAGAGAAGCTCTCAAAGAATGGGAGGAGTGGAAGAGTCAGGACTCTTGATTGCCCCGAGCAACATCCCCCATTGAGCTGAAATCCTTGAGGTGCCCCGTCACAGTAGTAAGGAACATTCCCTCGGAGGTGTTCCCTCGGATTATCCTCGGTTGCTGTGTGCATCCGAGGATAATTTTTACACCGTAAACACGTAGTATGCCACTCCGTCGGCCTACTCTCTGACTCTCATCATCAGCGTGATTCTCACACGAGTCGGTGAGAGCTCCTCTCTCTCCGGTCACTTTCATCATCTACCGCAGTGCACTACAATTTTCTCCATGCATACAGAGAAAAACTACAGTGCATGATCAGGTTCTGTACGCTGCACGATCAGGCACTGTACACTGCACGATCGAGCACTGTACACTGCACGATCGAGCGCTGTACGGTGCCTGATCGTGCACTATAGTTTTTCACCGATACTTTACAGATTTATTGAAGGATTACCTCGGGATTACTCTAATGGGTATCCGAGGATGATTGTACTGTGAGGAGAAGCAAATCTCTACTGCCAGAACCACGTTTATGGTTATGTGAATGTACGCATATTTCTAAGTCTTAGCAAAATCATGTATATTTGCGTCAGTATGATTTATACCTTGAATTTAACCACTAAGTTTTTCTCGGACCATCATTTTTGCCATATTACGAGATGAAGTACGGATACATCAAAGTCGCGGCTGCAGTACCTTTCGTAAAGGTAGCTAACTGTGACTACAATATTGAGCGTGCCGAATCCATGATTCGCCGCGCCGTGGATGAGAAAGTGGAGCTCCTCACATTCCCCGAGTTGAGCATCACCGGTTACACCTGCGGTGACCTCTTCCTGCAACCATATCTACTGGAGGAAGCAGAGAAAGCAGTGATCAAATTAGCCAAGAAGACTGAAGACACAAGCATTCTATTTTTTGTAGGCATGCCCCTGCGTGCGGAGGAGAAGCTATACAATGCCGCCGTCGCGATACAGGGGGGAAAGATCCTGGGAGCTATCCCTAAGACTTATTTGCCAAATTACAGAGAATTTCAGGAGAAGAGATGGTTCAGTAGTTCGAATGAACTCGCCTACTCCACGATCCGTATAGGGGAACACATAGTGCCTATAGGTCACGACCTTATATTCAAATACAAGGATGTAGGTATCGGAGTGGAGATATGTGAGGACATGTGGACACCAGTGACACCGGGTACTCGTCTGTCTCTTTATGGCGCACACATCATATTCAATCTCTCTGCAAGTCCTGAGACTGCGGGTAAGAACTCCTACCTCCGCTCCCTCATATCCAGCCTCTCCTCTCAGGGGATAAATGGTTACGTGTATGCTTCCACCGGCTATGGAGAAAGCTCCAGCGACGTGGTATTCACTGGCAAAGCTTTCATAGCAGAGAATGGGGTTATCCTGGAGGAGATGCCACGATTCAAGATGGAAGAGCGACTCATTGTCAGCGATATTGACGTAGCACGTATCCGCACAGAGCGTCTGATCAATAGCTCTTTCCGCACAGCAGCTTCGCTCTACGCATACGATCGATTGGAGGTGGTACCATTTGAACTCCACGAGGAGGACGATGAAGATTACGAGATGACGCGCCCCATAGAGTGGAACCCTTTCATGCCGAGCAATGTGAACCTGGAGGAGAGATGTCAGGAGATGTTTGACATCCAGACAACAGGACTAGTCCAGAGACTCAACCACCTAAAGGGTAGCAAGGTTGTCATCGGTATCAGCGGAGGACTCGATAGCACACTAGCACTACTGGCCGCAGTACGCGCTATGGATGACCTCGAGCGTGACCGCAAAGATATCGTCGCGATCACAATGCCCGGGCTCGGTACCAGCGACCGCACCAAGCACAATGCTACTCGTATGATGGAGCTACTCGGCGTGACGGCACTCAACATTCCTATAGCCGAAGCATCCTTAGATCACCTGAGAGCTATAGGGCATGATGCCGTGACTGAGGACGTGACGTACGAGAATGCACAAGCACGTGAACGCACACAAGTACTCATGGACATGGCAAACCGTGTAGGCGGCTTTGTGCTCGGGACAGGTGACCTATCTGAGCTGGCACTCGGCTGGGCGACATTTAACGGAGACCACATGAGCATGTACGGGATCAATGGCTCTATTCCCAAGACTTCAATCCGATACATGGTCACCTATTTAGCCAATTCCGGAGACTATCCAGAGGAACTTCGCCGTATTCTACACGATGTAGTGGCTACACCTGTAAGCCCAGAGCTCAAATCTTCCGGTGATGGATCACGGATCACTCAGAAGACGGAGGACGTCATCGGTCCGTACGAAGTTCACGATTTCTTCCTCTTCCACATGTTGCATAATGCCTACTCGCCACAGAAGATGTTCTTCATGGCGAATAGGGCTTTTCGCGGCACATATACGCGTGAGGAGCTCAAGAAGTGGATGATGATATTTGTGGAGCGATTCTTCTCGCAGCAGTTTAAACGTAATTGTCTCCCGGAGGGACCAAAGGTTGGAGTCGTGTCACTCTCTCCCCGTGGATCGTGGCGCATGCCTAGCGATGCATCGTCGGAAATGTGGCTAAGAACAATAGAGAAGTTCTGATAAACAGATACGGAACGACGGAAAGATTACATACACATATATTAGGAACACGCTTTTTACATGATTCAAGTAAGTGATTTAGGAATTCAATTTGGTAGCAAGGTGCTCTTTCAGGATGTAAACCTCAAGTTTCTCCCGGGCAATTGCTATGGTATCATAGGTGCAAATGGCGCAGGTAAGTCCACTATGCTCCGCATGATTAGCGGCGATCTCACCCCCTCCAAGGGGAGCGTAACTATGGGACCAGGGGAACGCATGTCAGTGCTCTCGCAGGATCACTTTGCGTTCGACCACCTCACAGTGATGAATACAGTGCTGCAGGGACACTCCACACTGTGGGCGATCATGGAGGAGAAGGATGCTCTGTATGCAAAACCTGACTTCTCCGACGAGGACGGCATCCGGGCAGCGGAACTGGAGGAGAAGTTCGCCGAAATGGAGGGTTGGAACGCAGAGAGTGATGCTGCCCAGCTGCTGAGTGGTCTGGGTATCACAGAAGATCTCCACTACGAACAGATGGGCAACCTTAGCGGAAAGCAAAAGGTACGTATCCTTCTCGCTCGTGCTCTCTATGGGAAACCCGATAATCTACTCCTCGATGAACCAACCAACGACCTCGACCTCGAGACCGTTTCTTGGCTCGAGAGCTATCTGCAGGATTTTGAGAACACTGTCCTTGTGGTGAGCCATGACCGTCACTTCCTTGACTCTGTATGTACACATACAGTGGACATTGACTTTGGTAAGGTACAGCTATTTGCCGGAAACTATAGTTTCTGGTACGAGAGCAGCCAGTTAGCCCTCCGTCAGCAACAGCAGCAGAACAAGAAAGCTGAGGAAAAAAAGAAGGAATTAGAGGAATTCATCCGACGATTCAGTGCAAACGTTGCGAAGAGCAAGCAGACGACGAGTCGCAAGAAGATGCTCGAAAAGCTGAACATCGAGGAGATCAAGCCCTCCAGCCGCAGATACCCAGGTATCATATTCAGTCCGGAGCGCGAGGTGGGAAATAAAATCCTCGAAGTCAAAGGTCTCACAGCGAGCATAGAGACCGAAGGAGGTGAGAGAAAGGTACTCTTCCAAGACTTGAACCTCAATGTAGAGAAGAACGACAAGATAGTATTCCTCTCTCACGATCCTCGTGCAATGACTGCCTTCTTCCAGATCATCATGGGAGAGCAGAAGCCTGACTCAGGTTCCTTCGACTGGGGGCAGACCGTAACCACAGCCTATCTCCCTGTAGACAATAGCGCCTACTTCAATAACGACAAGAACCTGATCGAGTGGATATCACAATTCGCTATGGACACCAACGAGGTCTTCCTCAAAGGGTACCTCGGACGCATGCTCTTCAGCGGCGAGGATATCCTCAAGAAAGTTAATGTTCTGAGTGGAGGTGAAAAGATGCGCTGCATGATCTCACGAATGATGCTCAAGGATGCAAATGTCCTCGTACTCGATACCCCCACAAACCACCTCGACCTCGAGAGCATACAAGCGTTCAATAATACCCTGAAGAATTATCCAGGCAATGTTCTCTTTGCAAGCCATGACCACGAATTCATACAAACCGTGGCTAATCGCATCATTGAGCTTGGTCCCAATGGTGTCATCGACAAGATGATGGACTACGATGACTACATCATAGACCCTACGGTAGCAGAACTCCGCAAAAAAATCTACGGGGAAGTCTGAGCAATTATCTCTTTTCCCATGCAGATAAAAACAAGCACAATATGATCAATGTCGGAATAGTCGGTAGCGAAGGGTACGTGGTCGGTGAGCTGTACAGCCTACTGATACACCACCCCGACGTAGACCTGCGCATGATATATGCCCCGATGCGCAAGGGCATGGAGGTTTCTGAGCTCTTCAACGACCTACACAGCCTGAGATCTCTGACCTTCACCAACGAAGCAGACTTCGAGGATCTTGACCTCCTCTTCATTTGCCTACCCAGTGGTCTCTCTCGTACGTTCATGAATGAGCATGCTCTCCCGCCACGTCTCAAGGTCATAGACTTCTCGCAGGAGCACAGGCATACATCCGGTGATAGTGAAGTGTATGTGTACGGTCTTCCCGAAGCATACCGCAGAGCCATCATCAATGCCACTCGAGTTGCCGTCCCCGGGTCGTATGCCATCGCCGTCGAAACTCCCCTCGTACCACTGGCGAAAAACCTGATGCTCAATAGCGATCTACATGTCAATGCAGTAGCTGGCAAGACCGAAGCTTTCGCACGTCCGGATAGAGAACGAGGATTGACATACGATGTCATATTCGACATTTTTCAGGTCAATAAACCCTTTGGGCATCACCACCAGGAGGAAATACGAACTACCCTACAGGGGATACAGAAGAGCTTCGACAGAGAGGTCAATCTTATTCCGATGAGAGGAGGGTTCAACCGCGGTATATACACATCAGTGTACATGAATAATTCCATAGAGCTCGCAGTCCTCCGCGAGATGTACGAGGAGTACTTCGCTGACCACTCTTTCGTCCGCATCGTAGACAACTACCCTGATGTCCGTGACACCCTCAATACGAACTGCATACAGATCCACCTGAGCAAACACAATGACAAGCTGCTCATCGTTAGCACCATGGATAATCTCCTCAAGGGTGCTGCCGGCAATGCTGTACATATCATGAATCTGATGTTTGACCTCGTAGAGACTACCGGACTTCAGATGAAGCCTTCGATATTCTGATACCCTCCTAACCTCAGCAGGTGACACGATCCTATGTTGATTTATTAGAGACAGTCCCTATTGCTACCTCAAGAAAGGTCCCGGAGAACGGCTTATCGTTCTCCGGGACCTTTCATTTCAAACCTCTGGGACATCGATTCATCGATGTCCCAGAGAAATTTTGGGAGTCTCTCCACACTCCCAAATACTAACATGAGGAGAGCATCCACTCGGTAGTAGCAGACCAATACCTTTCCTCTTCCAATACCACAATACTCCTGTATGCTGTCAGTCCGCCGTGACAAAATGACGCTACACATCACCGTGGCACTAAGTTTGCACTCCATGGTAGGAGGTATCACTATACGGTGGAGCCCATTTGTCCTTGAGATTAGAACAACAAATAACTACACATAAACACAGAAACAAACATGAGTGACAAAGCAAGACAAGGCAAGATCGGTGTCCAGAGCGACAATATGTTTCCGATCATCAAAAAATTTCTCTACAGCGACAATGAGATATTTCTCCGTGAGATCGTCAGCAATGGTGTAGATGCCACCCAGAAGCTAAAGACTCTCGCAAGCAAAGGTGAATACCAAGGCGAACTTGGAGATCTGCGTGTGGGGATCAAAATAGAGGACGGCAAGCTCATCATCAGCGACAATGGTGTAGGTATGACGGCCGAGGAGATAGAGAAGTACATCAATCAGATCGCGATCAGCGGTGCAGAAGAATTCGTAAATAAGTACAAGGACGATGCAGCTACAATCATCGGGCACTTCGGGCTTGGCTTCTACTCTGCATTCATGGTCTCAAAGAAAGTAGAAATCTATACTCAGAGCTACCGTGACGAGGCTCCCAGCATCCGCTGGAGCTGCGAGGGAACGCCGGAGTTTACGATGGAGGAGGCACCTAAGCGCTCTCGTGGGACAGACATTATCTTGCATATAGACGAGGACAGCAAAGAGTTCCTCGAGCCTGCTCGAATCCGTACCTTACTCAATAAGTACTGCCACTTCCTCCCCGTACAGATCATCTTCGGGAAGAAGACTGAGTGGAAGGAGGGAAAGGAAGTAGAGACAGAAGAGGATCTGGTCATCAACGAAACCACTCCCCTCTGGACCCGCACTCCCAGTGAACTCAAGGATGAAGACTACGAGAGATTCTACCGAGAGTTGTATCCGATGAGTGACAAGCCACTCTTCTGGATTCATCTGAATATCGACTACCCTTTCAACCTCACTGGTATCCTGTACTTCCCGAAGATCAAAAGTAATATGGACCTACAGAAGAATCGTATTCAACTGTACTCCAACCAGGTCTTCGTCACGGACTCTGTAGAGGGAATTGTCCCCGACTTCCTAAACCTCCTGCATGGTGTACTGGACTCTCCAGACATACCTCTCAACGTATCACGTAGCTATCTTCAGGCTGACCATAATGTGAAGAAGATCTCATCTTACATCACTCGCAAAGTAGCAGACAAGCTCTCCGAGCTCTTCAAAGAAGACAGAAAGGTGTACGAAGAGAAGTGGTCTGCACTTGATCTTTTCGTGAAATATGGCATGCTCACTGACGAGAAGTTCTATGAGAAAGCAGAGAAGTTCATGCTATTCCGTAACACGGCAGACGAGCTATCGACCATAGAAGAATACAGGGACAAGGTCCGTGAGCATCAGACCGACAAGGAAGGGAAGCTCGTATACCTGTATGCGGTGAATAAGGAGCAACAGTACAGCTACATCCGCACAGCCAACGACAAGGGCTATGACGTCCTTCTACTCGACGGACAGCTGGACATCCACTTGATCAGCATGCTAGAGGAGAAGCTGGGTACCATTAAGTTTGTGCGTGTGGACAGTGATACAATCTCCAATCTGATCCGCAAAGAGGAGACCTCCAAGGGAGAAGAGGAAATGGCTCTTACCGATGAAGAGCAGCTCATCATCAGCCTCTTTGACAAGCAGATACCGATGAATGACTCCAAGGTGATGCTCAATGTCACTGGTTCACATCAGGGGGATACCTCCAAGCCATTGACACTAGTACAAAATGAATTCATGCGCCGTATGAAGGATATGGCGGCAATGCAACCGGGCAACAACTTCTACGGCGAACTCCCGGATAGCTATACCCTTAACCTCAACCTCGACCATCCGGTGATCAAAGGAATTGCAGTCGTATTCCAAAACGAGCCAGACCAAGATACGTACAAGTCTCTCCTCGCTGACCGTAAGGGCTACGAAGCACGTATGGGCATGATCCACCAGCAGATGGAAAAGAAGGACGAACTGGACGATGCTGCCAAAGCTACACTGGATGAGGATCACAAAGAAACAGAAACCAAGATCTCTGAGCTGAATACCAAGATAGATGAAATCTACACCAACTTCGGCAAAAAGCATCAGGTGATCTCTCAGATTATAGACCTTGGTCTGCTCTCATCTGGTTTACTGAAGGGCAAAGCTCTTGATGACTTTGTCACTCGATCTATGTCCCTACTGTCCAAGTAAATAGCAGACAGTACAGGATAAATAAAGAAATGGATGGTGCGACGATAATGTCGCACCATCCATTTCTTTATTTACCACATTTATGGTACCCAACTAAGGGTAAGTTCTACCCAAGAAATTTTGCTTCCTTCGATACAGCACCTGTCATGATTGCCTTTCAACTGCATCCTGTGTGGCACGTGTGATCAAAAACCTCTGGAACATCGCTCTACCGACGACCCAGAGGTCTTCTCCGAAAGCTCTGGAAGGTTGATGAATCGATGTCCCAGAGCTTTTTGTAGGGTGTGTCCATACGTAAATGTAGAACGAACAAAGGTGCTCTCACCTATTGCGATGTAGTATCCTCCTTACAACTTTAGAGCACCACATGCAGTTAACTACACCATATCTCAGCTGTAGTACAGGATCATTCCCAAGGGAATTTACACTATTTCTTACGTCGAACTCGGATTAACCTCAGGGCCTTTCATCCAAGTATTTGCTCTATATCCTTGGCGATACTCGCGGGAGAGGTGGTGGGACCATAGCGCTTGATCTTTGTTCCGTCGGGGGAAATAAGAAACTTCGTGAAGTTCCACTTGATTCGTCTTCCGAAGAATCCTCTTGTCACACTCTTGAGATATTTGAATACGGGGTGAGCATCATCACCATTAACGTGTACTTTCTCCATAATAGGGAAGGTGACACCATAGTTGAGCTGACAAAAGTTTGCCGCCTTACTACCGTCAGACATCTCCTGATTGGCAAAGTCACCAGAAGGGAATCCCAGGATCATGAGTCCTCGACTCTGGTACTTCTGATACAGCTCCTCCAATCCACCAAACTGAGGAGTAAAGCCACACTTGCTGGCTGTATTGACGATCAGGAGAGCCCTTCCCCGATACTGTGATAGATCAATCTCCTCACCATGACTGTCCGCAGCCTTATAGTCATAAATTGTAGACATACGCTAATTCGATTATAGTTAGTATTACATTCATGGAGCAACAATAACCATGCCAGCATGAGGGTGCCCAAAAGGTAGTGATTTGTGGGGCTTCGTGTCATTTTACAGCCCTTATGAATCCAGTGTGCATTTTTTTTAGTACCTTTATGGACAGTATTCAGGGTCACCTACTTTCGTAGATGATGCAGCTGAAAGAACGAGATAAGTTAGAATAGCAACACATAAAACGATTTGAGCATGGAGCAAAATCCCGAACTGATCCCACAGACACAGGATGACAACCTGACCCCCTCCTCCGAAGTATCTACTCCTGAGGTCAGTGCTGTGGAGAGTAATGAAGTGAGCGAAGTAGTGGACGGGAATAAACCCGAAGAATCCAACGAGGGGGCAGTAACACAGATACCTGTAGCCGAAGAGCAACCAAAGAGAGATCTTTCTAACCTCTCAACAGAAGAGCTGTTACAGGCTTTGGATGAGATGATCACTGCTGAGGAACTTCCCGACGTGAAGGACATGAAGAGGCTCCAGCGTATGATCAACCACACAGAGTCTCCCGCAGATACAACATCCGATGACGAGGATAAGGAGATGGTCGACGAAGACGAAGACCACGGCGAAGAGCGTAACGTCGACCAACCCTCGACAGCGGATCAGCTTACGGTACAATTCATCAACCTCAAAACCAGATACCAAAAATTATACTCTGAGGTACAGGAGAAAGAGAAGGCAGAGCGTGAAGAGAATCTGGCGAAGAAAGAGGTCTTGCTCCAGAGACTGGAGGAGTGTCTGACATCCACCCAAGATCACTTTAAGGTCCGTAATGAATTCCGAAACATCAGGGAGGAATGGAAGTCCATTGGGCATGTGCCCGAAGCCAACCGCACTGATATCCTCGGAAGATACTCCAAACTCTTGGATGCTTTCTACGAGCAACAGAAGCTCAATAAGGAGGCTCAGGAATACGACTTTGCCCACAACCGCAAGGAGAAAGAACGTCTCATTGAGCGTGCTCGTGAGCTGGACAATGAACCCGATGTGGCCAAAGCTTTCAGGGAGCTACAAGGGCTGCATGACCTATGGAAAGAGACAGGTCCGGTGGCACAGGAATTCAGGGATAGCATGTGGAAGGATTTCAAAGACGCCTCAACGATTATCAACAAAAAGCACGACGATTACTTCAAGCAACTGCACGAGCAGGAGGCGGAGAACTTGGAGAAGAAGAAGGGTGTAGTCGAAAGACTTGAGAATATGCTCATCCAGCTTCCTTCCTCTCGCGAAGGATGGCGCACCTATGAATCCAAGATGGACAAGGTGCGCGAGGATTGGAATGCTATCGGTCGTATCCCTCGCTCGAGCATGAATGAGATGAGGAGTCGATTCCGCATCGCGGTGGACGAGTTCTACCTCCAGCGACGCAACTTCATGAAGGAGCTGACCGAGAAAATCACTCCTAAGCTGGAGAGAATGCGTGAACTCGTCTCAGAAGCTGAAGCACTAAAAGACAGCACGGACTGGAAGTCTACAGCGGACAAACTGAAGAAAATGCAAAAAGAGTGGTCCGAAGTATCACAACTCGGTACTCGGGTAGGTGAAGCACAGAGACTGTGGCGCTCATTTCGGAATGCATGTGATGTCTTTTTCCAGAACCGTACCGAAGAGATGAAGACTCGCCGTGGTAGCCGTGAAGAGAACCTCGTCTCTAAGTATGCCATAGTAGAACAATTGGAAGCACTGATAGAGAATAAGCCGGAAAATAGTGCGGCTGAACTTGCTCGTCTGCAGGCTCAATGGAATGCTATCGGTCCCGTTCCTAACGACAAGAAAGATGATGTTCTCAATAGATACTTCGGCTCAGTTCGTATACTGAGCGGAGAGGGTAGTCGCCGTCAAGAGCGTGGCACATCACGTCGCCCAAGTGACAGAGGTGAGCGGAGAGGAGATCGTGATACAGATAGAAATCAAAGTCGTAATCGCAAACCTCAACCAGTTGATTTAGGAAAAGATCTTTCTACCCTTTCGAGCAGCGAATTAAACGATGAGACGCAAATCGTTCGTCAGAATATTTCTCGACTCGAAGATGAGCTCCGCCAATACGAAAATAACATCTTGTTCTTTTCAGCATCCCCAAATAATCCAATGGTGAAGCACGTACAGGACAAGATAGACAAGCTCAAGGGTGAGATAGAGACACTCCAAAGTCGCATCAGGGAGATTAAAGAGGAAAAAAATCATCCTTCTGCATCTGTAGCAGAAACTACTGACGAAACTCTAACGACAGTAGATCCTGATACGGTGGCGACAGACGAGCCTGTAGAGTAAGGATCTACTTTACGCACTATGACCTCCAAAATAGGTCTTAGCATACAGAATACCGAGGACAGAAGTATAGAAAAACCTCTGTCCTCGGTCTCTTTTTTCAATCCAGGCTACGAGGCGACTCTGGCACGTGGGATTGAGCACTATACTCCCAGTAAGTCCGTCCGACAGTTTAGGGAGGACTGTGCTACTCTTCCCCTCTATTTACCCGATGTGCAATACACATTCATACAGACCCCAGAGCCAGTAGTCCTCAGCCGTAGTGGCAATACAAGCACACTAAAAACAGCCAATATTCAGCTCTGCCCGTGGGGTTGGGCTCCAGAGCTGAGAGGGCTCTTTCCCACTTGTGACATTCCATACACAACCGCGGAGATGTGCCACTGGGGCAGCCGACTGCGTTCCATAGAGCTATGGCTCCATGTACATCAACTCTCGCCTGCCAGCTTCGAGCCGAGGCTACAGGCACCCATGGTGGTCACAAAAGAAAATCTCCCTCTTGACACGACTGGATCCATGTGGGTAGTGAAAAGTGAATTTTCCAGTTCCGGCAGGGGAATACTATTCGCCGAAAATACAACTAAAGCCCTACAAGCAGTCATCAAGAAGAGTGGAAAAAGCAATGACGGGTGCACAATCATAGAACCGTGGCTCCAGCACGTCAGCGATAGAGGATACGAATTTCGTCGCTCCGCCGATGGCACCATAACATACCTTGGTGGCAGTGATTTTCACACCCATAATGGAAGATACGTAGGCAATCGACTCATATCTCCACAACAGCTTGAGCAAGAGTGGACAGACGAACCTACCACTCCAAGCCATGCAGAGTACGTAAAGTTGCTGATCCGAGCTTTGAATTTCATAAACCTCGGACGCTATTGTGGTCTCCTCGGTGTCGACACTATCGTCTATCGTGGTACCGATGGGAAGTTATACTTATCCCCCTGCATCGAACTCAATATACGTCCTACCATGGGACACATAGCCCTTGAGTTATCACGTAGATACATTGGTACAAACACCGGCACATTTACGATTGGATACACTTCCATGCTCCCTAAGATCATCACAGAGACTCCCCTATATCTCTCCGATCATCAACCGCAGTCAAGCGGGACTTACCTCCTCACTCCTGTTTCTGCTCACAGTCGTTTCGTGGCACTCCTCCATATCGATTAGATTCCAGCAAACGAGATAGACAAATCCTCGTCAAGCACACATTACGCCAAGCCACAGGAACAGGCAAAGCGATTGACGACAAGTGCCACCCTGTCAACCGTTCGGTCAAATCAATCAATGCCGGATAACGCTCACCCTCTTCATAGCGAATGAAATCTATCATCGTACAGATAGTCTCTCTTGACTCCAATGTCTCCTCCAATTCGGGAGCAAATCGACGCACCGATGAGCGCAGCATACCCATATCAAATGCCATATTATGTGCCACCCATACTGGCACGTCCTCTATATCCTTCCACAGCCGGCTTAGCATCACTGGCTCTGGAATCCCATACCTTCTAACAAATGCACTACCCAACCCATGCACAGCACGTGCCTCCAATGACCCGACACTCTCCTGCGCCACTAAACAAATACCTCGACGCACCATTCGATACTCCGCATCCACGATCATCCACGCGGCTTGCAGTATTCGATCGCCCTCGTCATCTACATTCAGTCCCGTGGTCTGAAAGTCCAGTATTGCATACCTCGGCTCTCCTCCGGGACACAGAGGTGGTTCGATCGCAAAAGCCTCGTGTTTCCACTCCTCGGGAACAAGCCTACTGCCGCACCTGCGACGAGATCGATGTATCCCCCTACAGCCGTCTATGATAAGCATCAAGACGGCTGCCAGCAGAAGTATTCCAGCGATCCATAGGTCCATAGTCGACCATAAATGCAGAAAGGACCCCACGCACCACACCAATAAGCGCAGAGTCCTCTCTTACTATCTACCCTCGCATTCAGTATGCCCTTGCAAAAAGAACTCTGCGAGCTGATGGTTTACCACTATACACACAAATACCTGGAGTAGTGTCACCATCGTGGGGGATACAGCGTATTGTAGCCTTAGTCTCCTCCTTAATCTTCGCCTCTGTCTCAGGCGTACCATCCCAATGCGCGAGAACGAAACCTCCCTCATCAAGCTTAGCCTTAAACTCCTCGTACGTATCCACCACGTAGGTATGCTCCTTGCGGTAGTTGAGTGCCTTCTGGTATATGTTCTTCTGTATCACATCCAGTAGATCAGCCACATACTCGGTGATTCCGTCAAAGTTGTGTGTCTCCTTCTCCAGTGTATCACGACGCATCACCTCTATAGTACCATTCTCCATGTCACGCGCACCCATTGCCAGACGTACGGGAACCCCCTTTAGCTCATATTCGGCGAACTTCCAGCCTGGTTTCTTATTGTCCGCATCATCATACTTCACGCTTATACCGCGGTCACGGAGTGCCTTGATCACGGATTCGAGCTTAGCAGATATAGCATCCAGTTGCTCCTTATTCTTGTATATCGGCACAATGACTACCTGTATAGGTGCCAACATCGGAGGCAGCACAAGTCCGTTATCATCCGAGTGTGACATAATCAGTGCGCCCATGAGGCGAGTAGAAACTCCCCACGATGTAGCCCACACGAGGCTCTGCTTACCGTCACGATCAGTGAACGTAACATCAAATGCTTTCGCAAAGTTTTGCCCCAAGAAGTGTGAGGTACCACTCTGGAGCGCCTTACCGTCCTGCATCAGTGCCTCTATGGTATATGTATCCTCTGCACCTGCGAAACGCTCAGTCTCGGTCTTCACTCCCTTGACCACAGGCATCGCCATATAATCCTCAGCAAAAG
>JBAKGE010000076.1:0-9645 GCA_037191085.1 Porphyromonadaceae bacterium | reverse complement strand
TACTTTCCTTCTTTATTTCTGTTGGGATGTAGTATTCAGCTGCCCACTGCCACGTGCGGAGGACGGTCTGAGGTATAGGTTCGTAAGGGAAGAGGTGCAGGACACGCTTGTAGCGGATGTCTAGTGACGGGGGGTAGAAGTCGTGACAACGCACTACGATACCTGTGAGGGTACGACCTCGACCGAAAGGAACCAGTGCTAACCTCCCGATCAGCTCAGCGGAACTCCACGGACGATCATCCTCCCACAAGTAGGTGTAAGTGGGGCGATCCAACGGCAGAGGCAGGAGAACATCAACATAGCTCTGGTGGGTGATCATGGTAGAGGTGTCCTGGCTATGGTGCCATCAGCGTGGAGCACGCCAGAAGAAGAAAATAGCAATCGGGATAAAGATAAAATTGGGCAACCATGCAGCGACAAACGGAGAAAGAGCACCGTTAATAGCGTACGAAGAAGAGATGGTGAAGAGGAGAATATAGGAGAAAGCAAGCAAGAGACCTATGGCGATATTGAGACCAAGCCCGCCCTTGACCTTGCGTGCCGAAAGGCAAGCACCGATAAGAGTTAGAATGAATGCAGCAGGGATAGAGGCGAAACGACGGTGAAACTCTACCTGAAAGTTCTGGATATTGCCCATACCACGCTTCTTCTGACGATTGATGTACGTCTGCAGCGCTCGCGTGGTCAGTTGCTCACCGTCCTCCTTGGAGATGACGAGATCAGCGGGATTGAGGAGAAGCATGGTATCGAGCACTGAGCCCGACTCATTGCGTTCCTTGAGACCGTCAAAGTGTCGGATATTATAGTCGTAGATCGTCCAATGATAGGTACTGTCATAGACAATCCGAGGTGCCGTAAGACGGCTCACAAGGGTAGTGCTGTCAAACTTTTCGAGAGAGAAGTTGTACCCCGTACGTTCTGTAGTGTCAAAGGTGCCAAAGTATGCAATGACTCCGGGACTGACAGCCGCCTGAAGATTACGATCCATGGTGACCTTTTGATTGAACACCCATGTGTCGGTAAAACTTATACGTGTCTTATTTAGCTTGGGGAGCATCTCGCTACTGAAAGCAAAGGAGATAAGGGCAAGGATAGATGCAGAGAACATATAAGGGCGGAGGAGACGCTTGAAACTCATTCCCGCCGCCTGCATGGCGATGATCTCCGAACGTCCCGCCAGCTGGCTGGTAAAAAAGACTACCGTGATGAAGATGAAAAGGGGTGAGAGTAAAACAGCAAAGTAGGGAATCAATGCCATGTAGTAGTCGAAGATGATCCGAAAGGTCATGCCCGGCTTCATAAAACTCTCCAACTTCTCCTGCACATCAATGACGACGATGATAGCAAGAATCAGCACCAGCGTGAAGGCAAATGTGCCCAGAAAGCGTGTGACGATGTACCAGTCAATACGGTAGAGTCCCATCTTATTGAGCCAACGCATCCAGTCCTTCTTCCCATTCATAGCCATTTGGTATCCTAACTTATATTTGGAGTCTATTTTTTAGAGCCTTTGGGAGAGTGCCGGTAGGACACTACGCTTCCACGCCGTGTAATCACCGGCGACTATGTGCTGACGTGCGGTACGGACAAGGTCCAGATAGAAAGCAAGGTTGTGTATGCTGGCGATCTGTAGCCCCAGTATCTCATCGCTCGTGATGAGGTGACGTACGTAAGCCTTGGTGTACAGATGGTCGACACTACTGGTACCATGCTCATAGAGGGGCGAGTGATCATTACGCCACTTTTGATTGCGCATATTCATCGTCCCTTCCCACGTGAAGAGCTGACCATTGCGTCCATTCCGCGTGGGCATGATGCAGTCGAACATGTCGACACCCCTCTCTATACCCTCGAGGATATTAGCTGGCGTACCGACGCCCATGAGGTATCGAGGCTTATCCTTTGGCAAAATTTCATTCACGACCTCTATCATCTCATACATCTGCTCAGCCGTTTCACCGACACTAAGCCCCCCGATCGCATTACCGTCAGCACCGTACTCTGCCACCCTATGGGCAGCTTCACGACGCAACTCAGGGTATACACACCCCTGAACAATAGGAAAGAGGGACTGGGGATAGCCATACAGAGGTTCAGTGTCCCCCAAGTGGCGAACGCAGCGGTCAAGCCATCCCATGGTGATGTCGAGAGAATCCTTGGCATACCTGTAGTCGGAAGTCCCGGGCGGACATTCGTCAAAAGCCATAATGATATCGGCACCGATCTGACGCTCTATCTCCATTACTCGCTCAGGAGAGAAGAGGTGGCGTGAACCATCGATATGACTCTGAAAAACGACTCCCTCCTCGGTCAACTTACGCCTGTGAGCGAGGGAAAAAACCTGAAATCCCCCACTGTCTGTGAGGGTAGGACCACCCCAATTATTGAACTTCGCCAGTCCTCCTGCGCCCTGCAGTACATCCATACCAGGACGGAGGTAAAGGTGGTAAGTATTGCCGAGAATAATCTCTGCACGTATGTCATCACGGAGCTCATGAGCATGCACAGCCTTAACCGACCCTACCGTGCCTACAGGCATGAAGATCGGAGTATGCACATCACCATGAGGGGTATGGAGCACCCCTGCCCTCGCCCACGAGTGTGGATCCTGTCCTTCTATCTGAAATTTCATGGTTACAAAATTACGGAGAAAATACGACTACTCAAAGAATCACAAACGCTCACTAAAGTAGAACCTCAGCTAGGCAACCCCCACGACAATGCATGTCCCTCCTCTGCAGAGAAAGGAGCTGCGGCCTTCAGTAGTATACAAGTAAACAACGGATACAGACGTGCAAAAATCGGGGTATCTGTAAATCAATGATCTGCAAACAACCCGAGACTGTGTGCTTGTGACGTGAATTTGATGTAAGAAATACCTCCTCGTCAGACATGTGAATACACTCCTCGGAAAGCTCTGGGTCATCGATGTAACGACGTCCCAGAAGTCAAGAAAGAAAGCTCCGGGTCATCGCTTCATCGACGACCCAGAGCTTTCTGAATACATGTCTGTGCGTAAAATATAAGTTTAGAATGCCATCCTAACAGTAATCCTACGCGCCAAACCCGCTCTATGAGTTAGTACCTTTGAGGTATTATCCCTTAGAGTTGAGGACCGGCAGCTACGAGAGCCTTACCAGCTTCGTTGCCTGTGAACTTATCAAAGTTCTTGATGAAACGCTGTGCGAGGTCCTCGGCTTTAGTGGTCCAGTCTGCAGGATTTGCATAGGTATCACGTGGATCGAGGATACGGGTATCAACACCCTTGAGCTCAGTGGGTACGGTGAAGTCGAAGAATGGAATCTTCTTGGTAGGAACCTTGTCGATGCTACCGTCGAGGATAGCATCAATGATCCCACGAGTATCCTTGATGGAGATACGCTTGCCCGAACCATTCCAACCGGTATTCACAAGGTAAGCGGTAGAACCGTTCTGCTCCATCTTCTTGACAAGCTCTTCGGCATACTTGGTAGGATGAAGAGAGAGGAACGCTGCGCCGAAGCATGCAGAGAAAGTAGGAGTAGGCTCAGTGATACCACGCTCCGTACCCGCGAGCTTAGCGGTAAAGCCGGAGAGGAAGTAGTACTTGGTCTGCTCAGGAGATAGAATGGACACCGGAGGAAGTACACCGAATGCGTCGGCAGAGAGGAAGATAACCTTCTGTGCGGGACCTGCCTTAGAAGTAGGCTTAACTATATTATCGATATGATAGATAGGATAGGATACACGAGTGTTCTCAGTCACGCTCTTATCCTCAAAGTCAATCTTGCCATCAGCGTCTACAGTAACGTTTTCGAGCAGGGCATCTCTACGGATAGCATTGTAGATGTCCGGTTCATTCTCTTTGCTGAGGTTGATGACCTTAGCGTAGCAACCGCCCTCGAAGTTGAATACCCCTTCGTCATCCCAGCCATGTTCGTCATCACCGATGAGCTTACGCTTAGGATCCGTGGAGAGTGTGGTCTTGCCGGTACCGGAGAGGCCGAAGAAGATCGCTGTTTCCTTTCCGTCAAGACTGGTGTTTGCAGAGCAGTGCATAGACGCCATGCCACGAAGTGGGAGCAGGTAGTTCATGTATGAGAACATTCCTTTCTTCATCTCACCGCCGTACCAAGTATTGATGATCACCTGAACCTTTTCCGTAAGGTTGAATACGACTGCTGTCTCAGAGTTAAGACCGAGTTCCTTGTAGTTTTCTACCTTTGCCTTAGAAGCATTGAGGATGAGGAAGTCCGGTTCACCAAAGTTCTTGAGTTCTTCTTCGGTAGGACGGATGAACATGTTGGTCACGAAGTGTGCCTGCCATGCTACCTCCATAACGAAACGAAGCTTGAGACGGGTATTGGGATTAGCACCACAGAATGCATCGACAACGAAGAGACGCTTACCGGAAAGTTCGTCTGTAGCAATCTTCTTGATGCTCTTCCATGCTTCGGTGGTAACGGGTTTATTGTCATTCTTGTACTCGTCAGAAGTCCACCAGATAGTATCCTTGGTGGTCTCATCATATACAAAGAATTTGTCCTTGGGCGAACGACCAGTGTACACACCGGTCATCACGTTGACAGCACCAAGTTCGGTAACCTGGCCTCTCTCGTAGCCTTCAAGTTCGGACTTTGTCTCTTCACTGTAAAGCTGATCATAGGAGGGATTGTGGATGATCTCTTTGGCTCCCTGAATGCCATACTTACTCAAGTCAATTTGCGACATAAAAACAATTCTTTCTTACTGTGTTATTTATTAAAACTAAACTTATCAAAGCCCTTTTTCTCTCGCATGAGCCATACACTTTCGATCATGCCATACTTTGCCCAAACAAAAAAGGTGCAGCGGACAACCTTCGTTATCCAACTGCACCGCAAATGTAAGGAGAAAAAAACTATCCACCAAGAAAATGTGGAATAATTTCCTCAATTATTTAATCGACCGTCCAACGCATCAAGCTATCCAGATGTTCCTGAACAGATTGTGCTCCTTTTTTCTGTTGTATTTCAGCGATCTGCCCCGCCACAGCCATATCATAGGACGGACCTTCTACGTCTCTGATCACACCCAATGCAAGGGGAAGAGAGGGATCCATCTCATGCATCATGGCCAGCATGGAGTGGAGGACCGGTGAAACTGTATGGGCATTGTGGATGAGGATATCAGATTCGGTGACTCCATCCTCCCCAATCGTAACACTTTTGAGCTCCAGACCGTCAAGAATAAGGCCTTTATTCTTCTCATTTCCGTAGATCATCGGTTCGCCATGACGTAGCACGATCGTGCGATCTCCACGCGTAGGACGCTCGGAGTAAAACTTATGAATCCCATTATTAAAGATTACGCAATTCGTCATCTCCTCAACTACCGATGCTCCCTTATGGTTGTATGCAGCCACGAGACAGTTCTTGGACAGCTCGAGGTCTACGTCCAGTGTACGGGCAAAGAATGTGCCTCGAGCACCAAAGACAAGTTCTCCAGGGATAAATGGATCCTCGACCGTCCCCATAGGGGAACTCTTGGAGATAAAACCACGAGGACTAGTGGGTGAATACTGTCCCTTCGTGAGACCGTAGATACGGTTATTGAAAATGACAATGTTTATGTCCACATTTCTACGGAGTGCGTGAATGAGGTGATTCCCTCCAATAGCCATGCTATCCCCGTCACCCGTCACCAGCCAGACGCTGAGGTTAGGGTTGGCTACCTTGACACCAGTAGCAATAGCGGCTCCACGGCCATGTATAGTATGCATGCCGTAGGTATTCATATAGTACGGCAGACGTGATGAGCAACCAATGCCTGAGATAACGGCTGTGTCCTTGGGTGATACCCCGATCTCAGCCATAGCCTTATGGAGGGCATTGAGTACAGCATAGTCACCACATCCGGGGCACCATTTCACGGGTGAGGCATTCTTGAAGTCGCCCATTGCATATTTCTGTCCACTCACCTGGGGGCCTTTGACAGCCAAGAGTTCATTATGTATCTTCATGATGTTTACTATTGCTTTACTTCTCGTCCATGATTTCGGCAGCCTGCTCAGCGATCATCTTGACCTTCATGGGCTGTCCCTCTACCTTGTTGATCTTATATATATCCAAGCCATTTATTTGCCCAGACAGGTAAGATGCAAATTGGCCCAAGTTCTGCTCAATTACGATGATTTTCTTAAATCTCCGCATTACCTCCTCAGTATTTGCAGGCAGAGGCCTGATATACTTGAACTGAGCCATCGCCACCTTACGTCCCTGACTCTGCAAGAGTTCCATAGCAGCATCAATGTGACCATAGGTACTTCCCCATCCCACAAGAAGAGTATCAGCATCCTGGTCACCCTCGACATCGAGATGAGGCAAATAGTCGGCAATGCGGTCTATCTTCATCTGACGGAGATTGACCATACGCTCGTGGTTGCGAGGGTTGGTACTGATAGCCCCCGTCTTTTCATCCTTCTCTAAACCACCTACACGATGCATATAATCGTCTGTACCAGGCACGGCCCAATAGCGCACCAGATTCTCCTCGTTGCGCATGTATGGCGTCCACTTATCTTCGCTACGGAAAAACTCCTGCACATACGGAGGCACTATACGGGGCATATCGGCAAGATTAGGTATACGCCATGCGGCAGCTCCATTACCCAGATAAGCATCCGTAAGTAACACTACTGGTGTCATGTGCTCAATAGCTATCTTAGCTGCCATATATGCAGTGTCGAAGCAGTCAGTACAGCTAACAGGAGCCATTACTACCACTGGGGACTCTCCATTACGCCCATACAGTGCCTGTAGGAGGTCAGACTGCTCGCTCTTGGTTGGTAGACCTGTGGATGGTCCGCCTCGCATCACATCCACCACCACGAGGGGAAGCTCGGTAATAACGGCATAGTTAAGAGCTTCACTCTTTAGTGCCAAGCCTGGACCTGATGTTGATGTAATGCCTAGATCACCGGCAAAGGATGCACCAATGGCCGTGCATATTCCAGCAATTTCATCCTCGGCTTGCACCGTCTTTACACCCAGATGCTTTAGCTTTGCCAGTTCATGGAGGATATCGGTAGCAGGTGTGATAGGATAACTTCCAAGAAAGAGTTCCATGCCTGCTTCGTTGGATGCTGCCAACAGACCCAGAGCTGTGGCTTTATTACCACTTACCTCGGTATACTTACCTGACTCGAACGACTTACCATCCACATGATACACTGTCGTGCTTGCGTGGGTATTGTGGCCATAATTATAGCCATCCACGAGCACCTTCAAGTTTGCAGATAGCACATCAGGCTTCTTGCCGAATTTTATCTTCAGCTGATTTTCTGCAGGAGTGATATCCTTGTCGAAGAGCCAGAGTATCAACCCTAACGCCAGCATATTCTTGCTCCTATCCATCGCTTTCAGATCCATCCCGAACTCCCTCAGACTCTCTTGTACCATAGTCGTCAGGGGCACCTCCATCACTGTCACGTCCATCAGACCAAGCTCCATGAATGGGTTGTCGGACGTAAACTTTCCCTTCTCCAAATCTTTCTGTGTGAAGGAGTCACTGTCCACAATCACCAATGCATCACGCTCAATCATACCGGCGTTAACCTTCAGTGCCGACGGATTCATCGCCACCAAAACGTTGGCATAGTCACCTGGTGTACGCACCTTACCATTACCTATGTGTACCTGAAACCCCGATACACCGTCAAGGCTACCCTTGGGGGCACGGATCTCAGCTGGATAGTCCGGTGAGGTGGAGATTTCATTACCGAGGATAGCAGATACGTCAGAGAATATCGTACCTGTCAATTGCATACCGTCCCCGGAGTCGCCAGCAAAGCGCACGACGACGTCTTTCAACACTTGAATTTTTGGGGAATCACCCATAGTAAAACTGTGCTTGTGGTTAAAAATATTAAATTAAAATAAAAGTCCTTCCGATCACATCTTAGGTACACAAACGCCTGATAGGCGTTGGAGTATCACAGAAAGATAATACAAAACGATTATCATTCATGCCCTGCAAATATAAGTATTATTTCATTAGGCCACCAAAGCATTTAACAGAAAATTTAGCCCCATGCTCCGTCTTATCACGCCTTCTACCTCCACCTCCGCTCACAAAGTCGACATCCTCTGGTCCTCATGCTCCGCCTTAAGTCTCCGGACACAAAATCCTCCGAAGTTTAGTTATTTATTTCGTTATTAATTCGTAACTTTGTGTGCTCCATAAGGAGGTATTTAGGTTAGATACATCTGGTTTCAATTCATAACACAAAGTATTTAGGTTAATTATGGAAATTGTACACATTCATGGTCGTGAGATTCTTGACTCACGTGGCAATCCTACCATCGAGGTAGATGTAGAACTCGCATGCGGTGCATTCGGTCGTGCAGCTGTCCCCAGTGGTGCATCCACAGGGGAGAATGAAGCACTCGAGCTCCGAGACGGTGACAAGTCCCGTTACGGTGGCAAAGGCGTCCTCAAGGCCGTAGAAAACATCAATAAGGTAATTGCTCCCGAGCTTCTCGGTATGGATGCGAGCAACCAGCGCCTCATAGACAATCGCATGCTTGAGCTTGATGGCACTCCTACCAAGAGTAACCTTGGTGCAAATGCTATTCTCGGTGTATCACTCGCTGTAGCTAAGGCTGCGGCCGATGCCCTAGGTATGCCACTCTACCGCTACATCGGCGGCACCAACACGTATGTACTCCCTGTGCCTATGATGAACATCATCAATGGTGGTGCACATTCTGATGCCCCTATTGCATTCCAGGAGTTCATGATCCGTCCAGTAGGTGCTACCTCCGAGCGAGAGGCGATCCGTATGGGAGCCGAAGTGTTCCATGCTCTTGCCAAGAATCTTAAGAAGCGTGGTCTATCTACTGCTGTAGGGGACGAGGGTGGCTTTGCTCCCAAACTCGACGGCATCGAGGATGCACTCGACTCCATCATTGCATCCATTAAGGACGCTGGTTACGAACCAGGCAGAGACATCAAGATCGCTATGGACTGCGCAGCATCCGAGTTCGCGGTATGCGAAAATGGCGAATGGTTCTACGACTACCGCCAGCTCAAGACCGGTATGCCCAAGGATCCTAACGGCAAGAAGCTTTCTGCTGACCAGCAGATCGCTTATCTCGAAGAACTCATCACTAAGTATCCTATTGACTCTATCGAGGACGGTCTCGATGAAAATGACTGGGCGGGTTGGAAGAAACTCACCGATGCTATCGGTGACCGCTGTCAGCTTGTTGGTGACGATCTCTTCGTGACCAATGTCAAGTTCCTTGAGCGTGGTATCGCCGAAGGATGCGGCAATTCCATTCTTATCAAGGTTAACCAGATTGGTTCACTCACCGAGACCCTTGATGCCATCGAAATGGCACACCGCCACGGCTACACTACAGTGACCAGCCACCGCTCCGGTGAGACTGAAGATGCTACCATTGCTGACATCGCTGTAGCCACCAACTCCGGACAGATTAAGACCGGTTCACTCAGTCGCTCCGATCGTATGGCCAAGTACAACCAGCTCATCCGCATCGAAGAAGAACTCGGCGATCTCGCACAGTACGGCTACAACCGCATCCGTCGCTAATTCACTCGCCCTGCACCTATATCCATAGGCTACAGGTGACACTGACACAAACACAGAGCGGGCACATCTCC
>JBAKGE010000075.1:0-9867 GCA_037191085.1 Porphyromonadaceae bacterium | reverse complement strand
GACCTTCCATAGGAGAGATCTCCCAAGTCTCTCCTATGTCTCCTGAGGGTGTAACCATCCCCTTGTATGGGAATATACGATCCCCACCCCATATCTTACTCATATAGATAAGGTCAAACTTGAGGGGGTAAAGGTTGGTTTTAGAATTGCTCATGTCGTACTTTTACGTATATGTAATCAAATCTTTCTAAGTATAATGGCTGAGCGAGCTGGCAAGTAGAGACTCAACCAACCCTTTCGATCTTCTGTAAACGCAGGGTCGTGACGAGTAAAATGCTCCACACTGTGGTCCTGTAAACCATATCCTCCGTAGGACACGTCATCCGTATCAATAACAATGTGGTACTTGCCTGCTGGAGCAAGGATCTCATAGTCAACGAAGGAATGAGTGGGATTAAAGTTGAAGACATACAGGTACTCGCCCCTACCGTAGGCCAAGACCTGCTCCTCATTCTGCATCCAAAGCTCACAAACAGGAGTATCGACAAAGTGAGGGACATCCAGCACATGCTGCAGAATAGCTCGGTCAAAGTCCTGGAGATAACTATACTTAAGGAACCCATTCTCTGCCAAGCTCCACTGGCGGCGAGCATACTTGTGACTCCAGTCATTTTCGGCACGAGGAAAGTCAATCCACTCGGGGTGTCCAAACTCGTTACCCATAAAGTTGAGATAGCCGCCATTGGTCGTCGTAAGCGTGACGAGACGTATCATCTTGTGCAACGCCATGCCACGATCAACGGCAGCATTGTGATCTGCCCGATCCATATGCCAGTACATCTCCTGATCAATGAGACGGAATATAATAGTCTTATCTCCTACAAGTGCCTGGTCATGACTCTCAGCATAACTAATGCACTTCTCGTCATTTCGACGATTGGTCATCTCCCACCAAATAGAGCCAGGCTTCCAGTTTTCGTCGGAATACTCTTTGATGGCCTTAATCCAAAAGTCGGGGATATTCATGGCCAAACGGTAGTCAAAGCCATATCCACCACTCTGCACTGGTATTGCAATACCAGGCATACCACTCACTTCCTCTGCAATGGTGATAGCGTTCGGATATATCTGGTGTATGAGTTTATTGGCGAGTGTGAGGTACATGATAGCATCTCCGTCCTGACCTGAATCATAGTAATCATTGTAGGTACAGAAAGCCTGTCCCATGCCGTGATTGAGATAAAGCATTGACGTGACACCGTCAAATCGAAATCCATCAAAGCCAAATTCCTCAATCCAGTATCGACAGTTCGAGAGCAAAAAGTGGAGGACCTCATTTTTACCGTAATTGAAGCACATGGAATTCCAGAGAGGATGTGTCATTCGTTCACCTCCATGGAAGTACTGCGTATGGGAACCATCGAAACGAGCAATCCCTTCGGCTTCATTCTTTGCTGCATGAGAATGAACCAAGTCCATAATAACGACAAGTCCCAACTTGTGTGCCTCGTCAATCAGCGCGCGGAGGTCATCAGGAGTGCCAAAACGTGACGATGGAGCAAAGAAATTAGATACCTGATATCCGAAAGAACCATAGTACGGATGCTCCATAATCGCCATGATCTGAACCGCATTGTAACCTTTCTGAGCAATCATCGGAAGAATATTCTCTCTAAACTCCGTATAAGTACCGACTTTCTCCTCCTCTGTTGCCATGCCAATGTGAGCTTCGTATATCAGCAAGGGTTGATCTACGATAGTAGGACGCGGAGCTTGGGGGACATAAGGTTCGGAAGGATCCCAAACAACAGCACTGAAGAGATGTGTCTCAGGATCCTGTACTACGTAATTAGCCCACGCAGGAATACGTTCACCAACTCCGCCATTCCATTCAATGATGAGCTTATAGTGGTCGCCATGCTTAAGTGTGTCAAGAGGCATGTATAGCTCCCACTCACCATGCTCGTTATGCGACATCATAAAAGACTCATTACGCATCCAATGGTTACTGTCACAGACGAAGTAAATCGCGGTAGCATTGGGAGCCCACTCCCTGAATATCCAATATGACTTCTCTTTATGCAGACCGAAGTAGTGGTGTCCAGAAGCAAAGTCTGCCAAACTGCCCTTGGTAGGAAAGGTCAATTCCCGTTCCTTTTTCTCCGCATAGGCGGCCCGTCCCTGTATCGCAGAAGCGTAGGGAATTAACCATGGGTCTTTTTCTAATAGGTCAAGCATAACAAGTCAATCTTTCTTTCTGTGTAATATCAATCTATGAATCTTTTGGTCAGCTCTCCAAAGTTTTCTATCCTTCTATCTCTAAGAAAAGGCCACCATCTCCGCACTTGCTCGCTCCGTCGCATATTCACATCTACTACCTGTGTAGCTTCTCTGTCAGGGGGGAGCTCTGCCAAGAGTTCGCCCTGTGGTCCACACACAAAGGAGGAGCCCCAGAAGTTAATTCCCCCCGTAACTCCGCTCGGATCTTCCTCATGCCCTACTCTGTTCACGGCAATTACAGGCAGTCCATTGGCTACAGCATGTCCTCTCTGAACCAATTGCCAAGCCTGCTTTTGTCGGTCCTGTTCTTCCTGTGCGTCCGTGGATTCCACACCTATGGCTGTAGGGTAGATGAGTATATCGGCACCGGCAAGAGTCATTAGTCTTGCACCCTCTGGGTACCATTGATCCCAGCATACCTGTACCCCCAAACGTCCCACGGAAGTATCTATAGGACAGAAACCAGTGTCACCGGGAGTGAAGTAGAACTTTTCATAGTACGCAGGATCATCTGGAATGTGCATCTTACGATACTTACCTGCAATACTACCGTCCTTCTCAAATACTACTGCAGTGTTATGATACAGTCCAGCAGCCCTCTTCTCAAAGAGAGATGTCACAAGCACTATGCCACACTCCTTGGCTATGCGTCCGAAAAAATCTGTGGAAGCTCCAGGAATAGTCTCTGCCAAATCAAATGCCCTGACATCCTCTACTTGACAAAAATACAGACTATTGTGCAGCTCTTGAAGTACGACAAGTTCTGCACCACCCGATGCACAAACCCGTATCTCACCAGCCAATCGGGTCTGATTGTCCACTACGTCTGAAGTGTTGTGTTGCTGGATAATTCCTACTTTCATAAGAGTATATCTTTGCGAATGAAACCTTGTGGAAATTGCATAGTGACACAGTGAAGCGAACCATGCTGACGTATCAAAGCTCGGCAATTTACCCCATGCACTTCTCGATCAGGAAAAAGTGACTGTATTATCTCAAGGGCCACGGTATCCATAGGATCTCCATACAATGGTACGACGACAGCTCCATTGGTAATAAGGAAATTGGCATACGTAGCAGGGAGCTGCGAGCCACCGTCCTCATCATCTTTCTCCATGATGGCCGCGGGAATAGGAAGAGGGATTAGTCGAAAATCATCCAACCCACACTCTTTTATAGCATGCTCCAGAGATTTCTTGAGACTTTTCAGAGCTGCGTAATTGGGATCTTGGGTATCTGCAGTACAGTTGTATACTATTGTCTTACTATCAGTGAACCGTGCCATTGTATCAATATGACCGTCGGTGTCATCACCTACCATCGGTGCACAGTCGAGGACTATTAGTTCCTTGGCACACAGTGGTTCAAGGAGGTATTTACGTTTCTCCTCCTCCGATAATCCCCACGAACGGTTATGATCATTGTACACGTCTGAAGTAGTCAGGATTAAGCCTTCACCATTGGATTCCAGCGCTCCTCCCTCGTACACAAAGTACTGCATTCCGTAAAATGGGATGACAGGGTCAAACAGTTCAGATCTCTGATGTAACCAACGCCCTACCTGATTGTCCCTATCGGCAGCAAATTTTAGTCCCCATGCATTGAAACCATAGTTCACTATCCTCTTTCCTTCCTTACTTGATACAGACAGGGGCGAGAAGTCCCTCGCCCACGTGTCGTTCAGTTCGTATCCATCAAGCACTATCAGCTTATGCTTATACTCAGAGGCGAAATGCTTCAGCACTCTCTCCTTCGTGTCGGAGAGTACGATCACAGGTATATAGTCAAGAAGGATGGCTACAATATTCCTGTAGCAATCCTCAGCCTCATCAAGCATGTATGCCCAATCCATCTCCTCGGTGGGCCAAGCCATAAGTACAGCATCCTGAGGAGCCCACTCAGGTATCAGTCCCTTATACCCTCCCTGTTTCATTGCGCGTTATCTTCTATCTTATCCTGAGATTCGATATCCTGAGCTACCGGAGTGTCTACGCCCGCCTCATAAGACGTATTCGTTGTCTCCTCAGCCAACCTTGCCTGCTTGTTCTTCTCTGCCTCCATTAGCTCTTCTGCACGAGAACGCCATGGTCGCTTACCGAGTATCCGCTCCACATCATCTGTATAGATAACCTCCTTTTCGTAGAGTACCCTTGACAATTCGGAGTGCTGTTCGAGGTGCTGACGTAGAGTTTCTTTAGCACGCTCATATTGTTTAGCTATGATTGCCAACACCTCTTCATCAATAAGTCTGGCTGTCGTCTCACTGAATGGTTTGGTGAAATTGTACTCCCCACTATTGTCCTCATAGTTAACATTGGGGAGCTTATCACTCATCCCGAAGTAAGTGACCATAGCCTGTGCCATACGCGTAACTTTCATCAGATCGTTAGCCGCACCAGTCGAAATGCTTCCGAGTACTATCTCCTCGGCAGCACGTCCTGCGAGAGTAGCACACATCTCATCGAGGAGCTGGTCTGTAGTCGTAATTTGTCGTTCCTCCGGTAGGTACCATGCTGCGCCAAGAGCTCTACCACGAGGAACGATAGTCACCTTGATCAGAGGGTTAGCATGCTGTAGCATCCAGCTCACAGTAGCATGGCCCGCTTCATGGATGGCTATAGACTTCTTCTCTGCATCTGTGGTAATGCGTGTTTTCTTCTCCAGACCACCGACGATACGATCTATGGCGTTCATGAAGTCTATCTTCTGAATATGCAACTTACCGTTACGTGCCGCTATAAGCGCTGCTTCATTACATACGTTAGCGATATCGGCACCCGAAAAACCTGGGGTCTGGCGTGCCATTAACTGTATATCTATGGATTCATCCATCTTCAGACCACGCATGTGCACCCTGAATATCTCCACACGCTCATTGAGGTCAGGCAAATCAACATGTATCTGTCTATCGAAGCGCCCTGCACGCAGCAAAGCCTTGTCGAGGATATCAACACGGTTGGTCGCGGCAAGGATAATCACGCCACTATTGGTGCCGAAGCCATCCATTTCCGTAAGGAGTTGGTTGAGGGTGTTCTCACGTTCATCATTACCTCCAAACCCCGCGTTCTTGCCACGAGCACGACCAATAGCATCTATCTCGTCTATGAAGATGATACACGGAGCTTTCTCCTTAGCGTTCTTGAAAAGGTCGCGTACCCTTGATGCACCTACGCCGACAAACATCTCCACAAAATCAGATCCAGACAGTGAAAAGAATGGCACATTGGCTTCACCTGCCACCGCCTTGGCTAGCAGAGTCTTACCTGTCCCCGGAGGTCCCACGAGCAGAGCCCCCTTGGGTATCTTTCCCCCCAGCTCTGTGTACTTCCCCGGCTCGCGAAGGAAATGCACTATCTCTGCGACCTCCTGCTTCGCCTCACTGAGACCTGCTACATCCTTAAATGTTACCTTCACCTTTTTCGTTGCATCAAAAAGCTCAGCTCTTGACTTGCCGACATTAAAAATCCCACCACCGGCTCCACCGCCGGGATTGCTCATACGGTTAGTCATCCAAATCCAAAAGCCTATCAGCAAGATAAAAGGCAAGAAATTGAGGACAATGTTGAATATGTTATATGTCTGGTTGACGTAGCTCACCTTGGCAGTGATCGGTTTATCGGATTTCATTATCTCCTGATACAGATCATTGAAAGCCACAGCTCCCGGCATCTCTGTCTGGATATTTATCCTCGACAGCAGCGACGGTCTGCTCTCGCGCGTCTTTGGCAACGCTTTCTTGGTCTTCACTACACCCTCACGGTCTTTTTTCACCACCGCTTGTACTTGCCCTTTGGCTGATAGAACAGTGATCTCCTCGTACACGTCGTCCTGCATCATGGACTGAAATTCACTCCAGTCCACTACCTGCACTCTCTCATCTTCGCCGAAGAAAAAGATTCCTATCAGGATAAATAAAAACGCCATGAAGACCCACGAGAAACTAAAACGGAAACCACCGCTACCTCTCCCTCCGGATCTTTGAGGCATGCCCACGGGACGACGACCAAAGTTATGATTGCCGTTACTATTATTTTGCTGTGCCATATAATTAACTTATGTTCGCAGTATTTCTATCCTCTTCCACTATCCGGATGCTTAAGCTTCGTCAGGGAGACGCTCTGTTTCGGCATCTGCCCACATCTGCTCTATGTTGTAGAAATGACGAAGTTCAGGCGTGAGTATATGTACAATCACATCAACGTAGTCGATGGCTATCCACTGCCCGCTACCCTTGTGACTGTAAAGGGGTTTATCACCTGTGCGCTTAAGTACGATATCGAATACAGAGTCCTCTATAGCCTCCACCTGAGTATGCGTATTACCCTCGGCAATGACCATATAGTCACATATCGTAGCTTCCAAGCCCGTCATATCCAGCACGGTAATCTCCTTACCTTTCTTCTCTCTGATACCCTCTACAATGCTATTTACCAGTGGCATCACACTGTTATTTTTCTTCAAGTTCAAGTTAAGTATTCTCTTGCTTATGGTTGGTTTACTCTTCTATTTCTTCGCCATCACCAGTGTCAGTGAGTGTCGCTTTTGCTATCTCATCGGGGGACTTTCTCAGGAGCAGGAGGACATTCTCCACGTGATGTGTCTGTGGAAACATATCCACCGGCTGGCAGACCGCAACGTCGTACATCGCTGATAGCACCTGCATATCGCGTGCTTGGCTCGCAGGATTACAGCTCACATAGACGATCCTCTCGGGGGCTGCGAGGAGGATAACCTGTAGTACATCCTCGTGCATCCCAGCCCGTGGCGGGTCGGTAATTATAACATCCGGAGCCCCATGTATGTTTAGGAAATCCTCCGTGAGTATATCCTTCATGTCTCCGGCATAGTACTCGGTATTAGTGAGCCCATTGACCTCAGCATTGACCTTGGCATCCTCTATAGCCTCCGGCACGTACTCTATACCTATCACATGTCGCACACTACGGGACACAAAGGATGCTATCGTACCCGTACCGGTGTAGAGGTCATACACGAGGTCATCGGGGGATAGCTCAGCCAAGTCTCTGACTACGGAGTATAGGCGATAAGCCTGACGGCTATTGGTCTGAAAGAAAGACTTTGCTCCGATCTTGAACCTCAGTCCTTCCATCTCCTCCCATATGTGGTCTCTACCAGCGTAGCACAGGACATCAAGGTCACCAATTGTATCATTCTTCTTGTCATTGATGACGTAGAGCAGTGATGTAATCTCGGGGAATGCGCTCCGTAGAGCGTCCAGAAGTGCTTCTCGCAGTGACCTATCCTCATAGGCAAAGACGACCACGACCATGAGTTCTCCCGTACTGCTGGTACGTATCATGAGTGTACGCATCAGTCCCGTCTGCTCCTTAAGGTCGAAAAACGGGTAACCCTCGTGCTCCTTGCAATACCGGCGCACGAACAGCCGGATGCGGTTATTCACATCATCCTGTAGGTGGCAGGCATTTATGTCGAGGACCTTATCGAAGCGTCCGGGGATATGAAAGCCCAGCCCTTCTCTGTCCTCCACATGGTCCATACCTTCAGGTTGTATCGCCAACTCCTCATCAGTGATCCATCGACTGCTGGAGAAGGTGTACTCAAGTTTATTGCGGTAATAGAGGTGCTCGTCACAGCCTATAATAGGTCTCTCATCCTGAATACGAATCCGGCCTATACGGTGTAGCTGGTCGTAAACCTGACGCTCCTTTGCCTCTATCTGCATAGCGTAAGGAACCTGCTGCCACTTGCATCCCCCACAGATGCCAAAGTGATCACATACAGGATCTACTCGGTGCGACGAGGGGGTCACGAGACGGTCTACAGTCCCCTCCGCATAAGACTTGCGACGGCGTCCCAGACGGACGTCTACTACATCACCAGGCACCGCAAAGGGCACAAAGACCACACGCTCATCAGGAAGGTGTCCGATGCATTTCCCCTCCGCTGCAATCTTTTCTATATGAATATTAGGCACCACTACCGGCTCCTTGCGTGCTCTCGCCATGACTTTACCACTTGCTTTGAATATGTTTCTTGAGTATACCGCTATAGTTTGTTCTCTTCCCACCCGGCACCTATCGTAAGAGTGTCGCACATAACCCACCTCGACGCCACTACGATTTCGGCACCGCAAAGATACTCATTTAATGTCAAAAAGTGTGCCAAGCTATTTCAGAAAACAAATATCGACACTCCCCGGACGGTTAGCCGTCCCCTACTCTGCTTATATGTCAATATTTCAATGGTATATACTTCGGAGAAAAGGATCCAAGTAACCTACAAAACAAACGACAACCAAGCACTCCCATAAGTGTAAACGAAGCACTCAGAAAGTGGTCGATAAGCATCGAAAAATTCTAAATACTGACGGCGTTTATTTAAATTCCTGACGTCATCTACTTACATACCGTCGGAATTTACATACATACCGACGGTATCTACAGTTTTTGAGACACTAGTTGTCATACAGTGCAGTAGGAAATACAAAAATTCAACACCAGAAACGCCCGCAAAAAAAGAATGTCCCTACCGTCAAAAGTGACGGTAGGGACATTCCAGTTTACTTAACAGCTCTGTGTATAAACCTACGAGACATTACTCAGCTCCCGGCACACAGAAGAGTACTTCGTCAGGCACCCACCCGAGTGGTTGTCCCTGGTCAAAGCGCGACCACTGGAAGCGCATATCGTTCCACGAAGTAGGATAGCCTCCTTGTATGGAGGACACATGGGTGATCATGAGCTTATGCAGCCCCTTAGCAAGGGCTATAGAGACATCTGTACGCGGGTACTTCTTGATGAGTCCTTCGTTATCAATTAGCTCCTTACCATCAATCCAGAGCTTATTGTGCGTAGTACTGAATCGATACACACCATCTTCCGGTATCCTGATATAGCCAGTATAGATAGCCCCAAAGTAATTGAACTTCGAGGATATATGCTCAATCATCGGTTCAGTAAACATGGGCTGATGTGTCTTCTGCATTTCTGTGACGACCATGGTCTTATTTTCACCGGTGTAGGCAAGTAGTTCATCGCTATTGGTAAACCTACTTTGTGTTATGCGGAAATTTAGTCCTTGCACAAGACCTACAGGCTCCTCTACGGCAGGAGCATATTCCTGCTTCAAGATCTTGATTGTACGCACCTCACTCAGCTTGCCCGACAGAATCATACTACGGACCTTGAGTTCACCGTCGGTCGCAAAGGTGATGGGTCTGTCGTACACGAGTGCAGACTCTGCTGTAGGTTCACTGCCGTCTAGAGTATACAGTATCTTGTGGACCGGATATACGGTCTCAAGGGGAATTTGTACACTATCTCCGACAAATGCAACAGTATTGATGCTTAGCCTATCAGGCTGTTCTGGCTGTGGGATGAAGTAGTTAATCCCATGAGCATCATAACGCACGAGGAGATTGTCGAGACGACGGAGGAAGTCTGAGATATCCTTTCGCTCCAGTGGTGTCCACCCGATCTCTGCTACGGCAGCCATACGTGGATGAGCCAGATACTCATAGTATTCAGGAGCATAGATGTACTCGCCCCAGACATTACCCTGAACCCCTAGGACAAGGTGATGCTTGTCCTCATCTATTTCTGCAGGTACAGGATCATAGTCATACACCTTTTGGATAGGTGAGTAGCAGCATATAGCCACGTGATC
>JBAKGE010000074.1:0-9955 GCA_037191085.1 Porphyromonadaceae bacterium | reverse complement strand
GAAATATTGACGCGGACTTGAAAATCCCTATAATCTAAGATTTCCAATTTCCCTTGTACTACTTGTTTGTTTCGCACCACAAATAAAACTTTGTGGCACCCTTGCTTCATTATGTCTATGAACTCTTAAACCAGTTCGCATCATTCGGAGCATCTAGCCCCATCAGATTTGCGGTCGCAAAGTTACAAATTATTTTCGAACCACCAAACTTTCGGGAGAAAATTTCTTCATCAGGTTCCGTGACTTCACCGCCGTGACAGTCACCCCTTCAACTTTGCGAGTGCAAAGGTAGAAACAATCTTTGACATGACCAAATATTTCGCCGAATAAATATGAAATTATTTTAAGATTCCTCTCGAAATTAATATAAAACTCTAATATAGAGAGAAATAACTTCAGAAAGAAAAATCAGAGAGTGTGGGCTCTCCAGGCTCAATCCGCCAAGATATTGGTTACAAGAGGAGCCATCGTACAGAGGAGCGAGACAAGCACATGGCTATAAAAGCTCTGGGTCGTCGATGTCGAAAGCTCCGGGAGTTTTGATTTGGGACCTCTGGGTCGTCGATAAAACGACAACCCAGAGAAAATTTGGGATATAATCGGGTCTTAAAAAAGCTAAGGACTAAAGAGGGAAAATAATCATAGTGGAAAACGAGAGCAGACACAAAACAATCGCACAACATAGGACCTATCGCATCTGACTTTTTCTATATTTATAGCAGGAGACAAGACAAATACCTACAAAATCAATCATCGGTGCAGATATACCAAGTTAGAGAGGACTTAGATATAGGAAAAAATAGATCAATTTAAGGATATGGTGCAAGAGAGGGACAAATCCTAATCGTATAGATTTGTCCCTCTCTCAGCTGTAGTATAAGTAAGTTATCTGCCCAAATTCTGTAGTGAGAAAATAAGGAAGATGCTGCAGGTAAAAAGGGGCTCAAGTAGTGGGATCTTCATGCTGTCCTATGAGGGGGCTACCAGCGAGGTAATTCTTGTCAGACGCATAGATGAAAAGGACACTTCCGTCCTTGATTGCATCAATGATAGGTTTGGAAACCTGCGGAGGGAGCGCCGGGCACCCAAGACTGCGTCCAAGACGTGCACCACGTGAGACGACAGAAGGATCGCAGTAATTGGCTCCATGTATCACAATCGCTCGCTCAAGAGCTCGATCGTTAAACCCCTTTTCGAGTCCTATGAGCTTGAGTGAGTAACCATTGCTGCCAGTGTAGGTAGATCCTGTGAGATAGAAGCCGAGAGAGCTCTGATAGGAGCCATTGCGGTTGGAGAAAGCAGTGGCATACATTTCACCGCTATTACGTCCGTGAGCCACGAGACTGGTGTAAAGCACAGTGTTCCTTTCCATATCTATGACTGCAAGACGAGGCTGATTGGAGGGTTTAGTAAAGTCAATGAGTGTAAGGATATGACGGCGAATATGGGGAATCTTATTGTAACCCTCATAAGCCTTGGCATAGGCATCATATGAGATGACACCCGGTATATCCAGTTTTTTATACTGCTCCTCAAGGGTCACAAGGGACGAGAAATCCCGGGGGGTGAGAGCCGATGTGAGAACTTTAGGATCTTTGTCATCAACGGGGATAAGTGCCGAGCACAGCAAAGGGAGTATAGCTAAAAAGATAAGTTTTCGCATGCGGTTCGATTTTATTTCTGAAGTATAGCAGAATCATCCAAGGAGGGGCTCCTCCCATGAAAACATTGCGTGCCGAATGCATGTCCGACATACAAAAGTAGCGAAACGAGATAGACAATCCGGCCCGTAAGACGTTAAAATAACCTACATTGTCTTAACACATTACTCTATGACAACGACGAAGGTGCTCTCAATGGGAGCGTTATCAAAGATGAACCGAGCGTGTGAAGAGGCATTGCGAACACACATGTGTGAACGCGGTGTAGTCCCAAGGGAGGCACTATATTCTATCTCCTTGGCATTGGGATCATTGGTAGGCACACCATGGATATATGCCCCGTTGGTGAAGCGAGATGCATAGGGAGCATAGCCTGCTATGGTAGTGGTACCATCTCGGTAGTAGAACATCTTTTTCTTCTTCTGTTGGATCATAAATACTCCAAGTGGGGTTTCGTGTCCATAGGGAGGATTGTGCTTGCCCGTGGTGGCAGGATTAGTGCTGAGAGCTACCCAATGCCCCTGAGATTCACGGCGAAGGAAAGCAATATTCTGATCCGTGACGTCTATGAACACTGCATGTGTAAACACGGTACCGAGGGGCAGAGACTTGACATACTGCCTAGGAACGAGCCACTCCTCCTGACTATTGATAAGGACGAGCCTATAAAATGACCCAATGCTATCAAGCAGATGGACAGGAGTGCCATCACGACCATACCTGCGCGGGATGATGCTATCGGCAGGGAGATAGAGGGGAGCCGACTGGTAACGAGAGACACCGAGGGAGTCAGTGACAAGCTTGTACTCATTACGGTGCCAAGTCCTGATGACCTTGGCTTCACCATTCATGTTCTTGTAGTTTTGGAGTACTCCCCAACGTTCCGGTCTCTGCATGGAGTTTTCAATCACTGCCAGACTATCACGGATTACGGACCATTTGATCCGGCGAGTAGTATCCTTGTAAGGATAAGTATCCTCAAGGAGATACTTATCAAACTGGTAGTCTTTAATGATTTCTATGTCGGCTGCGGTGAGGAGTATAGGTGCGGAGGAGGAGGGATCCGGAGGAATAGTATCTGTAGTCTTGGGGGAGGTGTCGGCTTGTATATTCTCGGCCTTCGAGCACCCAGCAGAGAGAACAGAGACGAAGAAAAGAAGGAGATAGGATGTGGTTCGTATGGACATAAGTAGATATTCTAAGTACGAAATGACAGCCGCACTGCAACGTTGTAAGTACGAAGTATAAAGTTATTCATCAGAATGGGTAACCTATAGCAAGGTGAATCGCATAGGGGTGCATCCGCTTGCCAAAGGTATTGAAGTACTCTCCTGCCGATCGATCAGGCCTATGAAGTGCCAACCCGAGATCTGCACGAACGACAAGGAAGTCGAGATCATAACGGACACCAAGCCCCGTACTCAATGCAACGTCTCTAAGGAAATGCTTGGCAGTAACTTCTCCGCCAAGCTTGGATTGATCGGGACGAAGAAGCCAGATATTGCCGGCATCAACGAAAGTAGCCAACTCAAGATCCCCCATAATCCTGTACCTGAACTCTGCATTGAATTCGAGACGAAAGTCACCCGTACGGTAGAGGAAGTTCATGGGATTCTCATCTGCTGGTACGTATGCGCCCGGTCCGACATTGCGGACATTGAAGCCTCGAAGACTATTAGCTCCACCGACATAGAACTGCTCAGTGTAGGGTGCAACGAGTTGGTTACCATAACTGTAGATAGCCCCTACATAGGCACGACTGGCAAACTGAAGTGCGGGTGCAATGCGATAACTATAGCGGAGTTCCAGCCAGCCTTTGACGAACTGGGCATAGAGAGCACCAAGAAATTTATTGAGCTGGGCTGCCTTCCCCGGATCTCTCCTGTAGAAGAGTGAAAAAAGGTTACCTGCCTCAGCTACGTAAGCTTGGAGACTGAATAGATGGGGAATAGTAGGATGTTGGTACTCATAGGAGAAAAGATAATTGAGCTGTGGGATGACCTGATTCTGAAAGGAGAGTCCCAAGGCCGGATTGGCTGCAATGGCTTCCCTGAAGCGATCGGTTTCGCGAAGGAGATGATTGTAAGTAAAACTAATCGGCTGAAAGGTATGACGCATCGTGGTCGTAGGCTCGATATTATAGGTCATACCTGCTGATAGCTGAGCCTGCCGATAGAATGCTCCTCGATTGAAGATCGCTCCACTGAGGTCAATCTTAGTAGAAACGGGGAAAGGGAGCTGCACTCCTGTGTAGTACGGAAGCAAGAGCTTAGGAAAGGTAAGAGCATTAGTTAGACTAAGTTCGTAGCTATTAATGTCCCAACTCTTATCGAGACTGTACTGCCGACCTATCACCCACTCGTAGCTGCCCTGCAGAGAGATGCTGAGAAGCTCTCCGGCTCTGAGAAGGTTCTTGCGATTGACCGTGAAGGATACTCCTGGACCGGTTTGGTTATTAGACTTAAACTTATAGGTTGCCTCGAGTTCCGTGAAGTATGGTAAATCGAGCTGGGAGGATAGCGTGACATCAAGGAGATTACTGCCTGTGGAGGTATTGGGTTGATATTCAACACTGGTATACTGAAAAGTGTTGAGCCGGGTCACAGATTCCTGAGTCTCGAGCTGTTGTTTCTGATTGTAGAGGTCACCAACGAAAAACTTTGTGCGGGGTCTCAATGTACTCAAATGCACTGGTGGGTGTTTGTAGTACCGAAAGAGAATGCCGTCATAGGTCACACTATCGGTGAGAGGGTTGTGGTGTACATCGTAGAGGTTGTAGGTGATCGAGCCTATGTTCCATGGCTCATAAGCCTCTGGAAGCATCTCTGGCGAGAGCTCTACGCGCACCTGTACCTGCCCAGGTTTAGCGATAGTATCTGCCTTGTAGATGACGTGGTCGGGTTTGAAATAATAATATCCGCGATCACGGAGAAGATTGCTAATTCGCTGCCTTTCATTCTCCAACACCAGCACCCCAAAAGGTTCTCCCGACTGGAGGAGACGAGTCTCCGAATTTGCGAAATCAACAGAATCCAACGTCACAATCGGTACATTATATTCGATACTGTCCATAAGATATGGCTCTCCCATGAGCACATTATAACGGACCTTGGCGGCTACAGAGTCACGCCCGTTGTAAACGATCTCTGAAGTGACGTTCGAGCGGAAATAGCCATATTCATACAGACGTTGCTTACCGATCACTGCCCGCAGGGTCGGCTGCACATCGGAGATAAGCTTAGGGGTACTACCAAAATTCTTGTACAACCAACGTCCGAAAAAAGTCTTAGATTCCGCAAAGTTCTTATTGATGTAGAATGGATAAGTAAACGGTATACGGGTTCGAGAGCTGCCGAGCAAACCATTATTTGGCTTTTCGTCCAATACAGACTCCAGATCTCGCCGTGCAAGGGTTGCATTATGTCCCTTATCCCTCTCTGTGTACCTGATCTCCTTTACTCCCGCATAGAATGTCTCGCCCTCTGGGATATACTTCGATACAGAGCATGCCGTCAGCAGAATCGCAGACAGAAAGAACAGGCGTCGGGTATATTCAATACGCTTCTTCATCGTTATCTCTCTTCTTTTTTTCGTCCTCCTGGGAGGGTTTGGGGGCTGCCGTATTTTGTGCCTATGGCACTAAGTTCGGGATAGGGATGCTATCCGAGGGAGTATTGGTCTTACGGGGTCGAAACTTGAAAAGATCCCCAAGTCTCCCCATTCGACGACGTATCACATAGCCGCCACCTGTTTCTGTCACCTCGCCATCCAGCAGATTTTCAAAGTTCTTCTTATGGAATAACCGGAGAAAGCGCGTACCATTCTCATCTATCTGATACTCGAGTGACATATTATCTATAATTGTCTGCTGGAGACCTTCAGCAGCCTGACCTATCATGACCTTACCTCCAACGACAAAATTTATTCGGTTATTCAAAAATCTCTTGGAGATGCTGTATGAATAGTTTGTTCCCTGTCCCCTATTTGTAGTGCCATCCGTTATCCCGAAGTTGATTTCTGCGTCCAATGCTTCCCCAGCAAGTGAATTAATCTGACTTGCAAGCAGGGCTGTCAGTGCATCATTGATTACAGAAGTGCTACTCCTATTCTGTGCCTGCTGTCCTCCCATGAAGTAGCCTGTCCCGAGGAGAAGTAGCGACTGTCGACTCTGCTCATCATCACTCAGGCTACGGAGACGATTACTCATTGATAAATCTTCAGGTGACTCCGTGACGAAGCGTAGCTTCAGGTCATTCAAAGTATTCTCTGCGATGATACTGACATCGAAGTCAACGAGTCTCGAAGGTTCGTTAGGCAGGGTCACACGTGTCGACACCCTCGAAGTGGCTCGGAAGTCTATGGCAGGTTTGAGAAGTTCTCCATTCCATGCAATCTGACTCCCCTGACGCACATCGAACTTACGGGAGAGCGGGGAGAACGTCAGATGTACCTGACCTCTATTCACCCTATAGATCCCGCTCAACTGCATCGTGCCATACGGAGACATCTTGAGGTTGAAGTCGCCCCCCCCCTGCAGGGATACCATATTGCCGCCATTTCGGGATAAGATTGCAGTGACCTGTGTTGCCGGGGCGATGCGTACACCAAGGTCTATACTCATTCCACCAAGAGAAAGCGAATCCACAGTCACCATCTTGTTGACAAAAAGAGTGTCAGCAAAGTCCGTAAACTCGACCAAGCCATCGTAGTTATTCCTATTCTTCAGATCGCTCTTCTGGGACTGATAAGTTACATCCGTACTTCCGAGAAGACTGAGCTCTCCTGTCAAATTAAAGGCTCGTACAGGACCCTTGACACGCAGGTCTGCATCTATATTAACCTTGCCATGGAGAATGGATTCGGGAGTTGGATCAGAATTGAGGAGCTGTATTCCCCTACCTTTTATCGCAAAGTCTAATGGTAAGTCCGGTGTGAGCCGAGTGGATCCACTCATCGTTAATCTTGCATCGTTAGCCGAGAGAGCATAATCATTCAGTATCACATATCCATCACTCACGACAATGGGCTTACTGTCGAGATTGTACGTCTCATTAAGTGCAGGAACATACAGTTCCGCTCCCCCCAATCGTATCTGACCGCGATACTCACCTGCCGTCGCCACCTCTATATTCTCAGTGATGTTATAGTTGCTCAATATCGCATCTAATGTTCCTTTCATCTGAGCATATTTCACAGGGAGAAATGGGTTAACCTTATCAAGAGGTAAGTGCTCCACCTGAGCACGCATGCGAGGTTTCTTAGGCTGAGATTTCAACTCCATGTACTCCACATAAGCCACATCCTTATTGTCCAGAAGTAAGTTCGCCTCAGCGTATGTATCGCCCTGAATCTGTCTCGCCCTCCCGTCAGCGGTCAGTAGACCAACCTCTCTATCATCGTACTTGAAGTCCTGTATCCCAATCTTCAGTTCATATTCATTAACCTTGTCAGGGCGCTGTAGCCAGTCTACGTTAGCATCCACGATGCCCTCAATGGGAGGCAGGAGGTTAAGAGACTTCAACATTGTCAGCTGAAACCGTTCCACCTGTGCCTGTATCAGATGCCCTTCCGAACTCGGGACGTCGTGTACCGCTATGAGTGCTCCATTGGAAGACCTCAGTCGTACATCCGCCTCAAGTTTATTATCTTGTCCATGAGGCAAACGCAAAAGTCCCTTGCCTTCGCTGGTAAATGGATTATACGCCAATACTATCGGATCGGGGGTAAAACCCAATTCGAGGTCACCATTGCTACGACTCCAAAGCTCCATCCCGAGCTTCACGAAGTCCCTCTGCCGATGATCTATCCAGTTGAGATACATCTCACTGCGGTGGACATTGCTCATCACGGATGCGACGATATCAAAAGGCAACTGGTTCCTAAACTTCTCCTTGTGTGCCGTTGCCGTTGCATAGAAGAACGAAGTGTCTTGCCTAAGTATAATATCTACATTATTGATCTTAAACGTGTCCTTCTGGAAGTCCGCCACGTACCCATCTAAAGTGAGCCCCTCGTGTGTCCTCGTCGTTAGCTCCAATCCCACACTCTTGGCACCAATACGAAGCTCATCAAGGTATGTCCTCAGGAGATTGTTCCTACCCATGGAGAGCTTGAGATCCGTATCAGGATAGAGGTTCATCCATGGTCTCATGTCAACGGTTGTTATTGTATCCTTTAGAGTACTCCGCATCGCTTCCATCACTCCTGTCACTCGGTTGGTGAAGTCCTTCAGACCATTATAGGCACGGAAGTCCAGGGCAAGATCACCCGAACTGATACCCGCCATCATACTGCTATCCGTCGTAAGTGCTGTGATGTAGGTATTTGTGGGATTAAGGACACCCCTATCTGTCTGTATGAGGAAATTCTCCACCTCTCCCTTAAAGTCATAATACTGCTTTAGGTCACTACGTATACCACTCCTCAGCTCGAGTCTTCCTCCATGCACCACGGGGATATTCAATCCTAATTGGGATGGGATTATGCTATCGACATAGAGGTTGATACTGCCATTGACATCGTTTTTCTTTAGTATCGCATCTGCCTGTGCTGTCAATTTGAGAGCCTCATTCTCGGAGTTAATGGCTGCAAAGAGTTGATTATTTTTGAGTTCGGAGAGTACCGTCAGCTCCTTCAGACCTATTGCATTGTAGTTGAGCGTATCCACTTTTGCCAAGAATATCCAGCTCGTCTTGGGGGAGAATGGATCTATCCCCCGTCCTTTGGCTTGTATGATACCTGATACGTTTCGAATTGTATCCCCGGGGAGGAACTGCTGTACGTTTAGCTCCCTGATGTTCATATGCGCATCATAAGCCTGCGATGAGGGTGCATAACTCGCCGTACCTACCATCTGCCCCTCTGGAGTAAAGAGATCTATGTCTGCCGACATCACCATAGGCGTGATGTGTGCTGTTCCACTGAGATTAACCCCTGCAGGGATCCGCCAAGAGGGAGCCTCGGCTTCCGCACCCTTATGCATGACCGTCGTCAACATCCGCATCGTTTCCACGTCTGTCTTGAGGGTAAAGAGAGCATCCGCCCTACGCTTCTTAGGATCAAAAACATATGACGCGTCGCCCTTGACGTACAAATCCAGAGTCTGCTCTGCGCGTAAGTCTACAAGGAAATTTACTTTCTCTTCGAGAGATCCATTCACTCGTACATCCACGTCTACCGGATCCGTCGGCAGGCCACGTACATCACCCATGAAACGCTCGAACTCAGGCATAGAGACACGACCGAGGAGCTTAACCTCAGCCATCCCTGCAGTGTCAGGTAACCACTCACTGAAAGGAAGCTCGGCAGATCCCTGTATCCTCGCCCCCGGAAGCACGAGGTTCAGTCCCCACAGATGCATATGGGTGGAGTCCTTGATGTACTCAAAGCGCCCTTCCCTGATACGCCATCCATCTCCGGCCTCGAACGCCACTTCATCGACCGTTGCCTTTATGTTGTGCTCCCCACCATAGTAGGCATTATGTCCTTTGATCCTATACTTCCATGGCAGGGGGAGGAAGTCTAACTCGGTCCCCACAGCCTTAAGGTCTCCCTTTACATCCAGATACTTGGCGCCATAGTACGATCTTGGCAAATCGATCAGACCATCACTCAGCATACCATGCTCCACAAATCCCCCCACCAGCACGCTATCATAGGATGAACTAAAAGACCACCTGACCCGATCAAGTACAACTTGATCCACCTCTATAACCATTGCTGACGGCTCATCAGAGGTATGGGTGAGCGTATCAATAAGTGCCACGACATCCATATTCACCTCCTTGAGTGCTATCTCACCCACAGAGAGCCGCTGGCTCTGAAGTCCGAATATAAGTTCACTGATCGTTATTTCGTGGACGTTGCCCCTAAGGCTGAGAGAATCGCCGGGGGTCTGGTAGTTGAGCATTGTCTCACGCAACGTAAAGCCTGTAAGAGGTATGAGCTCGCCCTTGAGCAGGGGGGTGACTCCCAGATGTGCCGTCAATTCACCTACGATCGCTGCCGTATCCCCCTCTGCGGTAAGGGCAGTGACGTCACCGATCTTGAGCCTGATAGGAAAAGCAATACGAATCTTGCCGATAGTGATATCCAAACCAATAGTCTTGCGGAGAGACTGTGCTACCTTATTCACCACAGCCTTCTGCACAGGAGGATAATACAGTAGCACCGTAGCGATACTCAGGAGGAGTCCCAGACTCATGATAATCCCCACTACCCAGGATACGAGGACACCCCACCACTTTTTTCTCTTCTTGGGCGGGATTGGGGGCCCAGGTCTTACGTTCTAATTC
>JBAKGE010000073.1:0-10001 GCA_037191085.1 Porphyromonadaceae bacterium | reverse complement strand
AGTCCTGACAGATACGGTCGGTAAAGGACAAGAGAAAGTGTCAGCAACCTTGACCTCCATCATCGTCTGGGCAGAGGGAAATCCTCCAGCAACAGAGGTAACATGTACCCCCTCTACCGCAAGATGTTCCTTGACAGTACGTACGAAGTTGGGATAAACGCAGACACTAGCTACAGGGTGAATGGAGGGGTTGGTCTCATCGAGTTCATTGACCTTCTGAACCATGGAGTAGATAGAGTCTTCATCATCTGTCGGCTCGAGGGATGTAAGGTCGATACAAGAGTGGATAAGATTGATCATATCCTTAGTGTAGAGTGCATCGTAGTGGGTATCGAAGATCTTCTTCAGCTCCAATTCCACTTGATCCATCGAAGGGACACTGTCAAATTGATCGAAAGCCTCCTCAAACTTACTCTTCACTGCATGCAGATGATCATGACGGTGGTGAGCATGGGTATGGTTATGTCCGTGCATTTTTGGTACGATAATTAAAAGTTACTTCAACTTATTATTTTCTCTATGACGATCTATATCTCGATTAGTCTTTTTTTCCATATTCCTCCAAAATGCCTCAGTGAGGTTACATCCCGTTTGATTGGCCAGACAAGCTACTACCCAGAGAACATCCACTAGTTCATCGGCAAGCTTTTCATTCGTTATCTCATCGCTTTTCTTGGGGCTCTGTTCACCATATTTCCGAGCCATGATACGCGCCACCTCACCCACTTCCTCTGAGAGAATAGCCATATTCGTCATGGGATCGAAGTAGCGAACACCGACGGTGGTGATCCACTGATCCACTGTATGCTGGACCTCTGAGAGTGTGGGACTATACTGATCAGAAGTTTGAGTATTCATTTATTTCTACTGTCTATAATGATAGTCACGGGACCGTCATTAACTATCCTGACTTGCATGTCTGCGCCAAAGATACCTCTTTGTACTGTTTTTCCCAAACCCTCAGATAGGACATCAGCCATACGCTCGTACATAGGCTCGGAACGGACTGGGAGTTCGGCGTGTGAAAAACTGGGGCGATTGCCCTTACGAGTACCGGCGAGAAGTGTAAACTGACTCACGAGAAGGATATCACCACCAATGGCTTTTACGTCAAGATTCATAGCGTTCTCGTCGTCAGCAAAGATCCGAAGGGAAAGAACCTTCTTTGCTATATACTGGAGATCGTCTTCGGTATCTCCTGTCTCCACGCCAAGCAGAATCATAAGACCTCGTCCAATACTCCCCACAATAGTATTTGCAACACTGACATGCGCTTCAGTCACCCTCTGAATAACTACTTTCATCTCATTTCACTTCTTTTTCCTTGGTTCTGAAATAATCATAGAGGACCCTACCCTTTGACTTTCCTACAGCACTCTGGAGATCTTCGAGAGAAGCCTCCCGCATTCGCTTTACACTCTTGAATGACTGTAAGAGTCGCTTTTTCGTTACAGTCCCTACGCCTGTAATATCGTCCAATTCCGAGTGTACCTGTCGTTTACTACGGAGTTTACGATGAAACTCAATAGCAAAACGGTGAACTTCATTCTGGATCCGCTCAAGGAGATAGAACACCTGCCCTCTCTGCATGATACCCACAACGATGGGAGGATCACCATAGAGCACCTCATTAGTGTTGTGCTTATCGTCCTTAGCAAGACCCAATACAGGAATATCAACGCCGACCTCTCGAAGAGCCGACTTCACAGTACTCATGTGACCACGACCTCCATCGGTGATGATGAGATCAGGAAGCTCCGCACCTTCGTCTCTCAGTCGGTTGTATCGTCGAACGACTACTTCATACATCGATGCGTAATCATCAGGACCATCACCTCCACGAATGTGGAAAAGACGATAGTCTTTCTTGCTGGGCTTTCCACCCTTAAAGACAACACATGCTGCCACCGGATCGGTACCTGAAATATTGGAATTATCAAAACACTCGACATGGAATGGTAGCACGGGTAGTCCGACAGCTGACTGAAGTTCTTTCAGCACCTTCATATTCCTCTGCTCCGGATTCAGTTTTTCTGCCTGCTTGTACTTATCCTGCATGTACTGATGGACATTGTCAAGACTGAGATTGAGGACTTTCTTTCGGTCTCCTCGCTGAGGCACCGTCACAGTCATCCCAGCGAAGTCTGCGAACTCGGGGCAATATGGTATAATGAGCTCCCCTACACCTCTTGACAGCCCACTCAGCAGATCGACAATCGCTGTTGCAAAGATCTCAGACTCCTCTTCGTCTAGTTTCTTTTTGTACTCCAAGGTCCGCCCCGCAATAATATTCCCATCATGAATCAACAGATAATTGAGATAGAAAGCATCTTCATCCGAAGCACATGAGGTTACCAATGCGTCGCCAATAACTCCACTGATGATTGTACTCTTCGCCTGATATTGCTCCAAAGACTGAAGAGTATGATACAATTCGTTGGCTGTCTCGAAGTCGAGCGCAGCACTTGATTGCTCCATCTCGTCCACAATTATCTGCTTCACGCCACGAATATTTCCCTCTAGTATCAATCGTGCCTTTGCAATATTCGAGTCATATTCTCCCTTCGTCTGCAAACCTTCGCATGGAGCATCACACCGTTGAATATGATACTTCAGACACACTCGGTAGTGTCGTCGCGATATGGCATCTGGGGACAAATCCAATGAGCAAGTCCTAAACTTATAAATCTTCCGAAAGAGGTTGATCAACATCCAGGCCATAGAACGATTTGGATAGGGACCATAGTAAACACTCCCATCACGTACCACTTTGAATGTAACAAACACCCGAGGAAACGGTTCGTTCTTCACGCATATAAAGGGATAGTTATTCCCCTGCTTCAGCATGATATTATAGTTAGGCTGATACTGTTTGATCAGGTTATTCTCAAGCAGAAGAGCATCGTGCTCTGTTTGAACAACCATATACTCAATCGTCCTAAATACCCGAAGCATCGCACGAGCATTGGGGCGATCCGCATCTCTTTGGAAGTAAGAAGCGATCCGCTTGCGCAGGTTCTTCGCCTTACCCACATAGATCACCACATCACTCTTATCCCGATAGATATAGCACCCAGGACGCTCTGGTATAGTCGCCAGCAGTTCGTGAACCTTATCTCTTTCTATCAGCATTTCTCAATTAAAACACCAACGTTCCACGTGGAACACTTCTATTATCTTCCCAAAAGTACCAGGAGGATATTGATGTCAGCAGGGGAAACTCCTGGAATACGACTTGCCTGCCCTATCGTTGTAGGTTGTATCCGCTGTAATTTCTGGCGGGCTTCTATCGAAAGCGAAGAGATAGAGGAATAGTCAAGGTATCCTGCTATCCGAATGCCTTCGAGCCGACGTGCTTTACTCGCCTGTTCATTCTCCCTGCGTATATATCCATCATACTTGATCTCCACCTCAGCAGACTCAAGTATTTCAAGTGCGAAGTCAGGAGTAATGGTTTGGCTGTCAAAGAAAGTTCGTATTTCTGGAACAAAACAACTAATGTCATTGATCCCTATATTGGGACGTGAGAGAATATCGCGAGCTTTGACCGACTGCTTGAGGGGAGCACTACCGACACTCTCAAGAATCGCATTGGCAGTACCAAGATCTCTGACTGAAGTTTTACTGATGAGCTTCACCAGATCTTCCTTGAGTTGTTTTTTTTGACGATAACGATTCATGCGGTATTCGTCGACAAGTCCTATCCCATAGCCACGCTCGGTGAGTCGCTCATCTGCGTTATCTTGCCGTAGGAGAATGCGATATTCTGCACGACTGGTAAACATGCGATAAGGCTCATCTACTCCTTTCGTCACAAGGTCGTCTATTAGCACTCCTATGTAACCACTATCCCGCGAGATAGTGAAAGTCTCCTCTGTTCCCTGAGCTGCATAGTGTGCATTGATCCCTGCTATTAGACCCTGGCCAGCAGCCTCCTCGTAGCCTGTAGTACCATTGATCTGACCGGCAAAAAAGAGTCTTCGCACTCGCTTTGTCTCGAGGGTATGATACAGTTGAGTCGGGTCAAAAAAATCATATTCTATGGCATAACCAGGTCTTAAAATATGTGCATCTTGTAGCGCGGGAATCAGCCTAATAGCCTTTTCCTGAACATGTAAAGGCATAGAACTACTAAACCCATTTATGTAAAACTCCGTCGTGCGCTCGCCTTCAGGTTCGAGGAATAACTGGTGATGATCCTTCTCGGAAAACGTAGTGATTTTCGTCTCTATGCTGGGACAGTAGCGTGGTCCAATGCTATTGATCTGACCATTGTAAAGCGGAGCTTCATGGAGATGAGATGCCAGCAGATCATGCACCTTCTGGTTGGTATAGGTAATGTAACAGGGACGCTGCTGTAGCTCGTGATTAGTGTGGGTGTCGAGAAAACTAAACTTATTCCATACCTGATCACCGTCCTGCTGCTCGCAGAGATCAAAATGTATAGTACGTGCGTCTAGTCGCATAGGTGTGCCCGTCTTCATACGATCGGAGACAAACCCTAAGTCACGTAGCTGTTCGGTAAGACCAGAGGAAGCCGGTTCGGAGAGTCTGCCACCCACGAATTGAGATGTCCCGAGGTGCATGAGACCGTTGAGGAATGTACCATTCGTTAGCACTACACTACGTGACTCAAACTCTACCCCCAGTGCCGTACGTACTCCCACGACCTCATCCCCACGTACCAGTAAGGCAGTTACGTGATCCATCCACATAGAAAGATGTGAAGTCTGCTGTAATTCCTCTTTCCAGAGCGAACTAAATCTATCCCGATCCGATTGTGATCGTGGGCTCCACATCGCAGCTCCTTTGCTACGGTTAAGCATCCTAAACTGTAGCGAACTCCTGTCTGTAGCCACTCCCATATACCCTCCGAGAGCATCAATCTCTCGGACGATCTGTCCTTTCGCTATCCCCCCGACAGCGGGATTACAACTCATCTGCGCTATCTTACCCAAATCCATGGTAATGAGCAGCGTCTTTGATCCCATACGAGCAGCTGCTCGGGCAGCCTCGCTACCCGCATGTCCTGCACCCACTACTATTACATCGTATACAAAGTTCATGATCAGAGAGCATTGGTAAATACAGCAGTAAACATCCATTTATTCGGTGCAAACCAGATGCCAGAGTTAAACTTTCCGATAGGAGATTTGACCAAAATAGTATTCGTTCCTTTGCGCAAACGAACCATCACCGGCGAACGCATATAGTAATTTTCATCCTCAAAAGGTATTTCCAGACTGCCCTTTTGTCCCGCTCTTTCCCAGTTAGGAGGAGATACTTCATCACCATTGACCCAGATTTTGGCTCCCGAAACATTCCAGCCCCACGTACCTGCTGTCGGGGAATCAATATGATGACTACGCGAATAGTCATAAAAACCTATCCACATTGGCAGCTCTTGCTCCTTGTCGCTATACACTTCCCGTGATGCATAATACGTAGTATTTTCTCTTGTTTCACACATCAATCCCCTGACCGTAGGATCCCAGAAGTGCCTCCAGATAATGGTACCTCCCACTACTTTACCCACAGATTGCACCTTTTCACCCAGTTCCGGAGCAAACTTAATAGTCATATCCCCCCCATTATCGTAAGGGCCATAGATGTCCCACTCAATGTTAGCCTGTGCCACATAGGGAAAGGGTAGATCCGAATAAGAAGAATGGTAAAGAGACATCATTCTTCGTTCAAAAGATGCAAATTTCTCTCTAGTCTCCAAGTCTATCCCTATAAAATTATCCCCTCTGCCACCTCCTACCCATGATCGCTCGGCAAATGCCATTAGCGAAGGATAGACAGGATTGTGAGTAAGGTTATCCTCTCCTCGACGCAGTCGACGATCATTCCAGAGACAGAGGATAGCTCCCAAATTCGTGGTCTCATTTCCTGCATCCACATCGCATATCTGATGATTGTACACTGATGGCACAGACTCCAAAGCATCCATATGGTTGATGTACAAGTTCCGTGAGTCGACACGGGGATAAGGTCTCTGGACATCACCTGCCCGAGTAGCGTCATCACTGCTCCATAGGTGATGAATCACATCATCGGGGTACCTGTCACCACCAGGATGCCACCCCATGACGGTTATACCTCGTCCCTTCAAGTAGTTGATAACTGTGGGGAGAAAGTCTGGGTTAGTAATTCTGACTTCATCGGCACCTATGTGAAGTATCCTCAAATCATACTTATCCACTATCTCATCGAGAATGTGGAGCACCGCTTCCAGACCCTCGGGACTCTGCATATCGTATCCCATTGCACGCTGAAACGCCTCGCTATGTCCGGGCATGTCTATCTCCATCAGAAAAAGGATATGACGATCCTCACAGTATTTCTTGAGTTCACGTATATCTCTTTCGTCATAAAACAATCCTTTATCTCTAGTCATGTACTCCTGGTCCGTGAGCTGTGGGTACCTATCCACTGCCAGACGCCATGCCACATTCTCCGTGAGGTGGAAGTGAAACACATTAAGCTTCACATCCGACATAAAATCTATCTGTTCCTTGAGCATTCGCATACTCTGATAGTTTCGCCCCACATCCACCATGTATCCCCGCCAACTGAATGCCGGAGTATCCCGGATCTTCACCGTCGGGACATATTCGTGTAGTGCCAGTTGCTTAAGAGTCTTGTGCGCATAAAAGAGCCCCTTCTTACTCGTTGCTTTCAGTGTTATCCCACTGGTGGATACCTCCAGCTCATACCCCTCATCTTCCATACCGTCGATACTGTGAGACACTATTTCATGCACTGGCAAAGCACCTATGCGTACACTGTCTCTCCCCCACTCCACGTGCAGCGGAAGAGGTAATAGTGGAGGTCTCTTTTGAGCTGAGAGAAAGACAGAAAAAACGAATAAGGAAAAACATCCGAGGAGAAATCTTCTACAGGATAATACCACGAGCAAAAAAGCAAATTAGGGTGAGAAAACTATGGGTGTACAATAATCAGTAAAAGCCTTTACCAACCACAAATATACAGAAAGTGAGCGTAACGCACATACATTCATCGGAATCAAGCCATAACGTCATCTTGGTTCACGAAGCGAAAAAGAAAAAACCTGCATCAGGCTTTGATTCTCAGATGACAGGACATGGTCATATTTGTGGCAATATCCCATAGAAAAACTACAGAGCCCGATCGGACAGTATACAGTGCTTGATCGGACACTGTACAGAACACGATCGGGCAGCGTACAGTGCCTGATCAGGCACTGTAGTTTTTCTCCGGTATCTTCCAAATTATAGTAATTACATAGGCGAAAAGTAACATGCGGTACTAGCGACTACGAGTACGGGCATAGAGTTCCGAAGAGTTACCCTGCTTTACCACACGTCCACCGTCCGGCACAATAACCATGACAAAGGTTTTTCCTCTCATCAAAGTTCATAATACCTCCTTGGACTCATTGAAAGAAGAAATACTCTGGTGGAAAGCCTTCACGACAGGTATAGCACGTATATACTCCACGTTCTACATTCATGTGCTCCAAATGCTTCTGATACTCCCACATGGTATCAGTGGAGGATAAAGATAAGAAGAGAGTGCCAAACAGCAAACTACGACATATATGACACCAAAAACAAATGCCCACCACCCCCACCCTATCACCGTCAGCCAAGACGAATAGTCTGTCCACAAAAATATCTTGACTACCTACCAAAGGCAATAAAAAGGAGCCATACCCAGCGCAGAACTAATCGCTGCTAAGCATATACCTGTAATAGAATGGATCTTTTGGGTGATCCTGCCTGATATAAAAGTCTCGGCAGAACCCTCACGCGGAAATCTCTGGGTCGTCGATGATTCGATGTCCCGGAGATTTCTCTGACAACCTCTGGAATGTCGAAAAATCGACGACCCGGAGGTTTCTGTAAGGCAAGCCTACATACCACAGATGAATGAAACAGTATAGCCTACTGCAATGTGGCATAGTCCTTGCCAGTTTTACATATTGATCCTTCTAAAAATCAATGGTTTGAAAAAGTTTTCGGAATCTGTACTTTCTCATTCCTCTTATGTCAACCTTAGATTATTTATACTAGACTTTAGCGAACAAGAGTGATGAGCTGTACATCATTCCTAAACAGCAAGAGTAAGCTATCTGGGAGTACCTCGTAGCGATTGACTTCCTGTAGGGCAACACTTAACTGAGATTCCACATCCATATTAGGACATTCCATAAGTGTAGTGGAAACTTTGTAGAAAGTGATCTGTCCGGGAACACCGGGATCGAGATGTAAAGATGCGCTAAATTGATTGCAACTGAGATTACCACTGACTTCGAGCTTCTGCAAGTCAAAGATAAAGATGGGTACATCACTGAGCTCCAAGTCTCTTACGACTATTTGATTTACCTCGGACACCTTCCACTGACCTGCAATCTCTGATACTCCGGCGGAAGCAGGTATAGTAGTCTGCATAGACGCAGTAACAGTCTCAGTAGCGTCATCGGTTGCGACACTACTGTCGTGAGTATTTTTTTGACTACGTGGAATATAGTTACCCAGCATTAGCAAGCCAAGCACTGAAATAATCATGTATAATCCATTTGTCCTCATATTTATATTCTATTTAAAGTGGTGAATAATAACATCATTATAAAGGTAGCTAAATGCCAAAAACAATCATCTATAATCGTGTTAAAAATAAATAATCAAATAGACCATAAAAATACTGTCCGGTGTAGTCAAGAGCCACACCAGACAGCAATAAAACAAGGGTTACACCTTAAGGCAAGAAAAATCATACCGCAAAGTAGACCATAAGCCCTGCCAAAATAATGTATCCAATGGCATACGGAAGAGCAGAGCTAAGGATCTTGCCATCTTGATTCTCCATTTTACAAGAAGCCGTAGCGATAGCGATGCTCTGAGGTGATATGATTTTACCACCCGTGGCACCGGCAGTATTAGCAGCTACAAGCCAATTGGGATCACTATACCCGAGCTGCATGGCTACATTATTCTGTAGCTTTGCGAAGAGAATATTGGAAGACGTATCACTACCCGTAACGAATGTGCCTATAGCACCTATCAATGGAGCAAAGAGGGGATAAAACTGTCCCGTAGCATCGGCTAATGCCGCCGCCATGACGAGAATCATGCCAGCATAATTCATCACAGATGCTATGGATACGAGACTGAGGATAGTGACTACGGTCTTCTTGAGATTAATTATCGTCCTGCCTAATACTTTCATTAGCCTACCGAAGTTCACCCCTTGTATGAGACCACCTACGATCGTACCGAGAAAGAGCATCAGACCAGCATTGGATAGCCAGCCAAACGCAAAGTATTTACCCTCCGCATAAATAGGTAAATGTACTTTACTCACAAAATTTGAAGTGAGTATTTCGTTGATAGGCTTTACGAGTGGACCAGAAATAATGATGAAGAATAATATAAAGAAGTACACACTCCATGCTCTTAGGATCTTGGAGGTAGGTATCTTATCGCTTTTATCGGAAGTATCACTTTTATTGGTGAAAAGCTTAGCATACAAGATAATACCGAGAATAGACGCTATACCTCCAAAAATTGCCGGTGTCTCTGCACCTAAGTACCGAGCTGCAGCGTACTGTACAGCGAGAGAGATACCTCCTACCCAGAGAGAGAGAAGTATATTCTTAATGATTGATTTTCTACTCCTATCAGTGAGCATCAAGATAATGAACGGCAGTATGAACATTAGGGGAGATAGCTGGAGTACCACATTGGCAGATATATCGGTGATGGACTCATGTGTAGCTACTCCTGAGGGGGCTACTTCATTGGCAAGAGTGATGACAGGTACACCTACGGCACCGAACCCTGTAGGCACACTATTGGCTATAAGTGCTACGAGGGCACTGAAACCAGGTTTGAAACCCAAGGATATAAGAATGGCAGCCGGTATAGCTACAGCTGTACCGAAGCCGGCCATACCCTCAAGAAGACCTCCGAAACCCCATACGAGAAGTAATACCATCACACCTTTGGTAACCA
>JBAKGE010000013.1:0-32632 GCA_037191085.1 Porphyromonadaceae bacterium | reverse complement strand
TGTATGTCGACACAAGATGAAGTCGGGCATGAATAAATAAAGACCTGTGTTTGATCACAGGTCTTCATTTGTCTTTGAATATGAGACTGTACGAATTACAATCTCCTAGAAGTTAGCGTTTTTGGGGGTGCGAGGGAACGGAATAACGTCACGGATATTGCTCATGCCGGTGACAAAGAGAATAAGGCGCTCAAAGCCCAAACCAAAGCCTGAGTGAGGTGCCGTACCGAAGCGACGAGTATCCATGTACCAGCTCATCTTGTCTACTGGCACACCCATTTCCTCGGATCGTCTGATGAGTTTGTCTAAGTCTTCCTCACGCTGTGATCCACCGATGATTTCTCCAATTTTGGGGAAGAGGACGTCCATGGCGCGTACTGTCTTGTCATCTTCGTTTTGTTTCATATAGAAAGCCTTGATTTCCTTGGGATAATCGGTGAGAATGACAGGCTTTTTGAAGTGATTTTCGACGAGGAAACGCTCGTGCTCAGATGCGAGATCCGCACCCCAGAATACAGGAAATTCAAACTTTTGGCCGTTCTTTATGGCTTGTTCCAAAATCTCTATACCCTTAGTGTAACGTAGGCGTACGAAGTCATTGTCGACCACAAATTGGAGTCGTTCAATGAGGGTATCGTCGATCATGTCGTTGAGGAACTTGATATCGTCAGCGCAGTTTGCTAATGCCCACTTGATGAGGTATTTGAGAAACTCCTCTGCGAGATCCATATTATCCTCAATCTCGTAGAATGCCATTTCTGGTTCAATCATCCAAAATTCTGCCAAATGGCGTGGAGTATTGGAGTTTTCCGCACGAAAAGTGGGACCAAATGTGTAGATCTCACCTAGTGCCATGGCTGCAAGTTCTCCCTCGAGCTGTCCGGATACGGTTAGGTTGGTCTCGGTGCCAAAGAAGTCCTTGTCATAGTCAATGTCTCCGTCTTCAGTGCGAGGAGGGTTCTTGAGATCTAAGGTGGTGACCTGAAACATCTGCCCGGCTCCCTCCGCATCCGACGCCGTGATCAGTGGGGTATGGAAGTATGTAAATCCTTTGTCGTGGAAGAATTTGTGTATCGCGTATGCCATATTGTGGCGGATACGGAACACTGCACCAAATGTATTGGTGCGGGGGCGAAGGTGAGCGATGTCACGGAGGAATTCCATGGTGTGACCCTTCTTTTGTAGCGGATAGGTGTCGGGATCCGCAGTGCCGTAGATCTCTATGCTCTTGGCTTGTATCTCGAAACTTTGTCCTTTCCCCTGACTCTCTGCCAGCTCACCAGTAACGCAGAGACACGCACCGGTAGTGACCTTTTTGAGTACTTCTTCGTCAAAGCGGTTAGCTTCGGCCACGACCTGTATGTTGTGTATGCAGGAGCCATCATTGAGAGCAATGAAGCTGACGAATTTGCTTCCTCGTTTTGTGCGTACCCAGCCTTTTACGACGACTTCTGAGCCAATGGTAGGAGACTGTATGAGGTCTTTGATCTTAGTTCTCTTCATATCTGTTAATGCATGATGTCTGAAACTCTGTCTTGGGGCAATAGCTCTACAATTAATCGAATGCTCCCATTTTGAGGTTATTGACCTCCTGTTGTGTGAGGTAGCGCCATTTGCCGCGTCCGAGGTTCTTCTTTGTTAGACCGGCGAAGTACACTCGGTCGAGTTTGATCACACGGTATCCAAGGTGTTCGAATATACGTCGGACGATGCGGTTCCTACCAGAGTGTATTTCTATGCCGACTTGTGTGAGGTCTTCGTCAGAGACATAGCTGATAGCATCTGCGTGCATTTCACCGTCCTCGAGCTCTATTCCATCAGTGATCTTCTGCATGTCGTCGACGGTTACTTCCTTATCTAACCATACGTGGTAGATCTTCTTTTTCTTGAATGAGGGGTGTACAAGCTTGGAGGCGAGCTCACCGTCATTAGTGAGGAGTAGGACACCAGTGGTATTGCGATCAAGACGCCCTACAGGGTAGATACGCTCTTTCGCCGCGCTCCGCACGAGGTGCATGACCGTCAGACGTTCCTGAGGGTCGTCGGAAGTGGTGACACAATTACGTGGTTTATTGAGTAGCACGTACACCTTATTTTCCGGCTTAACTTCCTTGCCATTTACTTCCACACGGTCATTGAGAGTTATTTTAGTCCCCAACTCTGTGACCGGAACCCCATTGACGAGTACACCGCCCGCTTCTATGAGTTCATCCGCTTCACGGCGGGAGCTGATACCAGAGTTGGCGAGGAATTTATTCAGACGAATTGGTTCGCTTGGATCCAACTCATTCTGCTCGTACACCGGCATTTGTCGCTCTTTTTTCTTGGGGGTGCTCCCTTTTTTTACCGGGCGCTTTGCATTATTATTGGGTCTACCTTTACCGAACACAGGTCGACGGTCATCAGATGCTTCTCCGCCACGATTGGTATTGTATGACCTGCGATAGCCGGAGTTTCCGCGATTATCCTCTTCTCCGTTACTGTTGTAGTTGTTGCGTAGGTAAGCCTTACGCTGTGGACGATCCTGCTGGAATGCTTCCTCTCCGTAGCGCTGGCGATTGTGCTCGCGGACTTCGTTGTAGCGTTCTTTGTAGTTGGTAGCTGGGGCGTCCGGGTAGCCATCACGACGTGGCGGACGCTCCCCCTCCTCGAAATGACGTGGTCGGGGTGTATAGCCACCTTGGGTACTGCGATCGCTATTACGATCGTAGAGTCTGCTGCTCTGTCCTTCGCTACTATAGCCCATCTCACCTATACGACGACGGCGACGCGGACCCTGCTTCATCCCCTCATCACGATAGGAAAAACGGTTACTGTAGTCACGTTTGGAAAAACTTCGATCCTCGCCGAAAGATGATCTCTTCTCAGAGATGCCTTCTCCTGATTTCTCCTGGTCGAAAAAATTGTCTTTGTTCATTAATTCGGAAATTAAATAATGATCCTCCTATGAGGTTCTTACAGCCTCACGGTTGTTGATTTGTACACAAAGGTACACGAAAAAACCGACATAACTAATGGTTACTTGTCCATTATTTCTCTGAGAACTTTGTTCGTGCTCGTCTTGGCCTCGTATTCCTTCAGGTAATAGGGTTCCCAATACGCTATGTCAACGGTAGCTCCCATCTCTATCTTTTCTGTTACGACGCTGAGCATGGCACCGGAGTTGGGCGAAGTGCTTCCTCCGTATGTAGCGCGGGGGAAGTATTTGGTCATTATTTCCGTTGCTTTGGCTGCCCCTGACCCGAAGTAGAGGAGCATACGCGAACCAACTTCCCGGCTTAATGCCGTCATCGTGCCGTCATCTGTGAGTATCAGTGCCTGTATATCGTGCCGAATCGTGTAGTCATTGTCGTATATGCCTGCGTACACCTCCATACGTCGAGCATCGATCATCGGCATGTATAGATCCGCAGTCGCTGATGTTTCTGACCTGTAGGTCAGGGTCAGCAATTCAGGTGTCGAAACAGTGACGAGTGGGATACTCCATGTCCAGCAGAGCCCCTTGGCGTAAGCTGCACCGATACGTAATCCTGTGTAACTCCCCGGACCCTCTGCGATACCTACCCCTGCAAGGCTACCGATCTCGGGGAGGTTTCGTAGCAATTCATCCACCATTGGCGCCAGTGCTTCCGCGTGCTTATTCTGATGCTCGTTGCGTCTCTCAGCGATCACTTTTCCACTACTCGTACCGAGGGCTACGGTACACACCTCTGTGGAAGTGTCTATCAGAAGGTAGTATCTTTGCGTATCATCCATGGTGATTGATGGCTTACTTCTTCTTTGTTGCTGCGCGCTTAGCGGCAGCTTTCTTGTGGGACTTTTTGGCCCCGTTAGCCTTGTCCTGCTCCGCTATCATCCTCTTCGCCTCCTCCTCGTTTACGGTTGTGGGGTCCGTTGTCTTGGGTATCTTGTAGTTCGCATTCTTATAAGCTATGTAGGGTCCCCAGCGGCCATTGAGAATCTGGATCATCTCCTCTCCCTCTCCGAAAGTCGCGATATGCTTATTCCGATCTTTCTCCCTCTTTTCCTCTATGAGCCCCACAGCATCCTCCATGGTGATATCGTAAGGTGACTGATCTTTGGGGATGCTGACGAAGACTTTGCCGAAGCGGATGTATGGGCCAAATCTGCCTATATTTGTCTCTATCTCCACGTCCTCATATTTACCGAGTTTTCGTGGCAAAGAAAAGAGCACCATGGCCTCTTCGAGGGTGATTGTCTCTATGGATAGATCCTTGGGGATCGAAGCAAAGCGGGGCTTGAGTCCTCCCTCCTCCGGCTCACCTATCTGTACCATGGGTCCGAAGCGACCAATCTTAGCATACACCGGCTTACCTGTGTCGGGGTCCTCGCCCAGTAGCCGTTCGCCAACCTTGGGAGCCGTACGATCCTCCAATACATTCTCTATACTGGGGTGGAAGTGGCTGTAAAAATCACCAATCATTTCCCTCCACTCCTTATTGCCGTCAGCGATGTCGTCAAACTCTTTCTCCACCTTGGCAGTGAAGTTGTAATCCAGTACCTTTGGAAACTGTTCTACGAGGAAGTCCGTCACCACCAGCCCCATATCGGTGGGGAAGAGTTTATTGCGATCGGCTCCGAATACCTCCTCTTTCGTGTGGGACGTGAGCTTGCCATTCTTCAGTCGCAGCTCTCTGTAGCTGCGCTTTTCTCCGGGCAACGTACGCTTCTCCACGTACTCACGCTTCTGTATCGTCTGTATCGTGGGTGCATACGTAGAGGGGCGTCCGATCCCGAGTTCTTCCATTCGTTTCACCAGCGACGCTTCGGAGTAGCGGGCGGGACGTGCGGAGAAACGCTCCGTAGCAACCACACCCGTAGAGGTGAGTTCTTCACCTTTTTTCATCTCCGGGAGCAGGCTGTTCTCGCTGTCAGACGCATTGTCGTCATCATCATTGCTCTCCAGGTAAACTTTGAGGAACCCGTCGAACTTGATGACCTCCCCCCTTGCTACAAATGTCACCTGTGCGGAAGAGTCTATATCTACCTGAGTGCGCTCTATCTTGGCTTCAGCCATTTGGGATGCAAGCGTGCGCTTGCGTATCATGTCGTAGAGCGCCTTTTCCTGTGCAGTAGCACCAGCCACCTCCTTCTCTATGTGGGTAGGTCGTATTGCCTCGTGTGCTTCCTGTGCCCCCTTTGTGTGGGTAGCGAAATTTCTCGTCCGTACATACTCTTTCCCATACTCGCTCTCTACCACTGACGCGGTGGAGGCGATAGCGAAAGTGGAGAGGTTGACAGAGTCTGTACGCATGTAGGTGATATGCCCGGCCTCGTAGAGATTCTGTGCCAGACGCATCGTCTGCCCTACGGCATATCCCATGCGCCGAGATGCCTCCTGCTGTAGGGTAGAGGTCGTGAAGGGGGGGGCAGGCTTACGGGTGCCCGGCTTGACATCTATCTTGGAAACTCTGTATGTACCCTCCCTGAGTGATTCAAGGATATCCCTCACCTTACTTTCCTCTGACGGGCGAATCGGGACTTCGCCCCAGAACTGACCACCTCGAGAGGTTTCGAAGTTTCCCCTGATCCTGAAGCTACTCTCTGCCCTGAAGGCCTGAATCTCACGCTCACGCTCTACGATCAAGCGGACAGCGACCGACTGCACACGGCCGGCTGACAGACTGGGTCTGATCTTGCGCCACAGTACGGGCGAGAGCTCGAAGCCTACGATTCTATCCAGCACGCGACGTGCCTGCTGTGCATCCACCATCTGGAGATCTATAGCACGGGGATTTTCGAGGGCGTTCTGGATGGCAGACTTTGTCACTTCGTGGAAGACGATACGATTCTCTGCTTTTTCATCCAGCTCCAACACTTCAGACAAATGCCAGGCGATGGCTTCTCCTTCGCGGTCTTCATCGGATGCCAACCACACTTTGTCTGCCTTCTTTGCAGCCTGTCGCAGGCTCTTTACCAGGTCTACCTTGTCCTCCGAGATCTCGTATTCAGGCTCAAATCTATTATCGATGTCTATGCCCATTCCCTTTGTCTTCAGGTCTCTGATGTGCCCAAAGCTGGACAACACCTCAAAGTCCTTACCCAAAAAGCGACTGATGGTCCTCGACTTTGCCGGGGACTCAACTATGAGTAGGTTGCTCGCCATATATTGTCGTATACTTCAAAAATCAAATCGTGTGCAAAAGTAACCAAAATATATCATTTCCCTCACTTCTAATTCATTCTTTGTGGTCAATTTCGATTCCGACACGTGCAGGTGCTCCATTTGCAGGCAGACCTAAATATTATAGGATGCTTGATTCGGTGCATGGTTTCATGATGATATTTAGCCGGTGTGCGGGAGGTCTCGATGCTCGATACAAAAACCTCTGGGTCGTCGATGTATTGATGTTCCAGAGAAATTTTTGGAGATCTCTGGGACATTGATGCACCGACGACCCAGAGAAATTTTTTGGGGAGACATCGGAGATTGGTATACAGACTAATGTACTGTGCGTCGTGACAGTCATGCCGAGGAGGAGTATCGGATTGGCTGTCAATCTCGAGGGAGGAGATACTGTCGGAGAATAGGGATTACCTCACTGAGGGAGGTGATGATGTGCAGGGGTACACGGAGTGGACGCGGGGTGGGTAGCTTCATGGGGTTGTACCAGATCGCCGGTATCCCTGCCGTCTCGGCACCGATGATATCTGCCTCCCAGCTGTCGCCAATCATGATAGATTCACTGGGTCGTGACCGACTGATGGAGAAAGCATAGTCGTATATTCGACGAGAGGGTTTATTGGCTCCCGCAGTCTCACTGAGCACTATGTGGTCAATGTAGGGCAGGAGCCCCGATGATGCCATTTTCTGTGCCTGAACTTCCTCGAAGCCATTGGAGAGGATGACGATTGTGTACAGGGATTTTAGTTCACGTAGCAACTCTATCGCTCCAGGGATGACCTTCTCCTTCGTGGCTGCTCGGGAGAGAAAGTCTGCATTGATCTCGAGTATCTCTTCATCCGTGAGTGAGATCTCGGGGAGTAGTGGCGTGCGAAACCTGTCGAGGGTGAGTTCCGCTTTCGTAATCGTTCCTATGCGATAAAGATCCCATACATGGTCATTGTGCGGTTCGTATTTTCGGAAGAACGTCTCGAAGGAGTCGAAGTGCTCTCCCCAGCCGTGGGCATGGTATACCTCCTCCAGTGCGTCTCGGTTATTTATCCGCGTAGCCCAGAGGGTTTCGTCAAGGTCTATGAGTACGGTCTTGATCAATGCTGGTAGATGTGGGTATGGGAAATAAGAAAGTCCGAAAGGAGACAGGGATGATCGTGACACACTCTCATACTTACTCCTCTCGGACTTGGATTAATTATGTTTTGTTTCTTATTGTAGCAGTCTGTGGCTTAGATCAGGGCTCTACCTCGATGACGAGATACTTGCCACGGGACCAAAATTCCTTGGTGTCAAGGATTTTGAGTGTCTTATTGCCGTCAGAGTCAGTGTCGAATCGGTATGAGCTCGCAGGGTGATCGGTGCGGAGGAGTGCGCGCTTGGCAAAAAGCGCAATAGAGGAAACACTTCTGGTGTCAATCGCCATGAAGTAGTCTCTATTGAAGCCTTCGGGCATCACTTTGAGTTTGCTGAATAGTCCACCGCCGGCGAGGATTTTCTGCTCCTTGAGTTCAGCTGATGTGCCGAAGCAGTAGTACGCCGTGTGGAGCTGAGCATCCTGTCTGGCGATCTTCTGATCCTGCAATGCTATGGTCGTCTCATTATTGCGCTGTGCTTCACTGAGGTCTCCGATGATGCTATCCTGATGCGCAACCTGTGCACTGAGACCTGCCAGCTGCTGCTGTAGTTGGCTGATGACATTCTCTTTTTCCGAAATCTGAGCTTGGAGGCTTTGAATCTTCTTGGTGAGGGCACTGACGTTGATGTCTTTCTGCTTCAGCATCTTTTCCTGCTGAGCCAAGCGCTCTTTGTTCTCTTGTAAGGTTTTATTGAGAAACTCAATGTCGCTTCTTAGCTGATCTTTGGTGCTTGCATTGAGGTCGCCTGAGGTTGCTCCCATCTGAATTCGATTTTCCGTCTCTGCCACGCGTGCAATGTCAGCTTCGACTTCACTGATGAGTGTTAGCGCTTCGTTCAGGTCTTGCTTGTCCTGCTTGCTCTGGAGCAGGAGAGAGTCATAGCTGTTTTGCAATTTCTTGTAAGACGAGCCCTGCTCTGCGCAACCGACAGCGAAGAGGGACAGTGCCAATGCGGCACCTGCGAGTGCAAATGATACTTTTTTCATCTTGATATTCCTTTTGTTCTTTACATTCATGTTCGTGTGGAATCGGTGGAGTGGACAGCACGGGAAGAGACTTGAGTGGAGTTATCTCAGTATGCAGTCCCATTGTTACTCCACTTCCTCTTCCACCTCATTGTTCTCTCTATATTTGTTCTTGTGCTCTTTCTCTTCCTTTTGCACACCTGCAACCATGACTACCAGTTCTCCTAATGGGGGTGTTTGGGTGAAATGCTGTAGGAGCTCGGTGGCGGTACCACGCCTATATTCCTCGAATTTTTTGCTGATCTCTCGTGCAACAACGACCTGACGACCATTGCCGAGTATCTCCTGAATGAGTTGGAGGAGCTTGGGAAGACGACTGGGGGATTCGTAGAAGACGGTGGTTACATCACGCTCAATCACGGCCTCCATGCGCGTCTTTCTCCCTTTTTTGTGAGGGAGGAATCCCTCGAAGTAAAAGCGGTCGCAGGGTAGTCCGGAAGCTACGAGCGCCGGGATGACAGCGGTAGCACCCGGGAGACACTGCACCTCGATGCCTCTCTCTATGCATCTGCGAACAAGGAGAAAGCCGGGGTCGGAAATCCCGGGAGTACCAGCATCAGAAATCAGGCAGATCTGTCTTCCGATGGCGATCTGCTCAGTGATCTGCTCGGCGATCTGGTGTTCGTTGAACTTGTGATAGCTTGTCAGGGGAGCTTTAATGTCATACTCTTGCATCAGCCTCGCAGACGTACGTGTGTCCTCTGCGAGGATCACGTCGGCACTCCGAAGTACCCGAAGTGCTCGGAGAGTGATGTCTTCGAGGTTGCCTATCGGTGTGGGAACTATGATGAGAGGTGACATGGTATGGGATATATTGTGGTTAGGACTTTGCAGTGGAAGCAGTGGCTCTCACTTCGTCCATGAACCGCTGTACCGACTCCGACTCGGGGTTGAGTCTCAGGACAGTGTATATGTAGTTCTCAAGTTGAGACCACGAGCTCATCCTCTCGATTTCGTCCAGAATCGTGTCGAACTCTGCTCTGTTACCCCAGCATAGCTCGTTAGCATACATAAACGTATCGGCTAACGAGAACGCTCGGCGAGGGTGAAAGTGTAGGTGCGGTTCGAAAGACTTCTCAAGGGTCATCTTCTTCTTGGGGACAAAGACGATATTGTCATCCTCACTGAGGTTGAACTCCATTCCGTGGGTATCAGCGGTGTCGGAAACCTCATTCGGAACTGCAGGAGTGGGAGATGCTTCTATCGGTTGGGTGCCAATCATATGAGGAGTACTTGCAGGCCTTCCAGAGAGGGTTTCGGATACCGACACCGCCCCGGCCGACTCGGATGATTCAAGATCATCTAACCAGTCGGAAACTTCGCTACGAACCTGCTGTAGATCGTTGAGCAGTAAATCTATGTGCGCCATTAGCGCACGTCCTTTTTCTTTGTCCAGCATGCTACTCATTCCTGTGTGGGCACGAACCCGATGCAATATATCACTCGCAAAACTACAAAATTTTATCATCGTGAAAAAACGATCTCCCCTTTTCTTGGCATTCCTTTGTTCACTCTTTGGGCTATTTGTGCTTTGTTAAGACGGCGAATGAAAGGTGGCAATATCGGAGCGTATTGCTCACTCCTTTTTCCAAGGAAAATTGTATCTTTGTCGTAAATGGACAGAATATACGAAATAACAGTAAGCAATAGGACACAATGAATTCAAACAAGAAAATATGGGTTAATGCAGTCGCAGTGGCCGTGGGTGTTGCAGTGGCTAATCTTACGTATAGGTACCTGCGCAAGCGATCTGAGGAGATTAAAGGATACTTCAGCCCCCTCATGGATACCATCACATGCACTACCGATGGGGTGCTGAGGGAGATAATGACCTTTGGGTACGACGATGAGGAGCGTTGTACTTGGGCAAGGAGCTTATGTATGGACAGCAGGGGTGATGTAATCTCTGAGATACTCATCGAAGCAGAGTACTACGAAGACAAAATCCTCATCTGCGAGGGTACTGACGACAGCGGAGATACCCCCACGCTGACGACAATGCTACTAGACGAGTACGGTATGGTATCTTCTGTATCAACTCGTTACCCGACGGGACATGAACAGCGTTGGGATGCTGTGGTAAACGGCGCAGAGATAGCGTCCATGGTGTCGGATGGTGTCAAGGGATCTTTCGAGTGGAAAGACGGTAATATCAGTACGATTAGCTACGATAATGGTACGGTCGTTAACCTTACATACTACAACAACGTAGAGAATCATCTTTTCCCGGACCTGAACATGTTGTCGGAGGGCCTCTCTGCTGATATGATTACGACCTACCTGCTTGGTTCTCGCACGCGTAATTTCTTTTCTGCGGCGGAGTTCAAGGTGAACGATGGGTGTCAGAAGCATGTCAGCGCATCGTATCTCTGTGACCACTTTGACAGACCATTACAGGTAATCCACGAGATAACGGAGACTGATGCTCAAGGGTTGACCGGGAGAAAGCAGTCCGTATACGACATTACGTATACACGCTGAAGACAAAACTCTGCAGACCTTAGATGGGGATAGGGTGGTGTCCTGTGTCTGGGGGAGGTGTCGGCATCGTCTTGTCGACACGATACAATTAAACTAATATTTTGGGGATAAAGATATGGACGAGATTAGGAATTGGTTAGAGACTTTGATTGGACACTATGTGGGTGCCGCGGTAAGCCCTCTTTACGCCCTCATTATGCTGGGTGTTGTGCTTGGGTTTGCTATTGTTGTGGAGGTATTGTTGAGACTCCTGTTCATGAATTCACTCCCTCGGATGCTCTCCAGGCTCTTCAAGAAGAAGGATGGTTTCGTGAATAAGAAGGTTGTCAGCCTCACTATCCGCATTTGCTCTGTGTCCATTTTCGCGGGGTTGCTTTCGATTCCTTTCCCCGAAGAGGATGATCTTGTCTGTAAGGTTTTGTATGTTGTCATCGGTATTTATACCACAATACTGGTGGTCCGACTGATCGGAGCTATCCTGTCTCTCACGAGATCGTGGATGCTATCCTCTCCCAAGTATCGCAATAACCCATTCGTCAACCTTCTCCAGGTCATCAATGTCATTGTGATCTTTCTTGCCGGGCTGCTGATAGTATCACTTGTCTTCGGGATTGATATGAAGACCCTCTTTGGGAGTCTCGCAGCTTTGAGTGCCGTTCTTATGTTGGTTTTCAAGGACACGCTCATGGGGCTTGTAGCCGGTATACAGCTCTCCGGGAATGATATGATACGGGTGGGGGATTGGATCACCTCCCCCAAGCACGGTGTTGATGGCGATGTCATGGATATTTCTCTGACGACCGTAAAGGTAAGAGCCTACGACAATACTGTCTATACTATCCCTCCGTATGCACTTGTCTCCGACCCTGTTATCAACTGGCGTCCGATGCAGGCGACAGGAGCGCGACGGTGCAAACGCTCGCTTTTCATTGACATACGATCGGTGCGCTATGCAGACGATGACCTCATCGATAAGCTGCGCCACTCCAGTGCTCTCGGAGAGTATATACAGCATGTAACTGCCGAGATTGATGTGGACAATACTAGGGTCGCTACCGGGGACGACCTCCGCAAGCGTCGCCTCACCAATCTTGGGCTCTTTCGGAGGTATGTACTTGCGTATCTCAAGGGTAATCCCCGGATTAGTCAATCCAATACTGTCCTCGTCCGCCAGAGAGAGGCGACGGAAAAGGGTATTCCCTTGGAGTTGTATTTCTTCACCGACACTGCCGTATGGATCGAGTTTGAGGATATATGTAGTGATGTCTTTGATCACATGTATTCCGTTGCCTATCAATTCGACCTCAATTTTTTCCAAAATCTTGGTGGTCGTGACATCCGTACCAGCGTTCAGGTCGGTGTGTCAGAGGCTCCTAAGCCGGAGCCTCCTAGGGCATGAAATATCCTGATATTTAGATACCTTGACATCGTGCATTCGGGTCCACGAAAGAGGAAATGGGTACATCGTAATGTTTGTGTGGGGCTCCGAAGAAAAGTTGCCTACCCATTTGGTGGAAATGAAATTTTTTGTACCTTTGCGTACGCAATTGCGGAAGTAGCTCAGTTGGTAGAGCATAACCTTGCCAAGGTTAGGGTCGCGGGTTCGAGTCCCGTCTTCCGCTCATTTTTCTGGTCGTAGTGATGAGGCCGACGTCTCAAGAGACGGACACCTCTCATACGGAAAATCATCCGGTAAGCAATGTGAATCGAGGATTTGCATTGCTTATTTTTTTGTCGTCGTTCATCCGATGAACCGAAAGATAACGGGGACTTGACCTGAAAAGTCGCGTTTCTTCGGGATACGGGGGTCGGCATAATGATTCTTTGCTCTTATATCCTGATACTTATGCATGCATTCGGAAAGCTCTGGGTCGTCGGCAAAGCGATGACCCGGAGCTTTCTTTGACGACCTCTGGGATGTCGGGAAACCGACTTCCCAGAGGTTTCTATAGGGTATGTCCGTATGTCTTGAGGAATGAGGGAGGTATGGCTTTGTTATGGTGTGACTGCGTCTCTCGACCTTTCTACATCATTTTATCAGACTTATTAGGCTAAATACCTGTTTTTGGAGACACCATCTCCTGAGTTCTTCATAGCTAACTCGTACTCCTTAGAAATGAAGGGTATTATCGGAAGATTCAGTTAGTGACTTACTGGAAATTTCTGTTAGATATAACATTATAAGATGTGGAGAAGTTAATATTTTTTGTCCCTAAGCTTTATACTTAATTGCCTAAGAGATAACGCTTAAAACTCCGATACTGAAACAAAAAAGATTAGAAAACCAAGAGAAATAGCTTTTCCATAGCCCTAATTTACGTTGTTATATTGATCGTCACTCTTTGTAAGGTCAAATATTTTTCCTAAGTTTGCTGAGGTTGGATAATAGTTAAATTTAACTCTAAATGAATAAAATTGACATATGACTAGCAGAAATTCAGACAGGACATGATGCGACAATCTGAAACAGTGAGTGAATTGACGAGTATAACCAATAATTAACAACAACACAAAAGAAATGGTATGAAAAGTAAGATCCTGATGTTGTTCACCTTGCTGCTTTTAGGAGCAGGGGTGGCCCTTGGACAGACCATCGATGTGAAAGGCATGGTCGTAGACGAAAACAATGAGCCGATCACCGGGGCAATCGTCCGTCTGAAAAACAATCCTAAAGTCGGTGCCCAAACCGATCTGGACGGTGCCTTTTTCCTCAAAGCTCAAAAGGGAGAGATTGTCATCATTAGTTTTGTGGGATATAAGGCGCAAGAAGTTCCCGCCGCTCCTGTCATGAGTATTCGACTGATGCCGGAGGCGGAACTCTTGGACGATGTGGTCGTGGTAGGGTACATGACCAGAAAGGTAGCCAATACATCTGCGTCTGTGGTGAAGGTGGATGCTAAGCAACTGGCCAATAAACCGGTAGCCAATCCCCTGGATGCTATTCAAGGCAAAGTAACGGGACTTCAGATCTATTCATCTTCGGGCGAGCCATCATCTCGTTTATCTATGGCCTTACACGGTCAAGGGTCACTTGGTGCTGGGTCATTGCCTCTCATAATAATGGATGGAATGCCTGTTAGTATGGCGGTTGTACAGTCCATGAACCCTAATGATATCGAGAGTGTGCAGATGCTTAAGGATGCAGCGGCTACTTCTATTTATGGTGCTCGTGCAGCTAATGGAGTACTCTATATCACCACGAAGCGAGGGGTGGCTGATAAGAAAGCAACCATCACACTTCGAGGACAGTATGGGGTATCAAGCCTCGCTAATACTCAGTATTTCGACAATCTGATGACGGGCCCGGAGCTTTTGAGATATTATGAAGAGACGGGGTTGTACAAACCTTCGGAAATTTCGCATCTAAAGGAGACTCTGTTCAAAGGAACAGATTTCCAGTGGTACAAGTATATCTACCAGCCAGCTCCGTTGTACACCGCGAGTGTTTCGGTTTCGGGAGGAAGTGGTCGCACAAACTACTACATTTCTGGAGGAGCTCTTTCCCAGAAGGGGCTGAGAATGGGCTCAGGGTACCAGAAAATTTTTGGACGAATTAATCTCAATTCTTCTCTGAATGATTACATACAGTGTGGTCTGAATACCTCAGCCTCCACCGACAAAACTCAAATCTCTCCATTCGACGCTAATAACGCTTCAGGGGGAGGGTTAGCGGCGATGAATCCTCCGTTTATCTCTCCTTTTGATCCGTCCACCGGGAAGGAATTGGACTATGTGCCGATGCTGGAAATGTCCACTCCCAAGCATGTCATCTCCACCAACCCCAGTGGGTCATCATCCTTTGTCTTTTCGGCTAATGGATATCTCACTATTACTCCTTTTCGCGATGTTACCATTCGTTCGATGGCCGGGGTTGAAACAAGCTATGGTACCGGCGAAAGTAGAGTTTTGCCCAGCTACAGGAATGCCTATGGTGTAGGGAGTTCGCGTCGCGATTATGCCAGCGGTCGAAATTTATCCTTCACTAATACCGTAAAATGGCAGCGTGAAATCGGCAGTCACAACATCACGGCACTTTTGGGTCACGAGTATATAGATTACGCCGATGATAGTTTCAGTGCAAGAGGTCGAGGGATCTTGGATGATCGTCTGTATTCTTTGAATAACGCGACACGAGATTACGGTATCTCTGAAGGAGGGTTGCAATATGCGTTCCTGTCCTACTTTACCCAATTGTCATACGATTTTCAGGAAAAATATTTTGTTGACTTGGTTTTACGAAATGATGCGTCGTCTCGCTTTTCGAAGTCTAAGAGAAATGGTTTGTTTTGGTCGGTAGGTCTGCTTTGGAAGGTTAAGAATGAGGATTTCTTGCGCAGTACTTCATGGGTAGATGCTTTGGACGTCAAGGCAAGCTATGGAACTCAAGGGAATGCATCTATCCCTCCCTATTCCATTGATTCTTACGCCGGAAAGGTGGGTCAGAAGAAAGGGCAGATGAGCATGGGATTCATCAGTCTTGGTAATCCGGATCTGACATGGGAGAATCAGAGCAAATTCACCATGGGAGCGAAGGCTCGGTTGTGGGACAGACTGGAATTCAACCTTGAGTACTACAATAGAATTACTAGCGACATGCTGTTTGAGGTTCCTCAATCCCTATCAACAGGATTACCCATACGTTCTTCTGGGTATGTAACCAGGTTTGAGAATATTGGAAAGTACATGAACTACGGTTTTGACTTACAAGTTAAAGCTGATATCATAAAGCCACGGCGGGAGTACGGACTGTCGTGCTACCTCAATTTTAGTCACAATAGGGATAAGGTGCTTGAGCTTTTTGAGGGACGTCAAGAATGGTATGATCCGGGTACGCAGCAGGCATATATTGTAGGAAAGCCTGTTACTTTTGTGTTGCCACTCTATAAGGGAGTGAATCCCGATACTGGACATCCGGAGTGGTATTTGCCCGGTGAAAATATTTCGGTAGCGACGCGCGATGACTCCAGAGTCACAGACGAGTGGACCAGTAAGATTGAGCAGAATACAGGAATTCCTGTGTATACACCGATGGTTGGTGGCTGGGGATTCGAGGCCAATTGGAAGGGCCTTTACATGAATGCCGATTTCTCTTTTGCCTTGGGTAAGCATATGATCTCATTGGATAAGCAGTACTACGAGAATGACTACTATATCCGCGACAAGAAAAGTAACTTTAATGGTTCGAGACACCTGTTTGATTACTGGAAAAACCCAGGAGATAGAACGGAATTTCCATCACTGGAGTATGTTCGAAACAATAGACAAAGTTCTTATTTGGATTCAAAGATGTTGGAGGATTCTTCTTTCATGAGACTGAAGAACCTAACGATCGGATATAATGTGCCGAGTCACATCCTATCCTCCCAAAGTTTCTTAACTTCGGCTCGGATTTATTTTGTCGGTCGTAACCTGCTTACATTTACCAAGTTTAGAGGAATTGACCCGGAAGTAGGGCAAAATATCTCTGTGGGGGTAAACCCGAATACCAAACAGTTGAGCATTGGAGTAGAGGTTGCTTTTTAATCGTTGTATGATAATTCGTTCAGGAATTAATAGTGAAAAGATATGAAGAAAGACAGTATGCGTAAAATAGGAGGCTCACTATTGGTGAGTTTACTACTCCTTAACGGATGTAATCTGGATCGATTGCCTAAGGATTACACGAGGTATGACCAATCATATCAGACTCTCCAAGATGCGGCAAAATGGGATAATGGTGTATATTCTACTCTTAGGGGAAAGTTCGGAGGCGGATATGTGCTTCCGCAGGAGGTGCAGGCAGATATGCTGAATGCTCATGCCTCTTTTGGGGGACTTTACGGTTCGTTTCATAAGTGGGATATCAAATCAGAGGATGAGGTCTTAAAACAGGTCTATCACTCATATTATGCTGCCCTTGTTGACGTGAATGTTGTGATAGAATCTGCCCCAAAGCTTGAAGTATCCCCTCAAGAACGGTCCGCGGTAGATGTGTATATGGGGAATGCGTATTTGGCACGTGCGTTCTACCATTTTAGTCTTGCAATTCGCTGGGGAATGCCCTACAGGGAGGAAAGCGCAGATAATGATTTGTCAGTCCCCCTTCAGACGACTCCTTTCTCCCTCGTCAAGGAAGGACGAGCTACCAATAGAAAGGCCTATGGTCTGATACTGGAAGACTTGGATAAGGCGGAGAAGTTGCTTTCTTCTGTCCCTTGTGTAGAGGGAAGTGAAGAACTCTCGTCTGATGTCGCTAGGGCGCTTCGCGCTCGAGTGTACCTGTATATGGGTAAGATGGAAGAGGCTTTAGCAGAAGCAGAAAAGCTGATTCAATCACAGCGATATCCTCTGATTGCAGTACTTGCTGAAGGTGGCAAAGACGGATCCGGAGAGGAGAATCCATTTATTCGAATGTGGCATTATGACAGTGGTAAGGAACAGATCTGGCAACCTTTTGTGGATAAGGAAAAAGAAGTGCCTACCATTACTAACTTATACGGAGCAGATTTGGAGACCTGGAATTATTGGTCCACAAAGGAGCCGGGTAATAAAGAGAATTTTAACAAACCCTCCTATCTGCCAACCGGTACAGTGGTATATGACTTGTTTTATGATGAAAATGACAGGCGTGTCCCCGCATATTTTGAGTGGGTCAATACGACTGTAACGAATAAGGACGTAAAAGCGATGGTATGTGTTATCTCCAAATTTAAAGGAAATCCCAAGTATAGGACATTGGATAACCCTCAATGGGGCGGGTATGTACCTAATGGTATTTGTGCTCCTAAGCCTTTTAGAATAGCTGAACAGTACCTCATAGCGGCCGAAGCCGCCTATGAGTCGAATAACACCGAAAAGGCAACATCTTATCTGAATGATTTGAGAGCATCTCGTGGACTTGATCAGGTGAGTGCCACAGGAGAGGAGCTCCGCAAGGCTATAAGAGATGAACGCGGTAGGGAATTGGCATTTGAGGGATACCGACTTTGGGATTTGTCACGGTGGGGACAACCAATCTCTGGACGTGAGCGACAGGGAATGAGGGCAAAACATACCGTATCTAACTATTTCTTCGCCGATGGTTTCGATCTCGGCAATGAAGGGATTAAGGCCAACCATCAGAAATTTATATGGGGATTCCCGAAGGACGAAGTGAATCAGATAAATCAGCAAGTAAAACAAAATGAAGGATGGGATTAATATTTGGCAAACGATATATAGGATTAATATGATTAAGACCAACAAAGCATTAAGTTGTCTTCTGGTGATTATGCCACTTTTATTTTGTGGATGCCAGAAGGAATTGGGAGAGACTCCCACAGAGCATTTTCTTGTCAGTGACACCAATGACTTGGTTTTTGAACAGGGCGGTGGAACAAAGGAAATATCCATTACCGCAGCCAGTTCGCCGAATTGGAATATAGAGAACACGCAAGAGGGATGGGTCACAGCGGCAAAAGAGGGTAATAAAATTCTAGTTACTGTCCCCGAAAATAATCAGGTCGAAATGCGTACCACCCAATTGACGGTAAGCCTGCCAGGTAGTAAATTTGGGTTCTCTATCTCCCAGTTTGGCACTGAGCCGACTTTAATTATCAAGGACGGTGTATCGGAATTAAAGTTTAATCGGGAGAAGGAGAGTAAAACTATCCAGATTATTTCTAATTCATCTCATTGGAAGGTACAGCCTTTCGGTGATATTCCTTGGCTTAAGTGGGAAAAAAATACAGAAGACAATACGCTGACTCTGAGTGTAGAAGATTTTCGTAAGGACGATCCGGATTCGAAGAGGTCAAGAAAAGGTATGATTTTCGTATCTAATGGGAATCAACATGCCCAAGTGAACATTCTCCAAAAGGGATGGATGCAATTTGCCGACCCTATTTTCATGCCGCCAGTTCTGCGTAGTGCGATAATTGAAGCTGAGAGCAAAAGAGGCTATGAAAGGAACAGAGAGTATGAGCGCAGATTTTGGCCTGTAGGAGAAGATAAAGACAAGAAGTATATGGCTTTCAAAACTGAAGCTGAACAAACACCTCTCATAATATATGAATTTGATAGTGCGCTTGACGAGGCTTATCAGATAGCCAATGGTCGTGTTTATTTTAAAGCTTACGAGAAGAAATCTTTTGTCAAAGAAGATCTGGAATCCTGGATGGAGTATAATGGCTATACAGAAAGTCCACAGTCGGATATATTTGATCGAAGTCAATTGAGATTCTATCTCGTCAAAGATGACATTACTTGTTATTACGATGTGAGAAACTCGGAAGAGTCAAAGGTCAATATGAGCTATGATTATCCAGGGGCGTACATGAAATATGAAGAAAGTAGCAACTACCTATCGCTGTCTTCCGATGAAAAAAACTTGACGTCGTTTCCTACTCGCACGGCGCACAAACTACACGATGTGAGTTTCAAGATTGATGAAGTTATTGCTTACGAAGCATCACAGGGGTTTGAACCTGACTATCATGACGGATTGACACTTTCATCTTCTGACCCTAAAATTCGTTATTTCTCCCTCGTATTTGTGCCCAGAAATAGAAACGAGAAAAAGGGGGCTTTAACCAAGGTTCACTATGTATTTAACTGCCCTGAAGCTAGAGAATACGATAAGAATTTAAAAACTCTGTTATCCCCGGACGATAAACTTTTGGGTACAGTAGGGCAGCGTCAGGATGTATATGCAGAGGATGATTATATTTACTCTAAGGTTCCGCACTATCCCACGCATCCTGAGTTAGGCTATCGATATAGAGAAAAAAGTAGTCTGAAGTTGCAAGCCGAACGTAAAGGCTATGTTTTAGGGCGAAGCGATAGCGGTTATATCACCTATTACAGAGGTAAAGATGAGCTCGTAGATGTCCATCCTGGTGCGGGCGGAGTTGTATTCCAATTCTACAAGAATAAGACTTTCGTGGATAACTTTAAGAATAGGAGAAGATAGTCATTAAAAAGTGTACAATATGAAAAATAGGATGTTACTAAGGAGCATCGTAGCAGTATCTGTGCTACTAGCTATTGGAAGTACAATGACGGGTTGCCGGAAGGATCTCCCTGTTGAAGTACTGTCCAACGCATTGGATAAAGAGGCAGACCTTTCGTCAGAGACTGAAGATATTTGGGAGCCAGGGCTGGTCTATCTTAAGCTTACAAAAAGTGAAAATAAAGTTTCGACTGATAGGATTTCCCAAAATCTGAGATCTGCGTCCCTACGGAGTGCAAGTGGTGAAGTGAAAATAGAGCCCGTGTTTGATATTAGTGGCGAGTGGGCACCTGCCATGATTCGAGAGGGATTGGATCGTTGGTATAAAATCTCCTTCGACGAAGAAATTAATGTGCAGAGTGTTATCAACGATTTGAGTGTGGATGATATGGTGGAGACTGTACATGGTGAAATCCCATTAGTTCAAGCAGATACTCAGTTTACTCCATTGAGAAGTGATTCAAAATTCCCGGACCTGAATAAGGGGTTTGCCTCTTTTGGAAACACGGAGGATCCACTTCTTAAGAAGCAATGGCACTACTCCAATGAGGGTGGGCATAGTGGGTTTGAGCCTCATGCGGACATTAATCTGTTTGAGGCATGGAAGACAACGACAGGAGACCCACGCGTCATTGTTGCTATTATTGACTCAGGTGTCGATTTTAACCATCCAGATCTCAAGGATGCCATGTGGACTGATAAAGATGGGCATCATGGTAAAAATTTCTTTGCCGATAACTACGACCTTAATCCGAGTTACCACGGTACGCACGTAGCGGGTACGGTTGCCGCACGCAGCAATAATCGTATTGGTGTCGCAGGTGTCGCGGGCGGTAACGGAACTCCCAATACGGGAGTAAAGCTGATGAGCTGTCAGGTATACGGTCAGGATGATAACAGGGGTAAAGCATCGTCTGCAAAGAGTGATCAGTTCGCTAATGCCTTTGTATGGGCAGCTCAGAATGGTGCAGTAATCGCTAACTGCTCATGGGGATTCGCTTTCGATAAAAATAAGGATATCAATGCTGAGGGTTATAAGCAAACACATTCAAGTCTGGGTGCCATTATTCAGGAAGGGATCAAATTCTTCATAAAGTACGCAGGCAATGATGTTAATGGTAATCCCAAGTCGGATTCGATGATGTCAGGTGGGGTGGTAATCTTTGGAGCAGGTAATGATAGCGCGAGAGATGTGGATATTATCCCGGCATCTGACCCATCCGTAATTGCAGTTGGGGCATTTGATCCTGATTTCAAGTTTTCTCATTATTCCAATTGCGGTGCGTGGGTGGATATTCTGGCACCTGGGGGAAATGTAAGTGAGTCTATTAATCGTGGTATTTTGAGTACGGTACCGGATAATTTCCGAACCATGTACCTTGGACAGGAACTTGCCTCCAAATATATCTACCCTTATCAGCCAGAATCCGAAGGTTGCTATGCGTATGCTAATGGTACCTCCATGGCCACTCCGCATGTCACTGGTATTGCGGCTTTGATGGTTTCTCACTTCGGGAAACAAGGTAATTTTACCAACAAGGAACTTAAGAACAGATTACTGGGTGCCATAAAGGAATTCGACCATGAGATTAGAAATGCCTCTTATCGAGGAAAAATGGGAGTTGGATATATTGATGCAGCTATAGCCCTTAGTGCTCCTGAGAAAGTGGCTCCAGCTCAGGTCGAAAAGATTAACATTAAGACCCTCGGATTTTATGATGCTACCATTTCATGGAATGTAACTGGTGACACAGATGCGCTTACTAAACGTGCTTTCTCTTACGCGATATACTTGGGTGAAGCTGAGATCAAGGACTTCTCTAAACCCACAGCGGTGGTTTATACTCATGAGAAGAAATTGGGAGAGGAATTATCCTTCGCTTTTGAAGGACTAGGGACTGGTAAGATCTACCATGTTGCAATAGAAGCTTCCGATAGGAACGGCAATAAATCCGCTCCTGTCCATACTTCCTTTACCACCAAACTTAACCATGCGCCGGAGATTACTAATCTCCCATCCAAGCCCTTCGTTATCCTCGATACCAAGCCATTTTTCGTCTACTCGTTCGCTGTGGAAGATAAGGATCGTCATGAATGGACATTTAAGATTCCTTCTATCCCTGAGGGAGCTAAGGTTGAGAGGGTTGGCAATACCTTGAACATGACTGTTATCGTTAATGGTCTGCATGGTAATTATTCATTTGTTCTCGAATTGGAGGATGCACTGAAGGGTAAACAAATATATGAAATACCTTTCTCCGTAGTTTCGCATGCTGCTCCTTCCCTCAATCAGAAGATGAAAAACCTTTTCTTGACAGAGAATGGCAAGGAAGAGATGGTTGCACTCGACAATGTTTTCAGATTGGCTCCAGGGCTTATGGATATAATTTTTGATGCCAAGAGCAACAATGAAGAGGTCGCAACCGTCGCGATCAAAGGAAACAATTTGATCGTTACTCCTCATAAAGCGGGAAGTGCTACCATCACGCTGATTGGCAATGATGGCAGTATGAAGACTACAGTAAGTCTTCAGGTCAGTGTGGCAAAAGAAGGTGCCTCTGATATCCAGGCACTTTATCCAATCCCCGCACACAGCTATCTCAATATCGTATTGAAGTCCGATGATGAGACCATCAATGTGATCGTCACTTCCTCTACCGGTGAGAAGCTGATAGAGAACAAACTCAAGGTCAATCCATCTAATCACGAGGCAACCCTCGAAGTGGACAGGTTGGTACCGGGAGTATATAATTTGATCGTCGAGACGAGTCGATCAAAAGATCAACGTACATTCATTAAGAACTAACGCAGGCTATGAAATTTAGACTTTTACTGATATTTACAGTTATCGCATCCTTCACGACAAATGTACTCTCTCAGGGGCGAATACTACCTATATTAGAGACTTCCGTTGATGTCCGTAGTGCCGGCATGGGGGGAGTCACTCTCGGTGACACCAAGCAGATGCATATATACTCCAATCCTGCAGCATCAGTTTTTTCGGACGAGTGGATGAATATAGATGTGAGCAGTGTTATCTCTCCCATGACGGATGTCGGTAGATTGACTCAATACAATCTCGCCACAAACATTGAATTGCATCCCAATAGAGCTCTACTTCTGGGAGCAAGATGGAGAGGAGGCCTGAAGATTCCTACGACCGTTACGAACTATGAGAAAGGATTCGTGTCTCCGTATGAGTGGACAGCTGATATTGGCTATGCTTTCCGTGTGATTCCCGAAGTTGTCGCATACGCAACTGCAACCTATTTCCAAAGTGATATGGGAAGGCAAACGAAGGGTTTGGACTTTTCGGTAGGAGCAGGATATCAGAAACTGCTGAGACTGTGTCAAACCTCCACCCTCCTAACCTTGGGGTTCAGGCTGTCAGATATAGGGAAGCCCATCAGATATGGAGAGACGGGCATACCGTACAGTCTGCCCACATCCATACAAGCAGGTGGAGATTGGCAGATAGCGTTAGCTCCGCAGCACCAGATGACTTATGCCTTGAGCATGCGCTATTTTACGCCCAAGGACGCCCGACTGCTCACAGTGAGTACCGGGGTGGAGTATTGCTTCAATAACATGGTGTCTGCACGAATAGGATATCAATACGGTCAGAAGGAAGCGAGCCGATTGACCTGCGGTATAGGCGCAGGTTATAAGGGCTTCCATGCGGATATCAGCTATCAGCACTCATTGTCGAAAGCAATGGGTTCAAATTCTCTCCTTGTAGGAGTCGGATATGCATTTTAAGGTGAAGAATTAAGGCTCTTTGGATGGGGATGTTACACCAAGTAACATCCCCATTCTTTTTCACTGTGCAGCAACGTTTGTGATTTAAGATTGATCGCATTCTCATGTGGAAGGATTTCACGTATGATCGTTTTCCAATGGAGTACTTTGCGTACTTGATCTTTGAACATAGAGGAGGTATTTCTCAGGCTTGATATTGTGTGGTTTAGGATATTTTGCGTACCTTTGCCGTCGCGAAAGTCGGGTTTGAATTTCCCGATCTTATTATTTTTTACTAACGAAAAAGAAGATGATGAACAATTACGAAACCGTTTTCATCCTTACTCCCGTTTTGTCTGCGGATCAGACAAAGGAAGCGGTAGAGAAGTTCACGAACATGATCACCGAAAACGGTGGTACCATCGTGAACGTGGAAGAGTGGGGACAGCGCAAGCTTGCTTATCCCATCAAAAAAATGTCCACCGGATACTATGTGTTTGTGGAGTTTGATGCGGAGCCAACCTTTGTAGACACCCTTGAGGTTAACTATCGTCGTGACGAACGTGTGCTTCGTTTCTTGACCTTCAAGCAGGACAAGTTCGCACACGAGTACGCAGAAAAGCGTCGTAAGACCCGCAAGGATGCTCCTAAGCAGGAGGCAACACCAGCTGATGCAGAAGTAGTAGAAAACAAAGAAAACTAAGACAACGTCATGGCTATCAAATCAAGAGCAAACTCAGAAATCCGCTATCTGACCCCGCTGTCAGTGGATGCAAATAAGAAGAAGTACTGCCGATTCAAGAAAGCAGGCATCAAGTATGTGGACTACAAGGATCCCGAATTCCTCAAGAAGTTCCTCAATGAACAGGGTAAGATCCTCCCTCGTCGTATCACTGGTAATTCTCTGAAGTTTCAGCGCCGTGTGGCTCAGGCAGTGAAGCGTGCTCGTCACCTGGCACTCCTCCCATTCGTGGCAGATATGATGGAGTAAACACCAGTACAAGCAAGAATAATCAACGAAATAAAGGAGACAGAATATGAAACTTATTTTGAAAGAAGACGTGGCAAACTTGGGCTTCAAGGACGAAGTCGTTGAGGTTAAGCCGGGTTATGGTCGCAACTTTCTAATCCCACAGGGAATGGCAGTGATCGCGAGTGAAAGCGCACTCAAGGTTCTCGCAGAAAATCAGCGTCAGCAAGCAAAGAAACTCGAAGCTATTAGGGCCAATGCCCAGAAGGCAGCAGACAAGATGTCTGGTGCCAAGGTTGAAATCCTGGTGAAGACCAGTGTTACCGGTAGCATCTATGGTTCTGTGACTGCTGCACAGGTGGCAGATGAACTGGAGAAGCAAGGCTTTGAGATTAATCGTAAGATGCTCAAGATGTCGACGATTAAGAACCTCGGCGAGTACACCGCATCCGTACGCCTGCACAAGGACGTGACGGTGGATGTCCCGGTCATCGTAAAGAGTGAAAATGCTCCAGCTCCCAAGGCTGCAGAGGCAGTGGAAACTCCGGCTCAAGAAAGCGCAGAATAAAAGGAGAGGCTCTACCCGTAGAGTTGATTTTCCATGAGTATGAGGGCGGATAGCGATATCATTGCTATTCGCTCTCATTTTAATTTTAGGGCAGTACAGATACACCTCTAGGTCGAATCATCGACTCGATGACTATCAGGTAAGCTATGGTTATCAGGGGTGTGCTTTTGGGATCAGCGTGTTGGATACTTGGTCAGAAACCTCTGGGAAGTCGGTTTGTCGTTCTCTGGAACCTCTCTTTTGTAACCTCTGGGAGGTCGATTTGTCATTCTCCGGGATCTTTTTTCGTCCCAATGCATTTCTACGGAGCGAGAGGCTGGGGGCGTAGCGAATTCGGAAGTTGTTTGGTCAGGAATTTGGTGAGCTATATCGGACATGAGAATGGCGGCTTATACGTGGGGATAATCATGCCTCGAACTGAAAAAGAGAAGCTCCCTATGCCAATAGAAAGGCATAGGGAGCTTCTCTTCTCTTTTGTGTCCGATTCCTCTATCCGGGAGAAGATTTCTGAGGTCGGAGGGAGAGGGCTCAAAGGAGCTTTTCAACAGCCTCCTTGAGGATAGCTTTGCTCTGTGCTCCTACTTTGCGTTCTACGACTTCACCGCCTTTGATGAAGAGGATGGTAGGGATATTGCGTACGGAGTACTTCATGGGGATTTCATTGTTTTCGTCCACATTCATCTTTCCGATCTTTACCTTGCCCTCGTACTCGGCGGCAAGTTCCTCGATGATCGGGGTTACCATGCGACATGGACCACACCATTCTGCCCAGAAGTCTACTACCATTGCTTCGCCTGACTTCAGGCTTTCCTCAAAATTTGCGTCTGTGAATTGAAATGCCATAACTGTTATCTATGTTTTGAAATTAAATAAATGTATTCTGTCGATTCGTATCAGTGTTAGAACAAATATTGTGCCAATTTAGTTCAGTTCATAAGTGATATTCATGTCATCAATCTGCTGAATCAGTGTCGGAGTAACGGCTATACGCTGGCGATCAAGCTGCATATTGAGTGAAATATTGTTGCGGGGATCGTGGATGGCAAAGGTCAGTTCGATAGGCCCCTCAGGGACCTGAGAGAATAGCTCTACCATCTGATCTGCGAAGGCTGTATCTATGTGGCTCATGGATAGCTTGATTGTTAGCTTGGAGAGCATGGTTTCGTAGACTTCGTCCAGTAGGGTGATACTATTGATGGTCATGAAATTTCGGGTCGGATCGTATCGTGAAGGCTCTATCTTTCCTTTCACGAGAACGAATAGCCCCTCTTTGCCGTAGCCGGAGTATTTGACATGGTTTTCGCCGAAGAGTGGTATTTCACCTTCGCCATTGAGGTCCTGGATCTTGAGGAAACTACAGGGTACTCCTTTCTTGGTATACGCCTGTCGATACCCTGTCACTAGCCCAGCGAGAGTGAAGTCATGACCTGACAGTTTGTCTAAGCCGTCACGTAGCTCATCGCAGTGGAGGTTGCACTTGTACTGCAGGATGAGTGCGTACTTGTCCAGCGGAGTGGCAGTGAGGTATAGACCGAGTCGCTCTTTTTCCTCTTTGAGTCGCTCAATGTCACTCCAAGGTGTGGCGCGCTGGTCGAGGGAAGGCTTGGCCATCTCCATGAACGTACTGTCTCCGAATAGTGATGACTGGGAGCTGATTATTTCGTTTTGATTGCTCTGTGCATATCGGAGGAGCTGGTCGAGAAAACACTCTGAACGACCTGGATATGGGGTGAGGTAGTCCTCACGGGTGAAGTTGTCGAGAGAGTCGAAGGCTCCGGAGTATACGAGATTTTCACAGACTTTGCGTGTAGTGACTGAGCCGTTTGAACGTTTGAAGAAGTCGTAGACGTCGGTGTATATTCCATTTTTTTCTCTCTCCTCAACGATAGCGTTGGCAGCGGCACGGCTGAACCCCTTTATGGCACCCAACCCAAAGCGGATGCCGCCATGCTCATTGACGGAGAAGGCGTAGTCTGATTCATTGATGTCGGGACAGAGTACCTGTAGACCGAGGCTGTGGCATTCTTCGATACACTTGGTGATCTCGGTGATGTTATTCACATTACGGCTCATGACACCAGCCATATACTCGCTGGTGTAGTGTGCCTTGAGGTAACCTGTCTGGTAGGATAACCAAGCATAGCAAGCCGCATGACTCTTATTGAACGCATAGGAGGCGAACTTCTCCCACTGCAGCCAGATTTTCTCGAGGGTATCGAGAGGATGACCATTCTCCAGGCCACCCTTCAGGTACTTGTCCTTGAGTTTCATCATCTGATCTATCTTCTTTTTTCCCATCGCCTTGCGGAGGTTGTCGGATTCGCCGCGGGTGAAGTTGGCAAGCTTGCGGGATAGAAGCATGACCTGCTCTTGGTATACTGTGATGCCGTATGTCTCCTCTAGGTATTCTTTCATCTCAGGGAGATCATAGATGATCTCCTCTTGTCCATGCTTTCGAGCGATGAAGGAGGGTATGTTGTCCATCGGACCGGGGCGATAGAGAGCAACCATGGCGATTAGATCCTCGAATACAGAGGGTTTTAGCTGCTTGAGGGATTTCTGCATACCTGGGGATTCAAACTGAAATATAGCCCCTGTATTGCCGTTGGAGAAGAGTTCGTACGTCTTTTGGTCGTCGATAGAGATGTGGTCTATGTCAAGGTCTACGCCGTGTCGTTTTTTGATATTCCGCAGAGCTTCCTTGATGATAGAGAGGGTCTTCAGTCCGAGGAAGTCCATCTTGATGAGCCCGGTATCTTCGATTACGCTTCCTTCGTATTGGGTGACGAGTATATTTTCGTCTGTGAGACTGTCTCGTGTCACCCATGTAGGTACTACATCTGCGATAGGCACTTTGCCGATGATGATGCCACAAGCATGCACACCAATATTGCGCACGGTACCTTCCAGCTGCATCGCATAGTCAAGGACTTCTTTCTTGAGTCTATCCTGACCATAGTAAATGTCTTTGAGATCCGGAACGTTCTCGATGGAGGCTTTGATGTTTATCTTCTTCACGCCGTCGATTCTATCGGGAATGAGTCGGGCGATTTCGTTGGTCTCATGTATGGGCAGCTCGAGCACACGTCCGATGTCTTTGATCGCACTTTTGGAGGCCATGGTGCCATAGGTGACGATGTGAGCTACATGGTCGGAGCCGTAGTTATCTGTCACCCACTGCAGGATCTCTTGTCGACCATCGTCGTCGAAGTCTACATCAATATCGGGGAGAGAGATACGGTCGGGGTTGAGGAAACGCTCGAAAAGGAGCCCGTACTTGAGGGGGTCAAGGTCGGTAATTTTGAGCGAGTAGGCGACGAGTGAACCGGCCGCAGAACCACGGCCGGGACCTACGGAAACTCCCAATCCTCGCGCTGCAGCGATGAAATCCTGCACGATGAGAAAATAGCCCGGGAACCCCATGTTTTTAATTGTATTGAGTTCGAAGTCCAACCTCTCGATTATCTCCTCAGATAGCACCTCTCCATACCTCTTCTTCGCCCCCTCGTAAGACAGGTGACGCAGATAATCATCAGCGTTGTCAAAACCTTCGGGGAGCGGAAAGTTGGGCATCAGAGGCTTTTGGTCAATTGAGTAGATTTCTACCTTGTCTAGTATCTCTTGGGTATTGCTCAGTACTTCGGGGATGTCACGGAATATATCGTTCATTTGGGCGGTGCTCTTTAGCCACTCCTGCTTGGTATATGCCATGCGGAGACGCTCCACGTCGCTAAACTTCCGACCGAGACTCAGGCAGATGAGTCGCTCGTGAGCTTCTCCATCTTCCTCCGAGGCGAAGTGAACGTCATTTGTCGCTATGCACTTGACACCGAGTTCACGTCCTATCTCCAAGAGTACAGCATTTACCTTTTCTTGCTTAGGGTAAGTTTCTTGGTTAGCACGTGGTTTATTGGTCTTGTGTCTTTGGAGTTCAAGATAGTAGTCTTCGCCGAATATGCTCTTGAACCACCTCACACTCTCCTTCGCTTGCTCCACCTTGCCTGAATCGATTAGACGTGGAATCTCTCCGCCGAGACATGCGCTTGATACTATCAGTCCTTCATGGTACTGCTCCAATAATTCTTTATCGATACGAGGACGATAGTAGAACCCCTCGGTATAGGATCGAGACACCATCTTAATCAGGTTGTGATAGCCTGTCAAGTTCTTAGCGAGGACGATGAGATGATAGCCGCTTTTGTCACTTGGTTGATCTTTGGAGAGCCTGCCATTGCGTGCGCAGTAGCACTCACATCCGATTATAGGCTTGAAGATACTCCTCTCCTTTTCCGCCAATGACGACAGTAGGATATCCTTCTCATTGGCATCTGTACATGCCTCCATCTGATTCTTGAGAGCTTTTATCTCCTTAAGTATAGGTGCGTTGATGCCACTGACGTAGTTTGTAAACTCTTTGATGCCAAACATCGCTCCATGATCCGTCAGGGCTATACCTCTCTGTCCGTCGGCACGAGCCATGTCGACAAGCTTTTTTACAGGAGCTTGTCCGTCCAGGATCGAGAAGTAGGAGTGCACATGGAGGTGCACAAAGGGTTGAAGTTCACTCATTATATCGTATCGTCTCTTCGTTGTTCGTTATTTGCGTATATTGGGATATCTGTCGAAAAACTCACTTTCTGATGTCGGTGTAATCCCCAGTTGGAGGGCTTTTTGTAGCTTGCTGGGGCCGACGTTGTCTCCTGTGATGAAAAGAGTTGTTTTTCCCGTGATACCACTACTAACCTTTGCTCCGTGTTTGGTTAGTAGTTCCTTAAGCTCGTCTCTCGATATGCTTTCAAAGGTACCACTGATTACGACCGTCTGCCCCACAAACGTATCACTTATCTCTTTGCCTTGTAAGCCTTCTTCGCTTACCTCAAGGTGCAGTCCTATTTCTCTAAGTCTTTCGATTATACGTCTATTGTGCTCTTCCTCGGCGAATGAGCGAATACTCTCTGCTATCATTGGTCCGATATCGTCCACAGCTTGTATTTCCTCGATCGATGCACTGAGCAGACGATCGATCGACCTGAAATGCTTTGCCAGTTTGGATGCCACCTGTGATCCTATCAGCTTGATGCCTATGGCAAATAACACCTTGTCAAAGGGTACTGATTTCGACGACTCTATGCTCTGTACAAGGTTGAGTGCTTTCTGCCTCTGAAATCCTGGCAGCCCCGTTAGCTGTTCCACTGTCAGTGCATATAGCGCACTCACCTCCTGCACTCCGAGGTGGACGCACAGGAGGTGTATCGTCTTCGGTCCGATATTGATATCCATTGCTTTGCGGGAGCAGAAATGCTCTATCTTACCCTCCACTTGGGCTGGACACTCCCACTCATTGGGACATATCGTCGCTGCCAATCCGTTCACCCGCACCAGCTCATGACCACATGACGGGCATTGGGACGGCATTTCCACGGGCTCCTGCACGAGGTTATCACGGAGGTCGGTACGCACTTCTGTGATCTTGGGAATAATCTCACCACCTTTTTCCACAGATACGAGGTCTCCTATGTGCAGATCCAGTTCGCGTATGATGTCAGCGTTGTGCAGACTAGCGCGCTGTACGGTAGTCCCGGATAACTGTACGGGTTCAAGGTTGGCGACCGGTGTTACCACCCCGGTGCGGGCTGTCTGATAGCTGACACTCAGCAATCGTGTCACTGCTCTTTCTGCCGAAAACTTATACGCCATTGCCCACTTGGGGGATTTGGCAGTCCAGCCTATTTCGTCATGTAATCGGTAGTCATCCACCTTTACCACCACGCCATCGGTAGCTACCTCCAGATGGTGTCTATGCACATCCCAGTACTCCAGATACTCATGGAGCTCCTCCGGTGTAGAGCATATACGGCTGTGATTGCTTACCCGTAACCCCATGTCTTGCATTAGCTCCAGACGGTCATGGTGCAGGTTGGGTAGCCACCTTTCATCATCGCTCAGCAGGTAGTAAAAAAAGACTGTAGGCCTACGTTGTGCGATTACCTCTGCGACATTGTCTTTCGTCTTTATAGTCCCCGATACAGCATTTCGAGGATTAGCGAAGAGGGGTAGTTCGTTCTTCTCCCGTTCTCTATTCAGGCGCTCAAACTCTGTCCACGGGAGGAGCACTTCACCACGTACTTCCACATAATACGGAAGGTTACTGCCACGTAGACGCAGCGGCACCGACCTAATCGCTTTGATAGCTGGCGTAATATCCTCTCCATTCGTACCGTCACCCCTCGTAAGTGCCCTACGGAGGACACCATTCTCGTATACCACTGATATGGATGCTCCATCAAACTTTAGCTCTGCCACCACCTCAGTCGCTCTGCCCACTGCCTCACCTACACGGCGGTAGAAAGTCTCCACCTCTCCCCAGCTGTAAGTATTGCTGAGCGATAGCATAGGTGTGCGGTGGGGTACCGCCTGTCCCACCTGAGGAGTTGCTCCGAGGACGAACTCACTCCCCACCCGCTGAGTGGGAGAGTAGGGGGTGCACAGCTCGGGGAATCTATCCTCCAGTTCCTCCAGTTCCTTCATCATGAGGTCGAATGTCCGGTCACTCACTGTAGGAGCATTGAGTACATAGTATTCATACTCATACTGCTCCAGTAGCCGCGTTAGTTCAGCCACCCTTGCTTTGGCCTCTGTCGGTGTAGTCATGTGGAGTAAGTCGTGTGCAGGCGTCTCGGGTTACTTAAGCAGGAACTCTGAGCTAACGGTTATGGTTGCCGTTTTCTCGATACTTGATGTATTGTATGTGCCTCCCCAGGAGTATTCTTCATTGGTATACCTACCGAGAATCTGAAATACCCCCATATTCGCTTTTCGGAGTTTACCCAAGCTGGAATGGCTTTCGTCGGCTATCTGCTTGGCGCGGGAGCGTGCATCCTCAGCTGCTGCTCCGAGCATCTCCTGCTTGAGGTCAGCGAGTCTGGTATAGTAGTATGCAGGAGCAGAGCTCTCGGCGTTGATTCCGAGCCCAATGAGGTTGCCGATCTCCTTGGATGTCTTCTCCACCTTGGCCACATCTGAGCTGGTGATGGTGATGAACTGTGACACCATATATCCGTCCTTACGGTACACCGTACGGCTGATCCTCTCGTCCCAGTAGCTGTTCTCTACTTCGTAGTAGGTGACGTTCTGGGTCTCTATTTGATCCGCTTCAAATCCGTGGCGCTCTAGGAATGAAAGTACCTCCTTACGCTGAGAAGACAGGGTCTCAAACCCCTCTTGTGGATTTTTGGCATGCACCTTGACGTTGATATCCCATACCGCTAAGTCGCTGGTGAAGTCTCGTGATGCCATTCCTTTGACGGATATGATGCGAGGACCATCGTTGCGGTGGCGTAGCCCATAGCTTCCTACGGCTACCGCGATGATGAGTCCGAGGGCGATGATACATGCTGTGAGTAGTTGCTGATGCTTCATGATATCAATTGTTTATGCATTCGACGAAAGTTTGGAAAACTTATTTGTCGTTCTCCGATTGGCCTTACTAAGGTACCAATTTCTACTTGTATGCCCAAATATTTTTGTGCCACCAGTATGGTGATGCGATACAATTGAAAGAGGTCTAAATAGATAGTGCCCCGATATTATTTTGTCATACTTCCCTC
>JBAKGE010000072.1:0-10064 GCA_037191085.1 Porphyromonadaceae bacterium | reverse complement strand
GTCCATTGAGTCAGTGATACCTGTCACCCCATTCTGTATAATATCTTGGAGCGAAGCGAAGTTATCAAAAGCAATCGGAATAACACCATGTCTTTGAGCCTCTATCAAGACGAGTGGAAGCCCTTCAAAATCACTTGTCAATAGTAATATCTTCGCTTTCTGATAATACTGCTCAGGATTTTGGAACCCCAAGAAATGGCATCGTTGCGCTAGGCTCTCAGATAGCTTTTTTATGCCTTCGTACAGTTCTCCCCCTCCTAGAAAATTAATACACCACTCGGGGAATTGATCTTGTAGGCATGTCCATATCTGTAAAGCCTTTTCTGGTCTTTTGAGCCCGGTCATTCGCCCTACCCATAGTAGCTCATTGCACTTGTCTTGTTTTCGTGGCATATTGGCTAAGTTACCTACGGGATTGGGAATTGCGGCGTATTTGTGGGCATTCTTCTCGCCAGTCATAGCTATTGCCTCAGAGAAGAATCGTTCCGAAAGTAGGATTATTTTGTCATAGTGATTGAGCCGATAACGTAATGCCTTTTTGGTCTTGGCTCGCTCTCGTCTTGCTATTTGCGATTTTGTCATCACAAACTCTTTGAACCTCTTCTTCTCAGAAATACCAAGGGTGCTATTGTCTCCCATTCGGCTCCATAGGCATTCATGACCTTGAGGACTGGTATGGTAAAGGGTTACGACTTTAACGCCTGTCTTCTCCTTTACCGCTGCAATCATCTTGAGATACTTGAGTTTGTTATGGTGGAAATTATCTATTATGATGTCGATTTTATTGCGTAGTACAAAGTCGCATAGCAGACGAATTCTAACAGAGTCAAGACTACTAAACTTATGTTCGTCGAGTACCAAGTAAGGGTAAGGCGCCTTATACTTCGTTTCATTGTGTACAGTGGCATAGAATATCGAGTGTCCATCCTTGGAAAAATACTCAGAAAGGGTGTCTACTACCCTTTCTGTTCCTCCCTTTTGGGGGTTAAAACCACTGTGGTTATAAAACAAAATGTTCATACACTATACTCGGTATTATTACTCCATTATTCATCAAATTATCGCCTTGATACAAAGGTACTAAAAGTATTGTTGCTGAACTATCCTATTTCATTACTTGCGAGATGATAGATCTCTGGCTTGTCCACTACCATAGTTCGCCTCCTCTACGATTTGGAGAATACTCTTCACCATATTGACTCGCGGTAGCGCCAAAATTTATTCCTAGGAATAAATTTATTTTTCTCTAGGAATAAAAATATTTATCTGTACAAATAAATTTATTTAGCGCTGGTATATTTCCAGCCAACCTATTACCTTTCAGCACAAATTCAGTATACTGATGTCCAGGATAACTTTTCATATCCTTAGACCATCCTCGCTTTACAATCTTTGGCAAATAGCCCACCAGCTTATTATTGCTGAGATCACAACGTATTAAATGAGGTTGTTTATCTTCGCCAAATCCATCTGGAAATCTTCCCTGAATTTGATTGTTATGCAAGTATATACCTTCCAATGCCTCTAGATTGACTAGCGATTGGGGAAGTTGACCAGAAATTTCATTTTTACTCAAATCAAGATAGCGTAATTCCTTTAATGTGCCTATTACAACTGGAATCTCACCTTCCAATTTATTTTGTTCAAATGTCAGTTCATTTAATTTTTGCAAAGACATTAGATCAACTGGTATGCTTCCCGAAAATAAGTTCTGACCACCGTATAAGAATCGTAAGTTTTTAAGACCTGAAATAGTTTTAGGTATTTCGCCTGAAAACATACAACATTCAACATCCAAATACTCGAGCATCGTTAATTTGCCTATTGATGCAGGTATTTCTCCAGAGAATAGATTATGTCCAAGCGATAAATACCTTAATTTCTGAAGATTCCCAATCTCAGAAGGAAGAGGACCACTAAAAGTCAACATTTTTGTCACCCAATTTTCTCCCATTTTCACTGCAGAGGTATTTCTCAGATCTAACGTATCTAACTGAGATAAATTGTTTATCTCAGCTGGAATAGTTCCTGTAAAGCAACAATAAGACAAGCGAAGAGTAGTCAGGTTTACCAACCTATAAATCTCTTGCGGTAAACTGCCAATTAAACCTTCATTGTATGACAAGTCAATATGCTTAATCTCCAATAACTTGCCAATAATAGGACTCAAACATCCTTGCAAATTATTCCTAGATAAGTTTAACGAAACAATTCGTTTTCTACCATCTATATTTTCTACCGATATCCCCTCCCACATCTCTAATGGCTTGTCCGAATTCCAATTATCTCTTCTATACCATTTGGCACCACCTAGTTCCTTGTACAGCTGAACTATCGCCAAGCTATCTTCTTTGATCCCAGTAGATCCAGCTCCATTCGATTCATTACCTATTTCAGTATCGATATAAACTTCCGGCAACTGCTTAGTGCAACCTACACAAAGCAGGGAAGTGAAAAACAGTATGTATGTAAAATTTTTCATTGATTTATACCTTAAAAGTTCATTGAATAAGTCATTACAGATGTGACGGAATAAATATCTGGTATACTTGAATTGTCATTTAAGTCACGCTTTTGATATATGATGCTAAACTGAAGACTATGTCGTTTCCAGAAGCGGTATCCTGCTGAAAACCGCGCGTTATAGATGTCAGCCAAAGCCTTTTTCTCTTGATATGTCCTATTTCCTGAGAGAGACAAAGAGGTAGTCAACGTATTTTTGAGCGTTCTCCACGATACAGACACTATAGGACCGACCGTCAGCATATTCAGCATAGTTGAATAGTTATTGGTTGCATTGAATCCCAAATTAATATTTACATTTTGTGGGATAAAACTCATTCCATAGGATGTACTCATATTCAAAAAACGTGTTAGGTTTCCCGGTAGGATATATTGCCCCTGCTTATCTCCAGCTTCTTGAAAACTTACGTTGAATCCAAACTGATCTGAACGCACTTCGGTTTGACGAGTGACCCAGTTCAGATTAAAATCAATATTATTACTTATTTGAGTGTAGTTAAGTGTGTCCAGATTATCATAGGGAGTCTGTGCATTGATGTAGTCAAAAGTAGATTTCAGATTTCTATGACCCTGAAATGTGGATGCCGATAATGATGCATTGAGACGTTCGGTGGGTGAATAGTTCAAATCTATTGAGCCTACTACTCTTCTGTTCTTTTCAGCTTTGGCATTGTTCAAGTCATCCCTCTGAAGTCCTCCAACGACAGAGAGTTGTAACTTATCATTGAAAAATGGGCGAGCATAGTTCATAGTCACATTCTCATAGTCATTATTAAAATAATAGGCACCTAGAGTCTGGTAGTCTGGGCTAATACGTTCGTATGCGACACCAATATTACTTTCTAATAAAGTATAGTTTAAGCCTGCTTTTACAGCTTGATATATATTTGGTGTCGCTTGTGTCCTTATATCATTCTTCATGATGCTTATCCCATATTCGGCTGAAAGAGTCAGATTCTGAATCAAACTAATGCCGGCTTCTACGCTGAATGCCATATTCTGCTTTGGTGTAATTCCGAGGCTATCCATTACAAATGATTGATCTTTCACTTGATCCCTCGCTACCAGTGCTGTACCACCCACAAAGAATTTATCCCCATCATATCTTAACTTACCACCGTATCCCATTCTCTTATAAGTAGGCATGAGGTTAGGTATTTCCGGATTATAATCTACAGCTCTCAGTAATCTCCCCCCAAAAGCCATAATCTGCCATTTATCTGGAGTCAATTCTATCCCTGCACCTGTAAATTGATGCCCATTCATCGTATAAGGACTCATACTCATAGACACATCACCGATATGAGCTTTTGCCCACTTATAGGATGGATGAAGGCTCAACCTATTTGGTAGTGACGGATAGGTAAAATTGGCTCCATAGTTATTTAAATTGATTGATAATGGAATATTTATAAGTTCATAAAAAGACAAATTTACACTTCCTGCTAGTTGATAGGTAAATGGCTGTCTACCTGTCATCTGATTTGACTTAAAATAGGTTCCGCTTGCAGAAATATTACCATTGATTTTAAATGGCTTTTTCTTATTGATATTTATTACCTCCTCTACATTCACATTCTGGGCATAAACATTGCCTATTGTCATTATGAGAAGCAGGACACAATAGAGGTGTTTTGTAGTGAAGTATTTCATCGTGCTACTATTCTTCTGGACGTTTTTCGACTTTTATATCTGTGAGTATATATGATTCAGTTCCTGCCCGCACCCATTTTTTGACTCTGATGATTCCACGTCTGCCATCTGCAGTACGGAAGAGTACAAAATGGGGGTCATCTCCCATCTTAAAAAAATCTGTATACTTACCCTCATACATGGTGAATTGGTCGAAGTCACGTGATTTTTTCAATCCATCAAAGCTTGCTGAAGTAATATTGAGATTATAGAGAGACGGCATATTGAGGACTGTTGTGACAGGTGCATTAGGTATGGCTCCAAACGCATGCTCTTTAGACTTAGATGGCGAAAAGAACATACAGTAATCAAATGTAGAGCTAAGCCCAAAGAATCCGATGTCCAGGTTACTCCCCAGTTTATTATCATCGATTTCCTTAGATGTTAGCACTTGAGATAGATTAGCAGAGTAAAAGCATCCTATACTGTTCTTTGCTTGACTGATGCCGAACTTAATATCACTGTGATATAGTATCCCCGAGTTTTGTTTGACCGTTACTGTTTTTTTGACTGAGATAGGCCTTTTCCCATCATTGGCGATAAGCTCAATGACATATGTGCCGGGATTAGCGAATAGTATGCTTGTTTGATCAGCAGACTTATTATCAGCTATTGATCCCCCCTCTGCCTTCCAAATATAGCTTTGTGCATTGGTGGAATGATTGGTCACGAGGACAGTGACTGGTGCTTCCCAGTCCTTATCTTTCGCTAGGGGGACTAAGTCAAAATCTGCTTTCATCGGCTCTCTTAGAGTAAATTTCCTCACCTGTTCGAAAGATTTACTTCCATTTGAGGTAATTAGTTTTATAGCTTTCTCTCCTCCTTCATTGAAGTGAATTGTACCGGGATGTTGCATATCGGAATGCGTAATCGTTGCCCCTTCGAATGTCCAACTATATGTACTTCCTCCTTGCGTTCTATTGATTATTTTGACATCAGCAGGTGCAATGTCATTGACCAGTATTTCAATGTCAAAGGCAATATTTACGGCAGAGTCCACCCTGATGGTATGCTCCACGATACGTTCTTCGACCATATTAGATACCTTCAATCGAATGATATGTTCTCCTGCTTCTACGAAAGTCACATTTTCAGGGTTCTTTGATGTCGAGGTCGATGGTGCTCCTCCTTCAAAGCTCCACTCATACTTATCTGCGCCAAAGCTCTCATTTGTGAGCTTAATAGTAACAGGTGATGTCTGATTCCCGTCCGCCAGTTCGAAGGAAAACTCGGCTGCTATTGGGGGTGCCTGCTCCTTTAAGCAAGAAGAAAACCCTAACGAAAAGATTGATATTAATATAACAAGGTGTGTTCTATAATTCTTTTTCATAAGTAATTTCAACTGATGTGTACTGTTTTGACCCATGTGTGTCATCTTTGGATATATTGTCTTCTTGCCATCGCCTCTCGCATCCGGGATCTCAATCATTCTGAACCTCGCCATACATATTCAAGTATGCAACACTAATTAAATTCGTCTACACTCTATAAAAACTATGCTGATACTTTCCCTTGTACAAAGCATAGCACACTTTATACAGAGGATACTTTACTCTATATAGAGCAACCCCTCCGCTATACTTTTTCTCCAGTACAATCATATAGATTTCTCCTATTATCATACACTGTAGAGGGGTTGAATGGATGGTAATTGTTCCTTCAGTTTAATGTAGTATGGAAGCCAGTCTTTGTATTGATCTCTATAGAAAATTTCATCACACATCAATATCTTATCATTTAATCCATTATCATTGCATAGCTTTGCAATGATTAAGCCTCTGAGTTGAGCATCTAGAGCACCAGAAAGAATTCCAACTTCGTTATTTTGCCAAACCTTCCCCTCTATAGTAAGTTCATCCATTCTTTTTAGCACATTTGGCAGATAGGAATATGTCTCAATAAATTGCTTACCATCGTTTTCTAAATAGTCTATTACCCAATCGGTGAATTCCTCTAACTGGCTTTTTTCTTCAATATCATAACCTATACCCCTACGATACCCTTCGATTACCTTAATATTTCGATCATAAATTGTATCAGGAAAATATTTTTTCTTATCAATTACACTATCATCATACGGACAAAAACTATGTAAAATATTCTCAACAATATGAATTGAAATATACAACGATGAGAATGTTACATACCCCATATCTTTAAAGTTCATAAAGAAATAGACTGCCATATCGTCAGAATTCAAAACATATGTTGGATCACCACCAGTTTTAAAACTTTTATATCCTTCTGGTTTCAATACTGCATCAAGCCTTGAAAATATATAGTCTTTCTTTTCTTTCTTTTTCATCACTTATATTATTTAATATTAATATGTTCTATAATAACATTCGAAAGATTGTCTTTCCCATGATCATGAATCCTATAGATATTTTCTTTTGAGATTTCTACTTCAGGATTTTTCTTGTGGTTAAAACCTACTACAGTATATTTCACTTTTATAGTCTGCTTTTTGTTATTTATTATCGCTCTAAATCCTTCCTTTTGTCTTTTGGTGTAAGATGTTGTTGTATTCAATTTATTCTCTATAACAACAACATCCTCAACCACACGATGTTCATCGTATTTTATTAAGACAATATCTGCTTTCATATACCCATTAGCCGTTTGACATTTTGAGGCACTTCATTTAGCCATTTATCTCATTTCTCTTTTAATTTCTATTCCATACATTATTTACGTTTGTATTATCTCATTTTGGGCATTAAGATTTAAGAAAGGGATTAGGCTCATGCTCCAAGTAGTAAATCAAATTTTGGAAGCCTTGCTTATACATATGGGCTTCATGACCAAACTTTAGATCAGCAAAATCCTCTTCAATAAAGATTTCCATCCCCCTTTTATACTCTTCATACCTTTCTTCATTGCCACCCCATTTAAGGATCGCTAATTTCTTAAAATATTGAATCGGATATGTTCCACCAACAACAATTTCCCCAGATTTTTTAAATGGTACACGTCCCACATATTCAGCCATTTTATTGATATCGGTAAGGCTTGGGAAAACGACTGTCTCGAAATAGCATACATGCTTCACGAACTCTTGAAGATATGTCTCTAATTCCTCTTCTGACTCCACATTATCTGGGAATACATAGTCAGAGTAAGGAAAATCAGGAAGTATTATTACAAAATGGTCGTCGTATTTTTTTTCAAATAAAAGCTTATCAACATTTATCTGAAGTGTATTTAAAAAAAATCGTTCAAACTCTTTGAACACAACTAAAAAAGCACCCAAAGAAAGCAATTTCCCATAAAACTGTACACGAATACCAGTTTCAATACAAAGACTAATGGTCTCTTTGGTGAAATAAACATAATCCATGGCTGCAACTTTTACCTTATAGTCAGCTAAATTTATCTTTGCCCATTTCGAAATATAATCTATATCTACTTCTATTGCCATAACTATTTACGTTTTTATTTGATTCCTATAAATTTGCCGTCTCCGTCTCCGTATATCTTATATAATTTCTTCAATGGAAGCATATCTCCTTGGTTAATTATGTGAGGCAATTTATTGTTATTTATATCAGTAGCCTTAGGAACGATAGGCTTATATGTCAAAGCCACATTACCTTCATTTTGTTTGGCAATAGTTTGACCATGTGTAAACGCAGTGCCTTCACTCAGTTTGACATCTACTATCACCATATCCACGACTCGCTCTCTTTCGTCATACTTGATCCATACTTGGTCAGCAATAAAGAACTGCCCCTTTTCGGAACAAGGAGAAGAAAATCCTGGTAAGCAGAATTGTATTTGATTTAATAGCTTGCGATCATCCAAGTCAGGTACTAATGCTTTGAGGGCATTATATTCTTCACCACTTCTGGTTTTGATTCTATTCAAAACCAGAGTTTCAAATTCTCGTCCTCTTTTTGTGATATCCTTAAAGAAGTTGATCTTCGACCATCTTTCCCAATCTTTATTGTCTTTAGCCAGTTCAAAAGCATAAGCAGGATCATCCTTCAAATACTTCCATATCTCTACATTTTCTGCTGAAGCCAATAGAGAGTTAAGCTCTGCACCAGTTGAGTTAGATGACAAGTCTTTGTTCAGCAGTAACTTGTAGTCATTATCCCAACCTCGAATGATATCTCGGACATTTTGAGGTACTTCATTTAGCCATTTATCCAAGTTCTCGAACAAATTCTCTCTATTGGCGAGTCTCCAGAGTTCATCCCTACTAGCATTGTCGAGATTATCTAATTCGCTTGGCTCAAAAGCGTTCTTTGACTTTCTGATGATAGATCTTAGTTCTTCATCAGAATTGTCTACAGCTATAACGACACCATTCTCACTCCGACGCAGATACTTAAGACCTTTTGGGATAGTCGTCTTACTGGCATAACCTGTTGGACCGATTATAAGTAAGCTGAGTCCTGAACCAATGGCATTATCATAATCTCTTCTTACAAGACTATATCCAAGATTCAGTGCATCCGGGATGACATCAAGACTGAAAACACCAAGCACAACAGAAGCCAGATCAAGAGTATTATATACCGGTTTATCTACGTACGATGATAGCCTCCAGTCTGTTTTGTCTGTAAATGTCGCCTCTTGGTCGAAATCAAAACCACCAACTTTAGGATACTGCAATTGTGCTCTCAGATCCTCATAAGCATAAAGCGACAGATAAGCTTCATAATTCTTGTATTCATTCTTGTTTACTTGTTCTATAAACTCCTCTTTGTACTCAATAGGTGAGGAGACAGCCCAAGGTTCAAAGTCAGATAAAGATACTTGATTCGATAGTTGTTCTAAGAGTTGTAACTGTTCTCTCTTGGCCGCCAGATGAATTAAATCTTGCATCTTGGCTATCTCAATCGGACTACGTCTATCTTGTCCGTACCGTTGAGACATAGCATTTTTAATATCACGTTGTTCTTTTACATACAATTGTGCCAACTCCTCACAACCTTTCTGCTTATAAGCAAAAATAGCCTTATTGAACGGATAGTTGGACTCTTCATTATAGTAAGGAATGATGTCAATAACATTTGATGCATTATAGAAACCTCGATAAATGGCTACCTTTTTCTTCGTGCTCCTAAAGACATCAAAAATGAAACGATACACACCTTCTGGTTTAGCTCCTGCTTGGTATTTGCCTTTTTCCTGGGTATGAGAGTAATCAGAACCTAAAGTACTTGCATCGTGTTCCACAGCTGAGCCCTTGGCAATACCGGGCATATAATATATTCTGCCATCCGTAAGAAGACCGTCAAGTATGACATACGGAATGGTGATGAGAATATCATTGGCTCCCAAATTCGCTCTATCAAAAAGAGATTGTGCTAATTCCTGCCAATCTGATTGACTCTCGGATAAATGATTCGTCTCTGCAAACGCAACGATGAATTTTTTAGCATTAAACAGTTCGTATGTTTTGAGCTTATCTGCAAGTACTGCACCAAGAATGTCAACAGACTTGTCATTTGTGGATTTCTGCTTGTTAATCTCTATTAGAAGATTATCCAAACAGTCTTTGTTTTTTGACAAACCATCTTCGACTTTTATGCTTTGCTTTTTAGCATACTCGACATATTCTTGGGAGGTTCTGTCTATCTTGAAATAGCGTGTAGTGGCAGGCTCCTTAGCACACTCCCCAACCTCCTTAGGATGTACATTCTTTGTATCGCTATAATCAATATTTGATTTGTGGGCAATAGCATACTTGTATGTGGTACTATAGGTTGGTGCCTTGCAATCATGGGTTACTCCAAACAAGTATACCTCCTCTATGGAGGTGTCCCTCAGATTAACTATTTCTATTGGTAATGCTGGTTCACCTCTGCAGATATATGCTTTCTTCACAGTCCAACTCT
>JBAKGE010000071.1:0-10861 GCA_037191085.1 Porphyromonadaceae bacterium | reverse complement strand
ATTTCCATGCCTCTATATACCTGGCGCGAGTCGGCACTAAGGACGACACCGCCGAGGAGATCGGCGAGATGAGTACCCACAACTGTCTTACCCGACGCCGTAGGCCCGATGATTGCGATAAGGGTAGAAGGATCGATGGGAGCCACGCCGTGACTATGGGATGATATGGAATGTACTGTATGTTACTTCTTCTCCAACAGATTGTCTGGATACTCACCTTTCTCCATGAGTCCTCTGAACTTTGCCACCACTCCCGGCCTATCCTCCGGATACGTCACACCAAACCACTGAGAATCCGTATCCAGTACACGGCAAGTGGCCTCTCCCTTATTGATCAGATCATTGATGACTGTAGGGATATAAAACTCCCCCTTCTCTGTGTGTAGGTTCTTGTCCAAAAAGGCACGGAAAGCCTCCTTCGAATGCTCGAAGTAATCTGGAGTCAAGCCCCACATATTCATGGACACCGGTGTCTCCTCCCCTATGGTTATCTCCTCGCCATTCTCGTCCACAAAGGCAATGTCACCCCTTGCATTGCGCTTAATGGACGTACGCTCTACCACACCTGTGAGATAGCCCCTGTCATCCACTTCGCACACACCACGTGACACACTTCCGCTGTCGCTGAGAGTATTGCCTACGTGATATCCAACCATCGCATACTCATTCTGCCGGCCCTCGACACTGCGGAGGAAGTCTGCCAGCACCTCGAAACTATGACGGCCGTAATAGTCATCAGCATTAATCACAGCGAAAGGCTCATTGATCACCCCCTCTGCCATCATCACAGCATGATTAGTACCCCATGGCTTCGTACGTTCCTCGGGACAGGTATACCCCTGGGGGAGCTTGTCCACACTCTGGAATACAATCTCCACGGGGATCAAATGCTCGTACTTGGACACAATCTTGGCGCGAAAGTCCTCCTCAAAGTCCTTACGGATCACGAAGACAACCTTGCCGAATCCTGCATTGATAGCATCGTACACCGAGAAGTCCATGATAGTCTCACCATTAGGGCCAAGGCCGTCAAGCTGCTTGAGACCACCGTAGCGTGACCCCATACCTGCAGCCAATATGAATAATGTTGGTTTCATGAGTTAGTTTGGGATATTTATGTGATATGATTTCATTTCATCCTAATCAATACAGTTGCTCCACACGGGATACCCTACACCCCAATAGGGGAAATAGGCATCCACAGACAGGTGCCCAAAGGTAGGCAAAATAATTAACTCCTCAAACCCGCAAGTACCTAATTTTCGTCACTTCTCACGCCATATTCCTACGCTATCACGGGAGTAGATCCAGATTTTCGGCAGAAAGGGAAGAAAAAATTTGCAGGTTTGCGGATTTTATGTATCTTTGCTGAGCAATTCGGAAGTAACCAACGTTTGCGAACAATCCGGTGTGGTAGTTCAGCTGGTTAGAATACCTGCCTGTCACGCAGGGGGTCGCGGGTTCGAGTCCCGTCCATACCGCCGAAAGGTCGTAGATCACTAGTTTGTGTGATCTGCGACCTTTCTTGTGTTTCGGGAGTCGAGGTACTCGGTACGTCAATTGACTTACGGCGCCGGTAGATGACAAGGAAGTAAGAACACGGCAGCATCCGATCTGAGACGAGACCCTCCTGAATACACTGCTCACAGATTGAACCTCAGCATGTAGAGAGAAGGCTCACAGGTCATCACAGGATGCAAAAATGCAAGAGGTGGAAGAGACATACGGGAGAAGACAGAAAATTTCTCTGGGTCGTCGGTTTCTCGATGTCCCGGAGATTCTTTTGTCGACCTCTGGGATGTCGAGAAACCGACGACCCAGAGCTTTTTGTGCTCTTTCGGGGGCTTGCGTCACATATCTCACTCGGGAGTCGGGATCCCTACATCCGATGTATTAAGAATGAAGTGGGAGACAGTACCCTCAGGTGCAACAGGACTGGTCTGACCTATTTGTGATTAATCAAGAACCTGGAACCATCGATGAGAACAAATACCCAGATGAAAGATCGCACAAAAAATCTCCGCAGGACCTGTACCACAAAGGTACGAATCCTGCGGAGTAACCATCTGGGAGAGAGAGATAAATTGTTTACTTTTTAAGAGAAGCCTGCTTCACTTCAAAGTCAACAGTAGAGTTGTTCGTATCCACGAATGCCTTGCCATCATGCTTACGGAAGAGAGCCTTATTTGCAGCAGCCTTTTTGTCCCTACCGTGATCAACAACTCCATGGTACCCCTTATCAATAGACTTGTCCACTATCGCCATTTTATATTCGCTCATCGGACATACGACAACAGCGTCAAGTACCCACTCGTTCGGTAACTTGAGTGTGGTATGGGCAAAGGTATGCGAATGCTCACCGGCAATATCCGTATGCTGCCAATCAACCCTATATTTCTTATCTTTTTTCAATTCTTCAAGTGTAGTTCCAAGCTTAACCAATGCAATCATTGCGCTTGTATTTGACTTCATTTCATAAGTGGTAACTTCTTCGGGAGTACTGACAAATTCAGTATCCTTACAGACCGTGATCAGATTTGGTGCCTTTTCATTCTTCTCTCCAAATGACTCCAGACTCTCATTATCCGTACACCACTCAAAGTCCGCCTTGGATAAATCAATAGAATTTGGACATGACATGAACTCTTCGGAATCGCGGGGCTTTGTGTGATCCACTGCATAGTGAGCTACTGTAACCGACTTACCGGGATCAACCTTGTACTGCTTTCCATCACCGGGAAAGAGCATGATCTGAGAGGCGCTAATATGTGTGGGAAGAAAGTTATGTTCTCCTAATTCCAAATATTCGCTCGCACTGAATGATGAGATAACCAAAGCCAGACTATCAAGATAAATTGGTTTGTCGGTTGGATTGCTGATTACGATGTAGTTGTCGTAATAATAATAGCTCTTCACTCTTTCATTAAAAAGAGAGCCTCCGTATGAAATTTCTGTGAACCCGAGATTCTCGAGATGCTCTTTCTTGGGAGGTTGTGGTCTCAAATCCTCGCCATGGTGGCAAGAGACAAGAATAAACGATGCCAAGCCGAGGACAATAAGTCCCTGTGTAAAAAAGTTTGTTGCTTTCATTTTTATTACGTTATTAATTGCGGATTTATTTCTAAGTAATCAGAGGAACCATGCACCGAATCCTGCTCCAATACCATTGCCTTGTATTACAATATTGGAGAGTGCTTCGTATGCTTCTTCGGGTGTAAGTCCCATTTCATGACCAAAGTGTACGTAGTAAGCCTCATTCTTATCCGCTTGTGTCGGGTCAGAGTCTCGTACACTCGTAAAATACTTTATGGGAAGATTAAATCGTATGATTTCCTTCCACCCTGAAAGAGGACTAGGGGCATTGTGAGGAGCACATATCAGCTCCGACTTCCCCCGATCTCCCTCCTTCTTTACGACAGCTTTTTTGCCTTTCTCACATTTCATGACCCTTACTGCTAAGTAGAACTTGGCGAGTAACGAACCTTCCCTTGTCATGAGAAAACCAGTCTTAGAATTACGCTGGTGCCAAGGCTTCATATCCAAATCCATTGACAACTTATCAAAGGTTAAATGCCCTTTGAGTCCTACGCAATCTTGATCGTCCCAATCAGCTTCGTAGAAATCCTGTCGTTTGAGCGGCGGAAGGAGCTTCATATTGAACATTTCCCGTGCCCCATCCCCCATGTCCTCATGCGTCCAAGTATCTCTGTATGCATACTGCAGAAGTCGAGGAGTGATCTCACTACGTGCTTCAAGTGTTTTTCTGCCCTCGAACGACTTGGCAGGAATCGGTTGTTCGGTCTTCCAGTTTGCTCGGACACTATCCCTCAATCGGATGTCAAGGACCTCATAAGGGTTACCCTTGTCATCCAAGTCGCTGATAGAAAAAAAGGTCTGGTACTGGTCAGAGTGCTTGAGAATGCTGTCGTTGATGAGTTTTCCTTCTTTATCAAAAAAATAAAGACAGAGTCCCCACATTTTGCTTAGTCCACCAATAACACGAAAGTAATCCGGACCTGGTTTACCTCCTTCTATCTCCAGGTCTGTGGCATTCTTTTTCTTATCCATCTCCAAACGGATCCCGGCCTTTTCATTATGTACTACAGCGAACTGCTCTTGCTTAAAAGGAGCTTTACTGTAGACAGGATTACCGTGCATCTTTCTCCCCCCGTGAGGGTGTCCTTCCTTGATCATTATAAGACAAGTCGCCCAATCGGAGAATGCTCCGTCTGGATCGGGATTGGGGATCTCCGCCGTGATTACAGGTGGCTCATACAAGTCGGCACTTGTTTTGGGGAGCTTCTTGTGGTTAAGGGGATTGTCTTCTTCGCTTACTCTAATGTTACCGAAGACAAACTCGTGGCAGGAGGTTGTCGCGAGCAAGACAAAGAGCAGAGTTGGAAGTATTTTATACCATTTCATCATATCTATACATTCTTACATAATTACTTTTGGGGTTCTTCTAGTGAAGTACTCTGTTCCCCATATCATCTTCTCGAGTGTAGCAGGATCTGCTTGAGGATAGTACTTACGGATATCCTCAACGCACTTAGCACGGTCGCCGTCAGTATCAGCCAACACCCTGAAAGAAATAGGATAATCCATATCAAAGCTGTTCCATGAATTAGGAAGGTCGTTATGCTTATGCAGTCTGGTTGAAGTACCAAACTTGTCATACTTACCATTCTTTGTGAGAATGTGACATACAGATATTCTCATCTGAAAAGCAATGTTCGACTTATTGAACCGAAGTACCCCCTTAAAGCCGAGTGCATCAATAGGAGCACCAAGGTCAAGACTTCTCTTCTGACGAAGAAAAATTACCGCATCGGGACGGAAACGCCCAAGATCATCTCTATCGGTTAGAATAGTTCCGAGTTGCTCCTCTACAGGGTCCGTGTCACGGTACCAATACTCAAATATCTCTGGAACTCTTTCGTTGAGAACCTGAGCGTCTATGGTGCTGTAAAGCCTATACACTTTCTTAGTTCTGGGATCTTCATAAGGTTTGACAGCTTTCTCCCCAATGGTATTCTCAATAGCCTTCATCGCAAGCTCTCTGTCGTACCGCATTTGTCCAGACACGTATTCCTCTTCAGGAGCGTATATTCCATAGGGCGAAACCTTGGTACACAACTTGCGGTTACCGGCCTCATCCATCATGAAAAGGTACCTGTCATAATAAACACTGTCCAATGTCATTGGATAAACCATGGGCTCACCGTTGAGCGCATAATTCTGTATCGTGAAGAGGTGCTGGTGGACGTTGAGTGTAGAATTATCCGTTGCTTGACCCGTCTTCTCGTCTATACTGTAACGAGAGAACTGGTGATTGATCAACTTTCCATTGAGGTTATAGTACTTCAATTCTAAAGCATAATAGATCCCCTCACCCTTGAGGACATCGAAATGTTTCCTGTCCGATGTGATGGTCATATTGCCATCATCACCTTTGCTTATGTCTATCTCTTGATAAACAGGAATAGGATGCTTCTCATCACTCATGTCACAGGCAAAGTACACTTTCTTTTGAGAACTCCACCATGCATACCGTAAGATAGCTTGTACGGTGTATATCTGCTCATGTCCCTGAACATCTCGTTCGATCGTTGCGTTTGGAGCCTTCACAAGCTTATGGAGTGCATCCATCGAGCAACCGGACATCAAGAACATCCCAACTGCAGTAAGCAGAAAAAGTCTTATCTGTTTCATGTCTGATACTTAAATATTGATTACCGTTCTAAGCGTAAACTGTGCTCCTCTGGCGTGAGCATAGTAGCGAAATCTATCAGTATACTCCTTATAGAGTGTATTTAGTACATTATCTCCTACCAGCATCACTTTCAGCTTCAGTCCGTTACTGAGAGTGCATCCCACTTCTGCAGATGCATTAAGTAGGAAATATGCCGGCGGGGAATCGGGCACAAGGTCTTTGTCCGGATCAAACCTCTTCTGCTTGGTCACGTAGGTACCGTTGAGGGAGAACGAGGAGTGCCAGAAGTCATTCTTGCCGAAGTCTAGAGCATAGTCAGCTGAAAGTCCATACCTGTCGGAGGGCATAAAAGGCAACCAGGTTTGCTGGGTGAGATTGCGGGCACTGATCCACTCGCCTTTTCCTGTAAGGGTCAAACCTTTAGTAGGAATAACTGTAGCGGTGATGTCACCTCCAAAAAAGCGAGCATCGTCTTGCGCGAAAATAAACTGTGGGTACTTACCGCTAGGATGGTTATGGAATCGATTTGCGCCCTCACCTATACTGTCATAAATGTACCCCTTGATGTACTGGAAGAAAGCACTCGGCTCTATAGAGTACCATGTGTCCCTGTATCGTCCACCAATGATAGCCTTATAGCCACGCTCACTGAGCAGATTGGGATTGCCGACCACCCAATATGTGCCATGGTGGAGTCCTGTGCTGTAGAGCTCATTGATATCCGGTGGACGCCACGCCCAACCTACATTGGCACGCATATCGAGATGTTCGGAGAAATCATAATGTGCTGCAAGATTTCCCGTGAAATTACTGTACAACTTGAAATCATCGTAGTACTTAAAGCTCGAGAGACTGGTATAGCCCTTGACATCCATGACCCTGAAGTCGTAACGCATCCCTGCGGAGCACTGCAGATCACCGATACGCGCCTTATGCACCGCAAATATGCCCGTCGTAGCAGCAGCGAAGTTCGGGATAAATGCCGGCTGCTTGGTACCGGGAATATTGTAATTATACTGGTAAACGGCAGACAATCCCACTTGAGTACTCATGCCCATCTTGTGCCAACGGCCATTCCATATGGCCTCCGTGCTATAAGTCGTGAGCTGGAGGTCCTGCATTGGCAGCCAACTGATCTTAGGTTGCTTACGATTCTCAAACTCCTGTCTTAAATTGTCCTGATACGTAAGCTTAAACTCTATGCTGTGGTCCTGATTGATATCCCACATCACATCCCCCTTGAGCGTAAAGTGTTGAGTCTGCTGAAAAGGCGGCTCTATCTTATAGGAGAATGGATAAAAAGATTCCGGCTCCGGACGTCCTGCCAAGAAGCGAGCCATCAGCTGATCCACGTCCGAAATCTTACTGGCGTAGTACAGCCCACTTCGGGAATAGTACAGACTGCTGAAGATAGATGCAGTTACGCTGCCTGACCTATATCCCAAAGTTCCTGAAAGGCTGATATTGTTGTATCCGGTGTTATTGAGGATATACTGGGCAGTGGAATAGTCTCCTCCCTTCTGATACATACCATGAAGTCGCGCCCCCCAGTTCTTGTAGCCGGCTTCTACGGATGTCGAAATATCTGGAGCCTTGCCATTGGTTGAGTACCCCAAGTTAGCGAATCCTTTAACCAAGAGTTTAGGGCTGCCATAAGGCAGAGGAGCCTGGTTGACGAGCACTACACCACCCATAGCACCGTAACCGTACCTAATGGCCTCGGCACCCTTAATCACCTCGACGACGCTGGCAGCGGTGTGGTCTATCTCCGGTGCATGGTCCTCACCCCAACTCTGACTCTCCAGTCTCACCCCATTATTCATCAATAGAATTCGGCTACTGTGCATCCCTTGTATCACAGGCTTGGCGATAGTACTTCCCGTACTGATCGAGCTGACACCCGGAAGGGTTTCGAGCATCTTAGCCAAGGAGAGAGCCGGACTTCTCTCAAGCACCTTCTGATTCACTACCTCCACTTGCTGTAGCTGGGTGGTATGCCTTCGCTCTGTCTCTACCGAAACCCCTTCAAGGAGTTCGGTAGAGGGTTTCATACGTATGATGAGTGGAGTATTCGACTTATAATCGAACCGTCGTGACACGATGTCCTCATAGCCGATGAAATGAATGGAGAGCACAAGGCGCTCACCTCTCTTCAGAGGGATGGAGCAAGTACCCTGCACGTCCGTTACATAAACTTTTCCCTCCCTCTTCACGATGGCACCGGGAATAGGAGCATCTGTTCCCTTCTCAAGTACCTGTAACGTCAGTTTACTGACGTCCTGCGCCATTACCGACTGGCCGCCAACAAGAATTGCGACACAAGCGATGAGTACGCACAAGAGTGATTTAATGCACTGCATAGATTAAATAAAAAAGGTTTTTTGTTAAATACCGACAAGTGAAGGAAACAGCCGCTTCATACCATCATCGTACAATTCCGAGTACGAAGCTGACAGCAGAGAGTTTCTCACCATCAAAAGCAATTCCAATACAGACAGATACTCTACGGAACCTCTTCCCCATACATCCGCACGAGGCATACATGCCACCTCCAGATAGAGTCTATCTTTCCATTTGGTCGAAGATCGTACTACCGAGCTATGAACCCGATAGTCATCAGTGTTTTTCCTAGAAGAGCGTAGGCGGAGCCCGTAGTGAGATATTAGGTTGAAATACAGACGTCAGGATCTTATTGTCCTCCTGCTTAAGGGTTGTAATAATCCTATCAAAGCGACTGATCACGATCGCCACGATAATCGCAGTACCGAACGTCGAGATGCTGGATAACTGATGCAGGAATACAAGCTGCTCTGCAGAGTGCTTAGCAGGCGTAGGGACATAATCATCACCTAAATTGATCTGCTGATAGTGCGCATGCGCCACCATTCTACCACTGATAATATCCACGTGATAGAAGGCGATAAGGAACACGGTGTATGCCACAAATAATGACAACAATCCATACCCTATATGTCGGCGAGTACGTACATTCATGGCGTAAAGGTATATAATTTGCATCTACCAGCCAAGTCTTTATGACCCGAATGTGACACATCCGTAGTAAATATACCACATTGTAGGTAAGTTCATCTCCCTTCTTTCACATATTAGATTATGTAAGTGTAGCCTAAAAAAGCTCCGGGTCGTCGGTCTCTCGATGTCCCAGAGATTTCTCTATCAACCTCTGGAACGTCGACAAATCGACGACCCAGAGGAATTTATCCCTTCTTCCGATACGTTCCCTCCACCTTATTCGTCTGACATGCAATCCTGCTGTGGCAGGACAGGGGGCTACTGATACAGTTGTCGAAAAAAATCCGGATAGCTCTTCGCCACCGCATCTATATCCCCTATATCCACACAGATATCAGCAAGGGCTGTGGCGAGAATGGCAAAAGCCATAACTACACGATGATCGCCAAATCCGGGGACCACTGCATGGGGAACAAACCGCACAGAGGGAGCCTCCCAACATACAGTATCCCCATCCACCTCGAAACCATGATACCCTAATATCTCGGCTCCATGAATCATCGCATGTATGCGATCGCTTTCCTTGAAATGCAGAAGACGGAGACCACTGATGACAAAGGGGCACCTGAGGCCTAAAAGGGCCCCAAAGAGTGCGGGAAAAAGATCGGGGCACTGTGCGCAATCCCACGTTAGTTTCCGAAGCGAAGGGGAATCGATCCTCGAGAGCTTGACCCCGTCGGTACATGAGGCTGTGCTTATACCTAATTGCTCAAATACCTCAACCATCGCCGCATCAGGCTGAGGACTGTCGAGACGAAGTCCACATAGATGACAAGCATCGACTTCGGGGTGTAGGAGCATCAGCTGATACCAGTAGGAGGCAGAGGACCAGTCACTCTCAATAAAAAAAGATGAGGAGATGTTCCCGGAGGGAGAATAAGCTATTTTTATCTTATTTGCGTGCCATTTAATATCGTAGCCAAAAGACCTCATCACACTTATAGTCAATTGAATATACTTGGATGAAGGCGAATTAGCGTCCCTGAGAATCGAAAAATCAGAGCCAACCAAGGGGGCGATAAGGATTAACGCACTCACAAATTGACTACTTCGCCACTGATTAGTATCGAGGATGTCATCAGGGGAGGGAACAAGATAAGTACCGTGAATGGTAATTGGTGTCATGTACTCTCTTTCGTTCTCATAATCAAAAGAAGCCCCCCAGCCCTCCAATACGTGTAGGAGCTCCTGCATTGGTCGATGATTGAGATGACCATGTGCTGTTAGGCGGATATGAATGGGGAAAGCGGAGCAGAATGCAGTCAGGAGACGAAGAGCAGTACCACTCTCTCCGCAGTCAAAGGTATACTGCTCATTCCGGCTCTCACAGTTCGGAGCAATATGTTGGTGGAAATAGTCTGCAAAGCGAAACATCACCGATACGTCGGCGGAGGGTTCATCCACCGGAAGATCCATGTATGAAAATACCCGCCCGTAGGCAACCTCCTCCACGAGACGGAGAAGTACCACACGAGCGAGTATACTTTTGGAGGGAGGCAACCGAAAGGAAACCTCAGCAGGGTAGTCTCGGCTGCACACCAACATCCCTTTTCTCTTCTTTACTTAGTCAGCATCTTAAGCGTGCTCCCCTCCAGCGAAGAAGCCCCGTAGCGGAGAAGAGAAGGAGTAAGCCATTCGTCTCCGAGGACAGCCTTGACGATGCAGAGATATCTGACAGCATCATCAGTCGTCCGGATACCTCCGGATACTTTGAGGCCACATTTCTTCCCAAACTTTTCGTAGTACGCCCTCAATACTTGAGCCATGAGGTAGCATGCAGCAAACGAAGCTCCAGGATAACCCTTGCCTGTGGAGGTCTTGATGAAGTCAGCACCACAGTAGAGAGCAATAATGCTAGCACGATGTATATTCTCAGGGGTCTGAAGTGCACCGGTCTCGAGGATAACCTTCAAGATGCGACCATGACATGCTTCACGCTGTTCCTCGAGTTGATCTTTGACCTCTTGGTAGTTTCCGCCAAGGAATGATCCGATCGGCAGTACAATGTCTATCTCATCTGCACCATCGGCGACGGCAAGAGAAATCTCAGCAACCTTGACCTCCATCATCGTCTGGGCAGAGGGAAATCCTCCAGCAACAGAGGTAACATGTACC
>JBAKGE010000070.1:0-10936 GCA_037191085.1 Porphyromonadaceae bacterium | reverse complement strand
CTTGGTTAAAAGGTCAGGAATAAAGGATTATTATCCAAAGTAGTTTTTGGAAGTAGCGAGTGCAAATATCTAATAATTAGCACATAAAAAATATAGCTTTGGATAATCTTTTACTTTGGATAATCTCGTCCTGCATCGGTGGCGACGATGATACGGTCTGCCCTGTCGAAGCAGGAGCGTATCACTTTGAGTTGCTTCAATGCCGCCGGATCGGATATATACTCCTTCTCCTTGCGAACTTGGCGGACAATAAGCCCAAAAGGATTGGGGCAAATGGGCAGATCTTCGGCTTTGTAGGAAGAAAAACCGTAGGCTTCAGGCATGGCAAGGGTAACGAGGTGTCCCATTGCCCAAGTAACGAGATAGTCGTTACCTTCCAAATATCCATCCTGTTTGACCGTTGCCCCGACAATGCGGGCAATATCTCGGGCTACCGAGGGTTTCTCTGCGATAATACAAGTTGTCATAAATGGTAAAAGAATTAAAGGTTACATCTTACGTCCACGTGCCTTCTGTTGCTTGTTCTCGGACTGCTTCTGTTGTTGGGTAGCTGTGGGCTGTGTTTGTCCGGTCTTCAGCGGCTCCTTCACATTCTTGGTGGCTTCGTTGGTCTTGCCGTCATTATTGACAGCAACTTGCGTCTTGTGTTCTTCTGCTACGGCTTCAACTTTACCGGAACTCTGCTTCTTGTCGGGATTCCACCGATAAAAACGTAGACGGTTCTGCTCCTTGTCCATACGGACGTAAGCATTAAAGGAGTTGCCCTCCTTATCGACCATATTCTTCAGATAAAGCGTAGTGCCACCGTCGAGGGCTTCACGCTGTTTGTCCGTGAGTTCAAGACCGCAGAGTTTGCGGGGTGCGCCTTGCTGCGGTTGTCCCTGTCTCTGCTCTTGACGTTCTTTGAAACTCTTACGTTCTCCGAAGATAAACTCGATGCCTTTCTTTTCGGCATTGACCTGAAGCGTGGCATCAAAGGACTTTCCGCTCTTGGCGGTCATCCCTTCCACTTTTACCGCTTTGCCTTCCACTTTTACCGCTTTGCCTTCCACTTTTACCGCTTTGCCTTCCACTTTTACCGCTTTGCCTTCCACAAGGGCTTTGTATTGCTCATCTGAGAGCTTCACCCCTTTGATTTCTTGGGGTATGACCACTCGGTCGGCGCGCAAGGCAACCAATTCGTTGGTCTGTGGGTCAATGGAAACATAGGCGGAGAAAGGCTCCCCGTTTTTGGGTGTCACCTCAATCGTCTTGCCAAGGTTACCCGTGGTGAGTAGTTGTTCCTTCTCCTCAGGGGAGAATTCGTAGCCCATATAGGGGAAGTTCAGTTGTGGCTCCTTGCGTATGGAATGGATAGCCAAGCCGATATTGCCGTTTTCGTCTGTGCGGAAGGCCAAACGAGCCTCCGTATAGATGGTCGTGTCGCTGACCGGTACGGCAATTGTTACGAGGTTACTTTTCTGCCAATTGAGCATTCTCCCCAGTTCTCCGCTTTGCTCCAAACGCTCACGGGAAAGACTAAGGCTGTCGAGCATCCTCCAGTCTATCGTTTCGGGGTCGATGGCAGTAGTATTCTTCTGTACGGGTAAAAAATCCTCAAAGCGTACACCCATCTCAGCCAACTGCTGTTGTGCTTCGGGCTTCTCTCGGCTTTGGAGCATTGTACGGAGATTCTCTACACCCTGTTCCACATTGTTTGTCAAGACCTTGTACAGCCCGAAATGAGTCGGGTTATTAAACTGCTTCAGGAAGTTGATCATAAAGTTTTTCAGCAGACCGTCTTTGCTGTTGAACTTCAAGAACGCTGCCTGATTGGCGGCTTCGGCTCCAACGGTTCTGAGGTTGCCCTCCTCGTCGATACCCGAAACCACAGAGAGTTTACCCGCATCTTTTTCATTTTTTACTTCCGTGCGGTCTTCCAAGACCAGTACATAATTGTCTTTGTTGTTCGATTCCATAATTCTTTTGTTTTTAAATAAGTTATTCGTTATCGAACATCAAATATATGGGCTATATGCTCACATCTTCAAAGGAGGGGAAATAACGGGAAAACAGGGGAAACTTCAAGAACTACGAGAATATATCGTGAAAATTTTGGCGTATTCAATTTTTATCCGTACCATTGCGAGGAGATTAGCAATAACGGCATCCTCTTTGAGTTAAGGATTGTGGAAACTCCGAAATTATGAGAGTATGCCGTGGTTGAGTGACGTTTTTTTCGAATTTAATTAAAACTAAAGCCGATGAAAGAGTTTAAATTAAATGTGGCGGGCTTGGAACCCTTGCGCGAAGAAGAAGTTAAATCTGTGAATGGAGGGGTCGGACCATTTGCTATTGCGTTGATTGCAGTAGCACTAAGTACCTTGATAACGGAGTTTCAGGATGTTAGGGAAGGATTCAGTGATGGTTATGCAGGACGCTCCCCAAGACATTAAGGGCAAAAGAAAAAAAAGAATGTCTTTCGTCTCATTTGGGGGCGCTGTGGTCGTGGGCCTTTTAGCTTATGTGATGATTATTTATGGCCCTGATATTGTTCGAGGAATCGTTAGTGTTTTTTCTAGGGGGTAGGATCGAGGATAATAATATTAAAAATAAAAATGATTATGGAAAAATTAGATTTACTTGGAATTTCCGAAATGAACGGTGTTGAAGAACTCACTCTCAATGAAATTGTTGAGTATAATGGAGGTGAATCCCTGTGGTATTGGATCGCGTATGGTGTAGGTTCCGTTGGGAGAGGGGTTGCATACGCGTGGGAGATGCATACAGAAATGGTAAAAGGAGGACATGCTTCAACAATGCCTTTCAAATAAACTCTTTAAATATTAACCTACAGGAATCTATTGGGAACATAGATCTGTGGATAATCTATTAGCACTTGGGTAAGTTAAAAATCCATTAACTTCTCAGGTGCTATTTGATGAAGGTACAATACAATGAACAGGGCTTTTAAATGGTTGGCTGATGCACCAATGGTATTATTCATAAGCATTTTCTGGTTTATCGGATGCTTATGGAATATTTCCTTTGAGGCATTAATCAAGATTTGCAATGTGCAACTATCTTCGCAAGGTAGCTTTGAATCTCCTCAAAGTGTTTATGATTATATAGTTGTAATCCTCGTAGCACCATTAGTTGAAACTGCTCTTTTTCAGGCTTTCCCATATCATTTGTTGTGCAAGATTTGTTTTTTCAGAAAACGATTATGGCTTATTATTGCTGTCTCTGGTCTCTTTTTTGCCTTGCAACATTTTTACTCAGTAATATACACTGTATTTGCCTTTATACCGGGAATCCTTCTTGTTGCCGGTTATCATTTACGTCAAGGTAAACATCCTTTTCTCTCCATATCCGCAGTTCATTTTTCAATAAATGCCACGCCTCTTCTTTACGAACTCCTTTTTTCTGGAATCAAATGAGCAAAATCGAAATAAAGCAACATGATATAACAGATTGTGGCGCAGCGTGTCTTGCTTCTGTTGCTACTCACTATGGGTTAGTAATGCCTATTGCTCGAATTAGGCAAATGGCTTCAACAGATAGAAAAGGAACAAATGTTTTGGGGTTGATCACCGCAGCTGAAAAACTCGGCTTCATGACCAAAGCAGTTAAGTCATTGAAGCAAGATGGCTCAACAAACACAGAACCTCTCCATAGAATACCTTTGCCCTCTATCGCACATATCATTATTGACGGAAAATTTCAGCATTATGTAGTGATATATAAAATCACAGATAAATGGATTCAAATTATGGATCCAGCCATCGGTAAATTGGAAAAATGGTCGTTGCAAAAATTCGAGTCTCTATGGACAGGAGTTCTTGTTGTCATGATGCCCGAAGAAGGGAGTTTTAAAAAAGGATCAGAAAATATTTCTATAGCCAGCAGATTGCTGTATTTACTAAAGCCCCATAGAGGGGTTATTCTACAATCAATTTTCGGAGCTCTCGTATAGTACTCCCCATTTTTAGACAACGGGTTTGTGTTTTTTCTTCCACTGTTACAAATGTACTTATTTATTTTTTCTTTCATCATTATTGGTGATTTTTATGCAGCTACTGCTATCCCATACTGCATGGCAGGCAGTAGCTTGGTGATACTTTGATGAGGTCGTTCATAGTTGTAGAACTGTATCCATTTCCCTATTCCTTGTCGTAGTTCTGCAACTGTATCAGCTGGATTTAGGTAGATGTACTCTTGTTTGATGCTTCTCCAAAATCGCTCAATCCAGATATTATCCTTGCAACGTCCTTTTCCATCCATACTTATCTTTATTCCTTTTTCCTCTAATAGTTCTACCCACTTCTTGCTCGTATATTGTACTCCTTGGTCTGAGTTAATAATCTCAGGGCATCCATATCGCTCTACACACTCCTTCACAAGGTCGGTGCAGTTATTGGCTGAGAGCGTATTAGAGAGCTTCCAGCCCACTACAAAACGACTATATACATCTATCACGGCGTAGAGGTACATAAACCCTTTCTCCATAGGGATATAGGAGATATCTGTTGACCAAACCTGGTTGGGGCGCTCTACCTTAAGTCCCCTAAGTAGGTGGGGATGTACGTAGCTTGCTACAGTACCTTTACTGAGACTCTACTGTGGGTAAATCACCAGTATGTCCATCTTACGCATCAGTCGCCTTACTCGCTTCTCATTTACCGAGTAGCCTCTCAGTCTCAGCATATCACGCATATGTACAACTCCTGAGGTGGGATGCTCCGTGTGGTACTCATCAATAATGCGCATCATATTGAGGTTCTCCTCACTCTCTCCTTTAGGCTTGTAGTAAAAGCTTGAGCGGTTAAGCTTCATGTACTCACAGAAGCGATTTCGACTTAAGCCTGCGGGGCGATGACTCTCCATCTCAATTATCTCACTTTGAGTCCTGCTTCCTCGCAGGCAGTCGCAAAAAAATCGCAGTCAATCGTAAGCCGTCCAACCTTCTGCAAAAGTCGCTTATTCTCGCTCTCTACCTTCTTAAGGTCTCTAGCATTATCAGAGGGCTTTTCAAAAGCTTGTGCTGCTTTCTCTTCAAGCTCTCGCATCCACTCTGTTATCTTGCTTGGGCTAACCTCATATCGCTTCGCTAAGCTCTGTATCGTCTCCTCGCCCCTCAAACCAGCTAAGGCGACCTGTGCCTTAAAGCTGGAGCTGTATTTACTTCTACGTCCCATAAACTTATTCTTTGTCTTGTTGTGAATGATTAATACTCAAATATAACTTTTTTACAACTGTCTAGTTTATGGGAAGTATTATACTAATTACACCTACGACAACTTTAAAAAACTTTTCCTTTCACAGCTAACCCAATCAACATTAGAAATTAAAACCTATAGGCGTATTCTATCCGCATTGCACTTACTACTGAAAAAAAATACGAGATAGTTGCTCAAAAAATTGGTCGTTTTCCCTCTTTTTTTTACCTTTGTCAAGTGAAGTTAAACTTTGATTTATAACTAAGAAGATTAAGAAGATGAGAGAAATCGAACTGAATGTTGTGGGCCTGGAATCCATGCGTGAAGAAGAAGAGAGAGAAGTTACTGGAGGAATAGGTGTGATCGCTGGTGGGCTACTCGTAGCACTTGTTATTAGTGCGATAGACAATTGGCAAGACATCAGAGAAGGTTTGAGTGATGGGATTAATGGAAGAAAACCAAGACACTAGAGCAAAGAGAAAGTCCAAGATGTCGAATTCCTCATTTTTTTTACTTTTGGTTACGGCAGCATTGCTCTACGTAATTCTTTCGTATGGACCAGACATCATTAGATATATTATCGATTTTTTCAAAAATTAGGTATCTAGTGAGAGTGATGAGTACAGACATCTTAGTATTAGTAATGTTTAAATTATAAAGTGACAAATAAAAGTATGTCAAGATTGAGTTTCTTTGAAAAATCACAAATTGATGGAGTTGAAGACTTAACCCTCAATGAATGTGTAGAGTACAATGGGGGTGAATCTCTTTGGTATTGGATTTCGTATGGCGTTGGTCGTGGTCTCAATGCTGTTGGTAAAGCCGCTAAATATGTTTTTGATAAAAACGTTGAGATGATCGTTGAAAATGGTGGTTTGCCCCACGCTTACTAACTAATTATACAGTTCTTTTTTTAGCGTTTGCTATTCTAATAGTGAGAAATTAGAATTGTTGTAAAAAAAGGAGGCACTTGAGGAGGATGAAATGTCTTTGTCTTCCTCAAGTGTTTTTCTATTATTAACGTAAATTATGACCAAGTTTTTTAGTTGGCTTTCAAATGTACATACACCATTGTTTGTTGGCATTCTTTGGGCTGCTGGTTGTCTTTGGAACGTTTCATTTAATGAGTTAATTAAGGTTATTAGTCCCACATCTTTATCAGGAGAAAACTTTGATCCGTCTCAAAGTGTCTTCGACTTTGTATCTGTGATTCTTGTAGCACCGCTAATTGAGACCGCACTATTTCAAGCTCTCCCTTATTATTTGCTAAATAAGATTGACTTCTTCCGAAAGCGGATATGGCTTATTATTCTTGTTAGTAGTATTATCTTCTCTTTGCTACATATTTACTCAATATTATATGTCTTATTTGCTTTTTTCCCAGGAGTTCTCCTTATGACAGGATATCATTTAAGGCAAGGGAGGCACCCATTTGCTACGATTTTCATGGTGCATTTGATGATAAATGCGACTCCTCTTGTGTACGAACTAATCTTTACACCTAGTCTATGAGTGTAATTGAGATAAAGCAACACGATATAACAGATTGTGGTGCTGCTTGCCTAGCATCAATCTCTGCTCACTATGGTCTGTCGATGCCTATTGCTCGAATACGACAAATGGCATCAACAGACAGAAAGGGTACAAATGTATTGGGGCTAATCACAGCAGCGGAGAAGATCGGCTTTATGACCAAAGCGGTGAAGTCTCTGAGGCAGGATGGCACCCCAAATCTAGAGCCGCTTGGAAAGATACCCTTGCCCGCAATTGCTCATACTATTATTGATGGTAGGTTGCAACATTATGTGGTGATATATAAGGTCACTGATAAGTGGGTGCAGATTATGGATCCAGCTAGTGGAAAGCTGGAGAAATGGTCGCTAGCTAAGTTTGGAGAGAGGTGGACTGGTGTCTTGGTGATTATGATGCCTGATGAGGAGGTCTTTAGGAAAGAGGATAAGAAAATTTCTATCACTAGTCGGTTGTTATATTTGCTGAAGCCTCACAAGGGGGTCATCGTCCAATCAATATTTGGAGCACTTATATACACTATACTCGGATTGGGTACTTCTATATTTGTGCAAAAGATTGTAGATTATGTGCTTCCCAATCAGAACAACAACTTATTGAACCTTATGGGAGTTGTTATGGTGGTAGTCCTTGCTCTTAGTGCTTTTATCAACTATTGTAAGTCTTTATTTATGCTCAAGGTAGGGCAAAGGATAGATGTGAGGTTAATTCTCGGTTACTATAAGCATATGATCAGACTGCCCCAGTCGTTCTTCGATAATATGCGTACTGGTGAGCTTATATCAAGAATTGGAGATGCGATGAAAGTGCGGTCGTTTATTAGTGGTACACTTATATCATTGATTACTGGCGTATTCACTATTCTCTTTTCTTTCGCTTTGATGTTTACCTACTATTGGAAGTTGGCACTGGTAATATTGCTGGCAATTCCATTGTATGCTATTACCTACTGGATATACAATAAGGCTAATAAGAAAACTCAGAGAAAGATAATGGAGGAAGCGGCGAATTTGGAATCTCACCTTGTCGAGTCTATCAATGTGGTGCGAACTATCAAGAGCTTTGGAGTAGAAGAGTTCGCAAATGTTAAGACCGAGACAAGATTTGTAGCACTATTGAATACCGTATATAGATCTGGGGTGAATGCTCTAAGTGCTGGTACGTCTTCCATGATCATCTCGCAGTTGTTTACGATTATTCTATTGTGGGCAGGGTCTGTTTTTGTATTGGACTATGAGATTACTCCAGGTGAATTACTCTCTTTTTATGCTCTGATTGGGTACTTTATAGGTCCTATCGGTGGCCTTATTGGGATGAACCTTGAATTTCAAGATGCCAAAATCGCTTCGGATCGTTTGTTTGAAATAATGGACTTGGAAGTAGAGGATGAAGATCAAAAAATAAGGATTGGTGATGATCATGTAGGAGACATTAGCTTCGAGAATGTTTCTTTTTCCTATGGAACACGTGCCAAGATATTTGAGAATCTTAATTTGCAAATAGAAAAAGGTCGCATTACAGCGATTGTAGGAGAGAGTGGATCGGGGAAATCTACCCTTGCCTCTTTATTACAAAATCTATATCCCTTGACCGAAGGACGCATCAAGATTGGGGAGGTTGATATTAAGCATATTGAAAATAGAACTTTGCGAAACATTATCGGTGTAGTGCCACAGAAAGTAGATTTAATCGAGGGGTCAATTCTTGAAAATATTGCTTTGGGTGATAGTATACCTGACGTCCAAAGAATTGTAGATGTGTGTAGCTCTATTGGAATCCTTGACTTTATCCAGAATTTGCCTAATGGTTTTGCGACTAATGTAGGTGAGAATGGTGTAAAACTTAGTGGAGGACAAAGGCAGAGATTGGCTATAGCTAGAGTACTATATAGAAACCCCAAAGTGGTGGTGATGGACGAAGCTACTTCGGCTCTAGACTCCAAGAGTGAACAGTATGTAAAAGATGCCATCGTGAGCATGAAGCAGGAGGGGCGAACGATATTGATTATCGCCCATCGATTGGGGACTATAACTGATGCTGATAAAATTGTAGTATTGGACGAAGGACATGTGGGGGCAGAAGGAGTGCATTCCGACTTAATGGAGAGTTCGGAGGTTTACAAAAGGCTATTTCACTCGCAAATGTCTAGTGTTATTTAGCCTTTGCTATGTATGTTGTGTTTTCTTGTTCATGGGTATATGTTTATGAGGAAAGTCTTTAATTCCTTTATCTTCTTTCTTTGTCCTATTCTATTTTCTTCTGCTCAAGAAGTGACTATGGGGTTGGATGAATGCATTAATTATGCTGTAAGCCATCACCCAAAAGTCCAAGTAGAGAGGGAGAATAGTGTGGTAGCCGATTCCGAACGATCCCAATCGTATTGGGCTTATTTCCCAACTGTTGATCTTTCGACAGATGTGTCCATGACCTTTAATAATTCAGCCAAGGGGGAAAGCCTTACCAGCATACCCAAGTTTAATCCATTGTTTGGGAATGTATATGCTCTTAAACTCCAAATGCCTCTCTACTCAGGAGGAAAATTGGCATACAATAGTAAGGCATCTAAAAGGAATGTAGAAATATCACAGCTGAATATTCAATTGGCACGTGAGGAGGTGGCAGAGAAAACGATGATTGCCTACTTCGAGACTCTGTACAACTCGTATGTAGTAACGCAACGAAAGAAAATGGTAGCGAGCTATGCTTACCAAACTGAGCGACTCGAAAGGATGTATGACTTAGGAGGAAGTTCTATTTCAGATTTGTCGCAGGTGAGAGCAGCATTATCCAAAGCAGAGCTGGAGGTGTCTAAGGCTATGCTTGAATACGACAAGAGCCTTATAGAGCTAAAACGAGTGATGAACTTTCCAGTCGGTGACACGTTGATGATAGTTCAGGATATACCGATTGTGGCTGTCTCTATTGATCTCAAAGAGAGTAATAATGAGGTTAAATCATATCTTGATAATAATCTTCATATTAGAAAGTTAGCCAAGGAAGTGGAAACAAAGGAGGATGGGCTTGTGGTGGCAAAGCAGTATAATTATCCATCGCTATCCTTAAATGGATTGGTCGGAAGCAATTTCAATGCGTTATTGGAAAATAGTTCTAATGAAATGGCTTCTATGAGACATCAACTTCGAAATAATCTTAGTTACTTTGTGGGTGTAACTATTTCTTTTCCCATCTTTAATGGTTTTCGCGGAAAGCATGAGGTTGTCAAGGCAAAAAGCAACCTTGCCATTTCTAATCATAATCTTCAGGAGTATAGGAATGGTCTTGAAGCCACGATACTACAAGTTCAAAGTGAGCTGGAGTCTTTAGGTACACAGTCGAAGTTGTCTGAGAAAAATTTGGAGCTTACGCGCACGGCAAATGCATCTCTTATGAGGAAGTTTGAGGAGGGGGCGATTAGTCTTTTTGAGTTGCAGTCGTCAAATAATCAACTTTTGGAGGCGGAGCTTGAGTATGTGTACTTTCGGCTAAATCTACAAGTCAAAACAAGGGTGCTCAACTACTACAAGGGGCAATCTTATATAAATAATTAGGTTATGAGTAAGCAGATATTTCCTATTGATATAATAGAAAACTCTTCGGAGAAGCTTATTAAGGACAATCGTGTTTCTACACATATAATTTATACTGTCGTTCTAGTTGTCGTTTTGATCGTCTTTGTTCTGAGTTTTATTGTTAAGGTTGATGTCAATGTAACAGCTTTAGGCATTGCCAAATCACCAGGGGAGCGAGTGGTTGTAAATAGCCCATATAGTGCATTTGTGGATGATGTTTATGTAAGAGAGAATAACAAGGTCAGAGTGGGTGATACAATACTATTGCTCAACGCTGACCAAATACAGAATGAACGCTCTAAGTATGCTAACAGACTTAATGAAGTGTCTGATTATATAAGAGACCTCCAATATCTTATCGGGACTGATATGAAGGAAGTCAATGGTTCAAACTTCCCGTTGTCGTCTCCAGCCTATAGGAAGTCGCTTAGTTATTATAAGTCTCAATTTTTTGAACTTCAAACAAGATTACAGAGTGTTTCTGATAGTTACTTGCGAAATAAAAAGCTATTTGAATATGGAGATATTTCAAAAGCTGAATTTGAAAAAATCAAGGCAGAGTATGACAATTCTAGGATTGCTATGGACTTACTAGCCAATAGACAAATTAGTGAGTGGCAATCCGAATTAGATAGGTAA